>JAWOEI010000054.1:0-22819 GCA_046482825.1 Kiritimatiellia bacterium
TGCACCGCTGGTTTAGTCAACAACGCTATGCGTTGCATAGGAATAAAGAGAAAAAGGAATCCATCTGATTTTTCGTGTTTTTCGTGGTTAAAACTGCGAAGGCAACTACTGTTTTAAATGCTGCTTTAGTTGCTTTCAATCAACAACTTATGCAAATGGTCTCCTGAGTTTCTTGTTTTTTGCGACAGGAGCTGATTTTATAGCGACTAACGCACTCGTGCATTTGCGTATTTCTTTATCGGTTTCAGCACCCATCGTTTGTTATACCAGAACCACTGTTCCGGTTCTTTGCGTATAAATTCATCAATTATGTCCATCACCATCTGCGTCATTTGCTGAATGTTCTCTTTTTTTGACAGCTGCGGATCCGGCTGTATTATATCCGACAGGATGGCGGTATGACCTGTATAGCCTTCACGTTTGAATACTGCCGGTATGATGGGGACTTTGGCGTTTATGGCAAATTGCGCCATTCCACGGCCAAGATTGGCTTTGTCTCCGAGAAAATCAACCGAAAGATCTTCTTTGTACATTCGGACATCAGGAAGAATAGCCAGAACACGACCTTCTTTTAAAAGTTTTATGATTTTTTTCAGGGCGCCTTTTTCGTCCCTGTTCAGCATTTCAATGCCGCTTTCCCGTTTCCGGTTGATCCATCTGTTGACAAGAGGATTCTTCTGTTTGCCGCCAATGCTGATCATAGGGATGTCATACATGTTGCAGGCCCATCCGGCCAGATCCCAGTTGCCCGTGTGAGGTACAGCTATCACAGCACCGTTATGTTCCGTTATGATTTTTCTGACCTCTTTGATTCTGGCGGCAAACTCCGGTATATGCGTATCAATCCATTGTTTGTCTAATTTGGCGGCCCGCATCATTTCCACCATATTCAGAATAAGATTGCGCAGTGATATACGTGCGATCCGTTTTGTTTCCTTTTCGGAAAAATCTTTGCCGAAAACCGCATGTATGCGCCGCAGAGTTTCCCGGCGCCGGAAGCGGACAATATGAAACATAAAGCGTCCTATACCCGCACCGCAGAGCAGCGCCATCCGATATGGCATGGCATTGAAGACCACCGCAAAAAAATTTAAAGCAGCGTATTCAACTATGTGTTTGGCTTTGTAATGCATAATCACGGCATAATATCAGAATCAAACTTTGGGTTCGAGAGAGAAATTTAAAGCAAGGTGTTTTCTCTGACATCGTTAAAAAATAAATGAACTTCAAATGCGGGCTGGACGTTAGACAAAGCAAGCTGTGAAGAAAAAACAAATAACAAAGTTCGGCAGACTGTCGGGGTTTCGCGTATTTACTGACGATACCGCAAGTCCGACAGACAGCTGGCAGGAGTATTCATGAGAAGATTATGTCTTTTACCGGCGCTTGTCGCTGCATTCGGGATGTGCCGTGCTGCAACCAACTCAGTGCCGCATGATCTCGGATCTGTTATCGTTGAAGCCACCCCTATTTCGAAATACCGGTCAGACACCGTTTCAACAGCCACTTTTACGGATCTTCCGGCTGAAGAACTGCCGCAGACAGTTGATGTTCTTACATCAGATTTTGTCGAAGATATAAATCCGACAGATCTGCACGATCTGCTGCGTTATCAGCCGGGTGTTTTCACCGGCGGCAGAACCATGATGTCCCGCACTTCCGGACAGTACACTCTGCGCGGTATGCCCGGTAGCGATGTTATGCTGGATGGAACACTGGGACTTTCCGGTCCCATGGGAATTTTTATGGACCCCTTTGTTTTCGAAAGAATCGAAATTGTGAAGGGACCTGTCGGTTCAACAGTCGGTGGATCCACTTCGACCATGGGCCCTTATGGAGCTGGCGGCTCCATAAATCTGATCAGCAAGCAGCCTCAACCTGGCATGAGCTTTAATAATGTCAATATGATCTCCGGTTTCGGCGAAGATCTTCAGCGTTATCGTATAGGGACAGATTTAAATCATGATATTGTTGACGGCCGACTGACACTTCGTCTGCCTGTCAGTTTTGACTTCGGTTCCCCGTACTATGCCACGGACAGTTATGACTGGCGTGAATCCTATACCGTTGCGCCCTCCATGCTGCTGATTATCAGGGATGATCTGCGTATAGGTGTGAATACAACCTTTCAGTATATAGATCAGCCGGGGTATCAGGGGATACCCGTTTACCGGGGCAGGCCTTATGGCCGCTATGACTGGGATTCCAACGACTCCACATCAGATATGCGCGATGAATATATAGCTCACTCCATATCATCATTTCTGGAATGGGATGCCAATCGATATCTGACCCTTCGTGTCGGTGCCGGTATATCACAGGCTGATATTGAATTCGAGCACCTCGGACCGTCAGCTTATGCCGACAGCCGTAATGTTTCAACTCCCTATTCCCACATGGAGAGCGACAGTCTCAGCCGGCAGTATAACGTATATCAGCGCGGTGTTCTTGCATTTGAAACCGGCGAAGCTGAACATCAGTTTGTTGCTCAGGGTGATTACAGCCGTAAAACGAGCCAGGGCCGAAGTTACTTCGAGAATGTCGGCTCTGCTGACGACGAACATGTGTGGGTTCCGGAAAACTACAGAGATTCGCAGCTGGAGAAATACGGTGTTTTTGCGCAGGATTTGATCAGCTGGGGAGATTTCCGTTTTCTGACGGGGATACGTTATGACTACCACGAGAGTGATATCGGCAACACCGGCGATGCCGTGAGTCCGCGGGCAGGGATTACATATATGCCTCTGGAACAGCTGGCTTTTTTCGGGAATATTTCACAAAGCGCGGCACCTAACTTCGGTTATATGAAAAGTGAAACGGAGGAACTTACCTCCGAGTGGCAGGCAACCCAGTATGAGAGCGGGTTCCGCTTTTCCCCGGTGCAGGCACTCTGGTTTCAGACATCTTTTTTCATGATTAACCAGAAGGATAAACCCGTATTCAATGAAGAAACAGAGTACTATGAAGCCGGTGCCGAGGGTGAGTCACGCGGTGTGGAAGTGTCTCTTACCGGTGATATTCAGAAAAACTGGTCTGTCTATGCCGCTTATTCCTACAGCGAGTATGAGGACAAGACAGATGATATAGAGTTCGACAACACACCGCCGCATACTTTTACGGCCTCTACTTCATACCGTATTGACAGGGGGATGTTCGATGATGTTGTGCTGGGGTTCGGGTATCGATTCCGTGATAAATACTATTCAACATTCCGCGGGCAGTATGTCGGACCGGATTATTATATCAGTGATTCACATGTTTTCGATGCTTCGGTCGCAATGCCTCTCAGCAAGTTCGGCGGCTCCGAAGATTTTGTTTTGAAGCTGGCTGTAAAGAATATTTTCGGCGAAGACTACATAGAGTCCAACCGTCATTATTATCAATGCTTTCCAGGTAATCCCCGTGCCTTTGAGATAGGGTTGAACGCGAAGTTTTAAAAGAATCACATTGCCAGCGGCATGCGGGAAGCGGGAAGTAGTGCCGCGTCCTGAAAAAGCTGCCACCGCATTTCATCCGCCACGTTGTATGTTGCTTTCTGTAGCAGTCGTTTGATATGTCACGCCGTATGAAAGAAGGCGGATAAGCGACATATTACCGCCAGTCTGTGCCGATTTACAAGCGGTTACTGCACCGGCTGTACCGGCCGACTGCCGCGCTCATCTCTCCGCGAATATGGTGTTTCTGCGCACAAGATAGAGTACAGGCGGAACAGCCATGACTGCGCAGAGTGCAAATGCGAAACCTATTCCTTTGAAAATCGTCAGCCAGGGAATACTCAACGATACCGGAAGTCCGCTGAACGGCATCCAGGCCCGGGTCCAGCCTGTGAATGTCCAACCTATGAAGAAGCCTGATATTACGCTCAGAATTATTCCGCAGAGTCCGACAAGCATGGCCTCCGCGAAAAGTATGCGTCCGAGCTGATTGCGCGTGAGACCGATTGCACGCATTACTGCTGTTTCATGCGCTGTGGCGTGATAAGATGCTATCAGCAGGCTTATGATGCCAGTTGACAGAACAATCAGCGACCAGAAAGGAGCACGCGCCATATCACCGATAAGATGTGAGGCGTGTGCTATTGTTCCGTCTTCAATTTCGTCCCTGTGATGCACGCGTACAGTGTTGTCTGTCCTGATATCGAGTTTTTTGCGAATTTCCGCTTCAAGCTGGCTGCTTCCTTCTAAAGCTCCCATTTCTCTGTATTCTCTGCTGAGATTTGTCCACAGAAAAAATGTCCTGTCTTTGTTGCCGCTTAATTTACGTACAATACTTTCTTCAACAAAAACTGGACCCGAGGTGAATCCCGGCATGCCGTTTCGTCCTCTCAAGTGAGCTCTGGATGTGACCAGATGCCAGTTCAGGTCCACAATTCCCTCAACAATCAAGGATATGTTCCTGCTTTTCCCCCGGGGTATGCTTTGCGTCAGAGAAAGAGTATCGCCAGTTTTCAATCCGCTTTTGCGGGCGTACATTTCAGTGATAATGCAGTGTCTGCCTTCAGACAGTTTTTTTGCCGCAGATTTGCGGCTGCCCTCGACAAAACGAAAGGGAGCCAGAGGTTTGTCGCCGCCGAACGCGGCTGTCGGATCTGTTCCCATGAGCAATACATTTTCAGGACCGCCGAATCGGTCTTTCTTCCTCTGTGTGTTCTTCTGAGCGGCTGTCGGTAGTTGCAGAACTTCGATGGGCAGACATTTTTTTTCAGCTACTCCCGGCAGGGTTGACACCTTTTCCGCGTTTCCTTTTGGTATGCCGTTAGGCAGAATGGAGACAATTGCATCAGGTAATTCAGGACTCGGAAGAAAGGGTTTGGTCAGGGAGCTGCCCCAGATATGAATGGCAGTGAAGGTGCCCAGCCCTACCGCCAGAGTTAGAACCATTCCGGTCGTATGACTTATATTGGCGCTGATGCGGTGTCGGATAAGACAGGGAAATATTCCCAGCAGTACGGACGCCGCAGGAACAAACAGCTTTTCGGACAGACGGATAAAAGCCGGAAGTATAAGCAGTATTCCGGTAATATGCATAGGTATCCCGACTAGCAGCATCAGCAGACTTCTGGTTATGGGCTCGATCGGTATGGGCAGGGCAAGAACCAGCATAGGAAAAAGCATTACAGTTCCCACAGCAGTTTTGAATGGGTTAATTTCCGTTATTTCATTTCTGTGTTCCTTAAGTGCATCAAGCGGGCGGATACGCATGACACGGCGGCAGGGCCATAATAGACTGAACAGCATGGTTACAGCCACAGCTGCAGCGAGCATGACGACAGGTTCCCACCCCAGACAGGCTCCGGATGGAAAGGTTTCCTGCGCCCGGCTGACAAATACTTTGAGAATAATCCATCCTGCAGAACATCCGAGTATCCATCCGCACAGGGCAATCAGCGCTCCCTCAATAACGATTACAGCAGAAACCTGCAGCCGGGTCATTCCGGCTGTACGCAGCAGGGCCAGCATACGCAACCGCTGACGAACTCCTATGTTCAATGCATTCATCATCATGCAGAGTGCTGTCAGAGCTGATAGTGTCAGCAGCAGGGGGGCCTGTCGTTTGAAATTGCGCTGTCTGTCGCTGTAATGCTGATTTTCGAGTTGTCTTCTGTGCACAACATGGTACGAAGTGGCGAATTTGGAAGAAAGGGATGATTCAAGCACCTTATCCAATTTGTTTTCTTTGCCGTTTCTGACTGTGCACAGCAACATGTCTGGCTGAGTGATAATCGGATTGTTTGCATAAAGAACTTCCATTGCCCCGCTGGTTGTAAAGACTGTCGGAAAACCGTTAACACACTCCGGAAAGTCTATAATTGCGCTGATTTTAACTTTCAGTGCGCCGGTGGAAGTAAGCAGCACTAGCTCTGATCCGATTGCCGGCGTATCCAGCCGGCGTGGCGTAAATACTGCGGAGCAGACCGCCGCCTCCAGAGTACTGCTCTCAGGATCAGGCCATCGGCCTTCGATATCTGCTTCGGTGTAGGGGCATCCCGAAGCTTCAGCCAGAGTGATGCCTGCACGCAGCGGAGGCCCCTGCATAACTCTTCCGCCAGGACGGTAATCCAGAGTTGCGTTTATCACTTTGTACGCTTTGAATGATTCCACAAGATCGGATGTTTCAACTGCATGAACAACTTCTTTGGGCAAAGTTGAGTTGAGTTGCGCATCGGAGGTGACCATGCGTGGACCGCGAGCTTTACGGTTTTTCTTTATACCGACCGGTGCTGCAGTTACCCATGCGTTGAAAGGCTCTGTCATACGCCTTACTTTTTCTTTGCTCTGATGCGCTGTTGTCTTTGTCAGTCCGATTGACCATGTTATAAGTCCTACAGCTGCCGCGACGCCGAAAACCGCAAGAGCAAAACGCATTTTGTCTTTTATCAAACTTTTTGTTACCAGTTTTATAATCATGCAGAAATCCTGTTTTCCATGCCCTTGTATTTTATAATCAGAGCCTTTGTGTAAAGCCCGCAGTATCAATTCTTATCTCTTCATTCTTTCATTGTTTCCAGGTAGCGTTCAGATACCAATGCGGCATCATTGCGGCTCTCGAAACAATCAACGAAGCGGCCGTCTTTCAGCAGATGTACGCGTTTGGCAGCTGATGCCACAACCGGATCGTGGCTGACAAGCAGAATCGCGCAGTTTTCCTCCTCGTTCATATTCTGCAGAATCTCGCAGAATGCATGTCCGGACGGAGAATCAAGATTTCCGGTGGGTTCATCCGCCAACAGGATGTCGGGATTGGTTATCAGTGCCCGGGCTATAGCTGTCCGCTGGCGTTCACCGCCGCTGAGTTTTGCCGGTGTATGATGCCTCCTGTGCGTGAGATTAAGCTGCTCCATACGTTTTTCCAAAATTCCGGGTGTAACTTCAACACCGTCAAGAATAAGCGGGAGGGCGATGTTTTCTTCAACATTCAGCGATGGAATCAGGTTGAAATCCTGAAAAACGAGACCGATACGACGGCGGCGGAATACGGTCAGTTCTTTGTCTGACATGCCGACAATGGATGTACCTCCGATTTTTATGTTTCCTCTGTCGGGTGTTATCAGACCCGACATCAGGTGGAGCAGGGTGCTTTTTCCCGATCCGCTGGGGCCCATAATTGTGTCGAAAGCGCCGTGTTCGAGTTTGAGATTAACGGATGTAAGAACATGGACCACGTTTTCCGTTTCACCGAAACTTTTACAAAGACCGGAAACCGATGCGGCTGTCACCGCTGCATTATCTGACATAATACGCTCCTTTAAGGATTTAAACGGTGAGATGTGCTTAGAGGTTCACTTTATACTTTTTTTCTGATATATTTTCTGCATAAGGCATAATGATACCGCTATTATCCGATATTCGCGGAAATTGCTGATTGATATCAGCTTGATTTTTTCAAAAAAGGGAATTTTATGAAAACATTTTTTTTTGATGCAATGGTTTTCATGTTTCTTTGTTCAGGTATTGTCCGGGGGATAGAGATGGAAAGTCCGGATTCCCGGGTAAAAGCCGATTTTTATGCAGATAAAACCGGACAGCTTTTTTACAGGATCTCATTCAGGGGGCGGGATGTTATCGAAACTTCGCCTCTTGGAATAAAAGTTGACGGAGTAAACCTGGGGAAACACTCAGCAGTTGCTGAGCCTGTTGTTTTCAGACAAGACAGTGAATATGCTGTGCGCGGTAACCATACCCGCGCCCGCAACCGCTATAATCTCTGGAGTTATCCGTTAAAACATACATCGGGCCGTGAATCGAGGGTTGAGTTCAGGCTTTATGATGACGGAGTGGCCTACCGCTACATTGTGCCGGGATCCGGTGATCAGCATGTTGAAGGAGAGAGTTCAAGCTGGAAAGTTGTTTCAGGCTCGCAGGTCTGGTATTTTGAAAGGCTTGCCCCTGCATGGAAGCTGAAGACCTATGCAGGGGAATGGATATCTGTGCCGGTGGAGAAACTGGAGAAAGCTACACCCGCAAGGATAGGTCCGGTACAGGGAACTCCGCTAGTCTTTGATCTGCCGGGGGAACTTGGATACGCTGTTATAACCAAAGCAGCATGTTACAATTACAGCGGCATGCGGCTCAGAGCTGTGGGGGAGCGGCGGATAGTCGCGGATTTTACTGAGGGAAAAAAGGGTTTTGATGTCAAAGGCGATGTTGTTACACCCTGGTGTGCTGTTCTTCTGGCTGAAGATCTGAATGAACTGGTGAACAGTGATTTTGTGACTAATCTCAATCCTCCGCCTGATGCGGAACTCTTTGCCGATACATCTTATATACGGTCCGGACGTTGTGTCTGGAGCTGGGAGACAATAGGACTCGGATCTCCTGAAGATCAGCGCAGTTTTATTGATATGGCATCTGATATGGGTTTTGAATATTCTTTAATTGATGACGGCTGGAAGGATTGGAAGGATCCTTTTGAAACGATTGAATCAATCTGTGATTATGCCGCCAGTAAAGGTGTGCGGGTGTTTGTCTGGGTGCATTCAAAGGACATTTGTAACTCTGCTGATAATTATCGTCAGATGCGCGAGTATTTTGACAGAGTTGCCGCAACCGGTGCCTGCGGTTTGAAGATTGATTTTATGAACGGAGAAAGCAAGGAGTTGATAGATTTTGAAATTGCTGCCCTGCGGCTGGCTGCTCAGAGAAAACTGCTGATCAATTTTCACGGATGTCATGCTCCGACAGGCGAAGAACGGACTTATCCCAACGAAATTACCCGTGAAGGTATCCGCGGTATTGAGTTGAACAAAATGAAGGAAGGTCCACTGCCAGCTTCGCACAATGCCGCTCTGCCTTTCACGCGTTATGTGGTCGGTCATGGAGATTATACGCCTGTCCTCTACACAAACCCTGGCGCCACCACCTGGGCTCACCAGCTGGCTACAGCGGTTTTGTTCAATTCCCCGCTACAGGTTTATGCTGAACACCCGGAACTGATGATGACGCATCCGGTCTTAAAACAGGCGCTGCCTGTTGTGAAGGCACTGCCGAGTGTATGGGATGAAACTATTGTACTGCCCGGAAGCAGAATAGGCGAACTGGTGGCATTTGCGCGGCGGTCGGACAATAAATGGTTTGTGGCTGTACTTAACGGCGGAAAAGCCCGCGAATTTATTTTCAATACTGATGTTCTCGGAAAAGGTGAATATCATGTTACAATTGTGTGTGATGATGCCGCGGCGGACCGTGTCGATCTCGCAGGCATGAATCCGCGCACAAAACTGAAAGATAACTGTAAAACTGCGGTTCCTTTTAAAGTTGTTTACAAGAAAATCAAGAGTCCGGAAATACAGAAAATCAGCCTGTCGGATGGAGGCGGAGCTGTTATTATGTTTACTTCTGAATGAAAACACCTGTTTTTACGCTCTTGAACTGTGAGGAAGTGAAGGAGGATAATTATGGAACTGAATAGACTGAGACGTCGTGATGTGCTGAAACATATTTCCGCCCTGACAGGTGCGGCGGTTTTCACACCCCGATTTTTATATGCGCTGACTGCAGGAAAAAGGAGTGCCACCGATCAGATAAGCCTCGGCAACACCGGAATAAAAATGAGCCGGCTCGGGATGGGAACCGGAAGCCGGGGCGGCAGTATTCAGGAAGCGCTGGGCCGGGATGGTCTGTGCCAGCTGGTGAAAACAGCCTTTGACAAAGGCATCACCTATTTTGACTGTGCGCACAACTACCGGAGCTTCAAGTGGATGGGAAGTGCTCTCGGGCAACTGCCCCGCAAAGACCTTTTTGTTCTTTCCAAGGTATGGGGCACACCGGATGATCCGATGAAAAATATCGAGGACCAGTTGCGTACTTTACAGACCGACTATCTGGACTGCATTATGTGCCATTGTGCGACAAAGAGCACTTGGACCAGCGACAGAGAGCGTGTGATGGAAACTATGACCAAAGCAAAGGAGCAAGGCAAGGTCCGATCTGTCGGCGTATCATGTCACAGCATGGAGGCACTCGAGGTCGCATCCCGGGCTGACTGGGTTCAGGTTAATCTTGTGCGTGTGAATCCGCAGGCCAGATATACCGATCGTTATAAGAGTACCAGGAGGAAGACAGCTGCTTCCGGTATCGAGCCTGTGCTGAATGAGATCAGCGAGATGAAGAAAAATGGACACGGGGTCATAGGCATGAAACTTGTAGGTAACGGCGATTTTAAAGATCCCGAGGATCGTGAGAAGGCTATGCGTTTTGTAATTTCCAATCCGGATATCGATGCCGCAACTGTCGGGTTTAAAAATGCGGCAGAGATAGATGAGTCCATACGCCGTATGAACAACGCTCTGAAATCCGCCTGAACCTGCACTTTGAATTTTAAAAGCGGTTCACCAGCGTCCCACTGAAAACACTTTTATGCTTGGCAATATTGGACAATCGAAACCAATGGGATGAGTGAACAGATCAAATCCGTTCTCGCACAGAGGCGCAGAGACGCAGAGAGATTCTCTATAGTTTATTAATATGTTGTTCATGAAGCACTTATAACACAGCGTCTCTGCGTCTCTGCGCGAAAATAATCTACTGAATCTATGGGATGGTAGTGATTTAATTTCAACCCGTCAACGGACAGTGTTGTTCACCGTTCTGTGAAAACATTGAATGTCTGGATACGCAGCGATGACGGTTTCAGTAATTCTCATCTGGATGAAACGACCTTCGACAGCAGTGGCTGGACTCTTCTCGCCAGTGATATGCGTTTGTTGCAGAATCCCGGGGGCACAACACAGACTGTTCATAATGCACTTGGACTGACGGATGTCAGTGGGCGCTATATCGCTCTGGATGTAAATACGAGTTATGGCTACTACGACTATCCCGCACTGGGAGAGGTTCTGTTTTTCTGCGAGCCTGTTCCTCCCGCACCCAAAGGAACAGTTGTTCTGATACTTTAGGCCCTGCGTGCAGGCGGAGACAGACTTTGCCGGGCCTTGCTGCGCCGGGTGGGGGAACACCCGGTCTGCAGTAGCGCCGCCAATCGATCTGAGCGGAGTATCGATAGGGCCTGGTTGTTATAAAATCAGCTTCTGTTACAAAAAAAACTCTTAAGACAATCATTGCAATATTCCGGATTCTGCCTTAACATTTGATTGTTAAGGAGGAAGCGGTTATGAGCGAGTTGGATCTGGTTGGTGCACATTATCAGAAGATCCTTTTCTGTACAGACTTTTCAGATAATGCGAAGGAGGCGTTTAAAGAGGCGGTCAAAGCTACAGCGCACAAAGGCGCTGAGATATGCCTTTTTCATGTGATACCTGAACCGGATGCGCAGTTCTGGAAAGGGTATATCTACGAGGTCGGGGATATGGATACCAAGGCCCGCAATAATATAGACAGGGCCGTTGAGAAGTATTATCAGCCTCTTGTGCCGGAAGGGGTCAGATTTCTTGTCAGTGTCCGGATAGGGGAAGTGGCCCACTCTATTCTTGAGTATGTGGGTGAATACGGTGCGGACCTTCTGGTAATGGGCCGGCAGGGACACGGCGCCATAACCCGCTGGCTTCTTGGGAATGTAACCGAAAAAGTAGTCCGTAAGGCTGCATGTCCCGTTCTTGTAGTGCCCATGGAGCTTGTTTCCGGGGAATAGACGTATCAGACAGAAAATATTAAAAAACAAAAAAACGGGCTACTCAATACCCTTTGTTTTTGGTAACATCGTCACATGAAATTAAAGAAGTCATCTCTAGAAGGAGCCCATGAGGAATCGCAGCAGTCCGGCGGCGCTTATATTTCCAAACGTCTGCGTAATCCAAATGAAGAAGAGACCGCATCAACTGCAGTAAACGAAACCGTTTACGGAATTGCCGCAATTGCAGCGACGCTGGCCATGTTTGCGGTTATGGTTATTCTTTATTTAAACCTGCAGGCCTTTGCCAATTCCGGACTGTTTGTCCAGTAAGAGGTTCCTCTTGATTACAATGTTTCGCAGATTGCAGTGGCGTCTGCGGGGGCTTTTACATTTTTCAACAGCGACAACCCGGATTGTCGCTGTAGCAGTGTGCGCACACATACTGCTCATTATTGCGAGCAGGGTTGAGTTTGTTTACGGACATTCCTATGCGCTGGCTCTACGCAACTGTTTCTCTCTGCAATGGCCGCTTCTGATCAGCGGTTTTTTCTGGCAACCTGTAAGCTATCTTTTTCTGCATGCAGGCTGGTGGCATCTTATTCTCAATATGTGGGCCTGTGTTGTTTTCGGTTCCGCACTTGAACGGAATTTCGGAAGCAGCTTTTTTTATAAAACCTTTTTTCTCGGTGGTATATGCGGTGCAGTCGGCTGGCTGGTTTACACCGCAACGATACCATATCTTTCCTTTCTGGTTCATCTTACTGCGTGGCTGCCTGCGACTGCGGCATCCTTTCTGCATTCCGGAGCCGGCCTGGAAGGCACACTGGACAGCGCGATATGTATAGGAGCATCAGGGGCTGTCTTTGCTCTTATGGGAGCATATCTGGCTATTTATCCCCGGCGTGAACTATATGTTCTGCTTTTTCTGATTATACCTCTGCGTTTGAAAGCGCGTACTCTGCTCTGGATTATCTTGGGCATAACTCTTTTCGACTGGTTTTTTATACAGTCTCCTATAGCCAACTCGGCGCATCTCTGCGGAGGAATTCTCGGTTACTGTTTGGGTAAACGCGTAATTCAACCTGTTTAAGGCATTTGATATCCAGGAATTATTTTTGAGGTGATTTTATGAAATTAAAAGATATTATGCAGAATTTCGACTGTGTTGCTGTTGTCGAAGCCGCCTTACGTGAGGATATAGGTAGCGGCGATGTGACTACCTTGTCGCTTGTCAATCCTGACATCATGGCAACTGGCGAGATTCTGGCACGTGAACCCTGCGTTGTGGCAGGGGTGTCCGTTGCCTGCAAGGTGCTGGAACTTGTGGATAAAACTCTTGAGACAGAGATTGTGGCTGCTGACGGAAATGAGCTTGATGCCGGTGACACCGTGATTTCAATTCACGGCAGCGCCGCCTCGATTCTCACTGCTGAAAGAACAGCCCTGAATTTTATGCAACGCATGTGCGGCATCGCCACCTTGACACACAGCTTTGCGAATCTGGTCGGACCCTACGGAACGATGATTCTCGATACACGTAAAACCACTCCCGGATTGCGTGCTTTTGAAAAATACGCGGTTCTGTGCGGAGGAGGAACTAATCATCGTTTCGGCCTTTATGACAGGGTGCTGGTGAAAGACAATCACCGCCGACTATGGAAAGGCGGTGACCCTGACCGTCTGGATCTGGCTGTTGAAGCTGCCCGCAAAGCTTATCCCGGGATCATGGTGGAGATGGAGGTTGAAAGCATAGAAGAATGCAGAAGCGCTCTGCGGGCCGCGCCGGAGTGGATTATGCTGGACAACATGAGCTGCGCAATGATGAAAGAATGTGTAGGACTCTGTAAAGGCGTCAGTAAAACAGAGGCGTCCGGCGGTATTACTTTCGAACGTGTCCGTGAAGTAGCGGAAACCGGAGTGGATGCCATTTCTCTCGGCTGTATAACCCATTCAGCGCGTGCGGTTGATTTATCTCTTGAATGGAGTGCTGTATAAGTGCGGATTCTTGTTATAGATGCTGGCAATACATCAACAGGTGTAGGCGTTTTTCAGGATGGTGGGATTGTCGATGCCGTGCATGTTAAAGGCGGCATCCGCATGAATCCTCTCCTGTGTTCCGAGGCTGTGGCAGGTGCTGCCGCTGACGGTCTTGACGGAGCTGCCCTCGGTTCTGTTGTTCCTCGCATAAATAAACGCTGGTTCAGCCTGGTCAGAAGAGAACTGGGAATGGAGACACTGGTGGTTGATTCATCAATTCCTTTGAATATCACTGTGGATTACCCGGAACCCGAAAGAATAGGCGCGGATAGGCTGGCGGATGCCTGCGGCGGAGTTGCACGTTATGGTGCCCCGCTGGTAGTGGCGGATTTCGGTACGGCCCTGACCTTCGATGTCATTATGCCTGATAAACGATATGTCGGGGGTGTGATAACACCCGGGTTGCCTCTCATGACGGATTATCTCTGCGAACGTACGGAGTTGCTTCCGCGGATCGAACTGGCAGGAAAAAAATGTCCTGTTATCGGACAGACTACCGGAGATGCCATGCGTATCGGAGCGGAGGTGGGATATCGCGGTATAGTACGGGAAATCACCACATATCTGCGCAATTCTATGAATGTTGATTTTAAACTGGTTGCCACAGGGGGTTATGCATCGTGGGCTCTCCGCGGCATGGATATGGATTTTGTTATTGACGAAGAACTGACCCTCTTCGGCCTTGGATGTATTTATGCAAATGCAAAAGCGCTTTCAGGTTGAAAGGAATATTATGAGCTTGAGTTTAGTTGTTCTGGCTGCCGGGATGGGCAGCCGTTATGGCGGTCTTAAACAGTGCGATCCTGTCGGACCTTCCGGGGAAACTATCATGGATTACTCGGTATATGATGCGGTACAGGCCGGTTTTAACCGTGTGATATTTGTAATACGCCGTGATTTCGAGGAAGAATTCAGAAAGACGATAGGCTCCAGATATGAAAACGCGGTGAAGGTGGAGTATGCCTTTCAATCGCTGAATGATCTTCCCCGGGGTTATGATGTTCCTGAAGGCCGGGTGAAACCGTGGGGTACAGCACATGCTCTGCGCTCGGCACGTGACCTGATTGACGGCCCTTTCGCCGCAATCAACGCTGATGATTTCTATGGACGTGATTCCTTTGTGAAACTCGCCGCTTTCCTGGCATCGGCAGATGCGGATTCTGCCGATTTCGCCCTTGTCGGATTCCGGCTGGATCATACACTTTCTGAAAACGGAAGTGTCGCCCGTGGGGTGTGTTCCGTAGATGATACAGGAAAACTGCTGAGTGTGACGGAAATGACAAAAATTGTGCCTGTTCCAGGCGGAGCCCGTGATATTTCTGATCCGGATAATCCTGTTTATTATACAGGTGAAGAGCGTGTTTCTATGAATTTCTGGGGTTTTTCAATGGCATTCATGCGCGAGTTGAACGCTGAATTTCCGGCTTTTCTCGATCAGAATATCGATAACCTGAAATCCGAATGGTATATCCCTTTTGTTGTTGATAAAATGATACGGCAGAAACGTGCCCGGGTTTCCGTTCTGCCCACCGAAAGTTCCTGGTTCGGTGTTACTTACCGTGAAGATAAACCTGATGTGATGAAGGCTGTCGGTGAATTGGTGGCGGGAGGTGTTTATCCCGCGCAGTTGTGGAATGCGGGATTCAGGTCAGGGAGATGAAGGAATCAGAGAGCTGTATTCAAATAAAACCGCAAAATGGATTTCGCAGGTATCTGAACTTTTTTATGATACGGTTTATCCGCGGGTCTGTCCTGTTTGCGGTTGTCCGAGCGATCGTCCCGCCCGCTGTCTCTGCTGGGACTGTTTCAACAGGATTGAACTTTTGAAATCCGGTCTCTGTTCCCTGTGCGGCAACCCCTTGACGGGCAATCCGCAATGCGGCTTTCTGTGTCAGGCCTGCCGGGAAAGAAAACCCTTTTTTGATCGTGCCCGCTCCGCTGCGCATTTCAACGGTGTGATGCGTGAAATTATTCTTTCTTTCAAGTATCAAAATGCGCTGTGGCTGAAAAGAGACATAGCTGATACAATGTACGGTGTTCTGCAAATATGGGAAGATCTGCATGCGGTTGATGTTGTTGTTCCCGTCCCTCTGTTTAGGACGCGTTTACGCGAGCGATCCTATAATCAGTCGCTGGTTCTGGCAGAAATACTGGCAGAACGGATGGACCGCCGTATGGACAGCCGCTCGCTGAAACGTATCCGGGGCACCGTAACACAGACAAAATTCAACGCAGCACAGCGCAGAAAAAATATCAGAGGCGTCTTCAAGGTTGTCCGCCCTGAGTGGGTCAGGAAGCGTACGGTTTTGCTTGTAGATGATGTCATGACAACCGGGGCGACTCTCAGCGAATGTGCACGCGAATTGAAAAAGGCCGGAAGCCGACAGGTTTTCGCTGTCAGCGCTGCACGAAGATGAATTTGAAAACAGCTTCAGTGCGTGAGTGATGGAACTTAAACTGTATGTTGAATCTACTCTCGTGAGGAAAGAAAGTAACTATGAACGCGGATAATTTACCTCCGAATATGACTATGCGCATTGATATTCATCCTTCGGAACTGCCGGAAGAAGGAGATATTAAACACGATTATCTCTCCAAAGATGAGGGCGGAAAGTCCTGGCGTTTTCGCAATATACAGATCGGTTCACCTCTCTTTAAACTTTTTGAAGCTCATTATGATGCGGTTTTTATTACAACAGAAGAAGGGGTGATCCTTGCCGGAAATGCACGTGCAGCTACTTTTTTTCAGATGGGATGCGGTGATCTTGTTGGTAAAAACGTCTATAAATTGATTGCTGGAGCAACGGATGATCTGTCCACTGTGATTAAAAATAATCTGGATAAACGTCAGTTTACTCTAGTGGAAGGTTTCTGCAACCGCTTTGATGGAAGCAGTTTCGCAGCGGAAATTGTGGTCAACCGTCTGAACATGGATGAAAATGCGCAGTTCATTTTTTTCATCCGCGACATCACTGTGAGGCATGAGGCAAATCAGAAACTGGAACATGCCATGGAACGCCTGCAGGCTCACGACAGGGCGCGCATGGAGTTTGT
The DNA here is from genome assembly GCA_046482825.1 of Kiritimatiellia bacterium. Lineage (GTDB taxonomy): Bacteria > Verrucomicrobiota > Kiritimatiellia > RFP12 > UBA1067 > M55B167. The sequence continues at coordinate 16,660 of JAWOEI010000054.1, forward strand.
TTCAAACGTTTCCCATGAACTGCGTACACCGCTCACATCTATGATCTATGCTGTCAATAACATGCTGCGGGGAGTTGCCGGGCCTATGTCCGATAAAATAGAACGCTATCTGGAACGCCTGCATTCCGACTGTCATCGTCTTCTCACAACAGTCAACGACATCCTTGATCTGAGTCAGATCGAGAGTAAAAAACTCGTGCTTTCCCGAAAAACCTTTCCATTGCGTTCTGTTATCGGTTCCGGTGCGGAAACACTGCGTGTTCAGGCTGATGCCAAACGGATCAAACTTAATTTTGATTTCGGTTTTCAGGAGATCTTTGTCAGCTGTGATCTTCACAAAATGCAGCGTGTTATTATGAATCTTGTGGGTAACGCCGTAAAGTTTACACCTGAGGACGGAATAATTAACGTTTCCCTGATGCGGGATCCCGAAGATTCCTCCATGGCTCTGATAAAAGTCGGTGATACGGGAATGGGAATCCCCGAAGATCTGCTGCCCAAATTATCCCAGCGTTATTTCCGTATCGGTGAACATGTGCGGGGTTCCGGCCTGGGATTAGCCATATCACGTGAAATTGTGGAACTGCACGGGGGCAGAATCGGATTCGCCAGCCCTGTTCCCGGAACAGATTGCGGCACTGAGGTATCGGTATACCTGCCGATGGCTGATCCTCCGCAAGTTGTTCTTCTCTCCAGGGATGAAAATCTTGTCCAACGTATGAAAAAACGCGTTGATGATGCAGGTTACAGACTCACATCTGTGGATTCCGCCCAAAAGGTTATCGCGTTTTTCCGCAAAGAAAAACCGAGTGCTCTGGTAATTGACCGGCGTTTAAAGGATGTCAATATACAGAATCTGGTGCTGTACTTCCGGGATGCTCCTGAAACAAAAAGAATTTCTATTGTTCTGCTGGATTACGCACCCCTGAAACCTCGTGAGTCGCAGTTGTATCGTAAGCTCGCCGCTTTTTTTGTTCAGCTTCCCCTCTCCGGCCGCATGATGGAAAACACCCTCGCTTCCGCGGTAACCGGTGAAATATACAAATCGTAAATACGGGGCGGGGCCGCGATGTAAATGTCTGAAAATAAATTCAATGGTTGACAAAAGTATAACAGTTTCTGAAAACATCAGGAATCTGCGCAGATTGATGAAGCAATCCCGGCTGGACGCTTATATCGTTCCAAGCGCTGATCCGCATCAAACTGAATGTGTTCATCCACACTGGCGCTGCCGCGCCTGGCTGAGCGGTTTTACAGGTTCCGCGGGAACACTTGCAGTTCTTGAGAATAAAGCCGGTTTATGGACTGACGGACGTTACTTCATTCAGGCGGAAAGAGAATTGGCCGGAAGCGGCATTGACCTTTTCAGGATGCAGATGGACGGAGTGCCTGAAATTATCGACTGGATCTGCGAAAACTTGCCCGAAGACGGGGCAGTCGGTGTTGACGGACGGCTTATAACTGCAAAACAGGGGGATGAGTGGAGTGACAGACTTGCAGTGATAAATGCCTGTCTGGTCATTACCGAGGATCTTGTTTCCCCACTCTGGAAAAACCGTCCCGCTCTTTCTTCCGCGCCAGCGCGATTGCTGTCTGAAACCTTTGCTGGACGTTCAGTAGCTGATAAGCTTTCTGAAATACGTGATGCTATGGCTGAAGAGGGTGCTGACATCTATCTGATTTCCTCTCTTTATGATATCAACTGGCTCTTTAATATCCGTGGAAACGATACCGAATACACACCTCTGCTCACAGCTTATGCCCTGGTGTATAAGCGGAAAGCTGAACTGTTTGCCGATTGCTCGAAATTCTCCGAAAATATCATGGAAAAACTTTCAGCTTCCGGAGTTGCCGTTATGCCCTATGACGGAATCATCGATACTTTAAAATCTCTGTCCGGTGATACGGAGGTTTATTTCTGTGATGAGCGTGTGAATATGCTGATTTCGGAGAATATCTTCTGTGATGTGATTACAGGAAAAGAACTTACAGCATTGCCGAAAGCACGGAAGAATGCAGTCGAGTTAAAAAACTGGGAACGGGTGCACGAAATTGACGGTGCGGCTATGGTGCGTTTCTGGATGTGGTTGGAAACTGCGGTTGCCTCAGGAAATCTGAGCGAGGTGGATGCCGCTGATGAACTCAGAAGAATTCGACTTTCCCATCCTGACTGTCTCGACCTGAGCTTTGCATCTATCTCGGCCTACGGATCTAATGCAGCTATGATGCATTATTCCGCTGAACCCGGAAGCTGTGCAACTGTAAGGCCTGAAGGTCTGTTTCTTATAGATTCGGGCGGACAGTATTACGGCGGAACAACGGATATCACCCGGACCATTGCCATGGGTGAACTGACAGATGAACAGAAAATGGATTATACCTTGACGCTTAAAGGTCTGATCGCACTTTCATCTGTACGCTTTCTTAAAGGTGCCCGCGGTGTCAACCTGGATGTGCTGGCGCGTCGTCCTCTCTGGGAGTACGGGCTCGACTATAAATGCGGTACCGGGCACGGGGTGGGCTGTTATCTGAATGTGCATGAAGGTCCGCATAATATCAGCCAGTCCGTTAAAAGTGATACGCCCCTGGAACCCGGTATGGTGGTCACAATCGAGCCGGGGGTGTACAAAGAGAATAAATACGGCATACGAATAGAAAATATGGTTGTTGTCGAGGCCGATTGCGAAACGGAGTGCGGGACTTTCTACCGCTTCAGAACACAGACACTCTGCCCCATAGATATGACACCGCTGAAGATGGATATTATGTCAGATCAGGAAATCAGCTGGCTGAACACTTATCATCAATCCGTAGTCAGACGCCTTGCTGACTTGCTCTCAGAGGAAGAATACGCTTGGATCAAAAAAAAATGTGCAGATGCAGAACTTCAGAATCCAGGCAACAGCATTGGAGGTAGCAGAAAATGATTGATATTTCTGCGGTTGATATAAGAACTGCGACTATAGATGACCTGCCAGTGATTTTTCATCTGGGCGAAAAAGTGTTCACTTCGCAGACAGTGGCCAATCTTTACCGGACATGGGATGAATATGAAGTGACTACTTTGTTTAATAATGATTCCGAGTTGCTTCTGGTAGCGGAAACCGGTGGTAGGGTGGTCGGGTTTGCTCTCGGTACAACCATTGAGAAAGCGCGTTCCGCCTGGAATTACGGCCATCTGCTCTGGCTGTGCATTGATCCCGAATATGCACGGACGGGAATAGGCAGCCGCCTGTTTGAGCGCTTCCGCGAGGAAGTTGCAAGTCAGGGTGTGCGCATGATGCTGGTGGATACACAGGCGGATAACAGACCGGCCATCGATTTCTTCCGGCGCAAAGGCTTTGAGAACCCCACAGATCACGTTTACATGACTCTGAATCTGGAAAAGGAAAACTGATGCCTGAGCCTCTTGTTCATAGAGACCGACTCTTCTCCCTGTTTCATAACATGGTGGATATCTACAGCCCTTCCAACAGAGAGGAAGAGATAATCTCTTTCCTCCTTCAGACTTCAAAGGAAAACGGATTGCCCGTAAAAGTTCAGCCTGTGGATGAAAGTCGTGATAATCTGATAATCTGCTCAGGAGACAGACCGTCAACGCTTTTCCTGGGACATGTCGATACGGTTCCCGCTTATGATATCGAGCAGTACAGTTTTAACGAGCGCGGCGGACTTTGCTGCGGCCTTGGAACCGCTGATATGAAGGGCGGCTGTGCCGCTATGATTGAAGCTTTTAACTGTGCCCGTGAATCCGGCATACTATCCGACGACGTGGCTCTGGCCCTTGTAGTCGGTGAAGAGGAAACCGGGGACGGAACCCGGGCTCTGCTTGAAACGGCGGAGTTTAAAAACGCGTTGGTGGCTGAACCGACGAACCTTCTGCCCTGTCTGGATCATTACGGTTATGTCGAAATGGTTGTACGGACATTCGGTTTTCGTCGTCACGCTGCAATGAGCGACAGAGAAACCAATGCCATACGAGCGCTCCTGCGTTTTCTCCTGCAGGTAGAGACGCGTATTGAGAACAATGAACTGGATACAGTCCTGAATATCCGTGACCTGCATAGCTCGGAATCCGGTTTTGCAGTACCTGATCGGTGTGCAGCAAGTCTCGATATTCATATTCCTCCGGGATACAGCGCCCGCACTTATGCTGAAAAGATGCGGCATTTTGCCGCTCAGTATCTTGCCGACAGCCCCTCATCACGTTATGAGACAGATTTTCCCACACTGGCGGATGGATTCCGGACTGACAAACAAAGCTTTATCGCAAAGATGATGCTTTCAGCTCTTGATAAGCACGGACTGCCGCAAAACTCTGCTTCTTTCAGAAGCCATTCCGATGCCAATCTTCTCAATGATAAAGGGTGTCGTACTGTGATTTTCGGTCCCGGTCAGCTGGCTAAGGCGCACACAATTGACGAGTCCGTTGATTTCAGACAGGTGGAAAAGGCTGCACAAATTTATCTGTCCATGCTCGCCTGCTCTTAGTGCTTTGCTGATACAGCTGCGGCCTGCATAAAAAAACGCTTTGCGTTTTAAAAGCCGGTAAAGACATATTGAAATCATGATGCAGGATGTCTTTTTATTACAGAACTGACGCAACTGTAGGCCGGGTGCCCCACCCGGCGCAGCTGACTGTAGGCCGGGTGCCCCACCCGGCGCAGCTGACTGTAGGCCATGTGCCCCACCCGGCGTAGCTGACTGTAGGCCATGTGTCCCACCCGGCGCAGCTGACTGTAGGCCATGTGTCCCACCCGGCGTAGCAAGGTCCGACGTTCCGGCTTTTTCCCGTCTCGCAACATGCGCAGATGATATCTCTCGGTTTCGGAGCTGCCTAGTCAACGACAATTATACTTTCCCTTTGGCGACAATTAAAATTCCGTGTTTTGCCTATACGGTTTTTTGTTTATAGCCGCAAAAATGCGCAAAAAGCGCAAGGTTTTTATGAGCTGTTCTGACCCACGACGCATTGACCCAGTGACGCACCTTCACAACCAGCCGTGCGAAGCACTGAGTAGGGACGTATCTCCGAGACGTCCCGCCACACAGCAACACTCCTCACAATTCACAACTTACGGAGCGACAAAGTCGCGACTCCCTACATCATATCCAGCGGCGACTCCGGTTTGCGTGACAGTTCTCTGACAATATGCGTATAGATCATTGTTGTTTCGACACTCTTATGACCCAGCAGATCCTGTATTTGCCTGATATTCACACCGTTCATAAGCAGATGAGTGGCAAAACTGTGACGCAGAGTATGCATCGTCGCCTTCTTGGCAATACCCGCTTTTTTAACAGCTTCACTCATGATTTTCTGCACGCTTCTGTCCAGAACATGATGCCGACGCACCTTTCCGCTACGGGGATCAACCGCAAGATTGCCAGATGGAAAAACATACTGCCATTTCCACTCCCTGCCCGCCTTGGAATATTTACGTCCAAGAGCCTTTGGCAGATAAACCTCACCATACCCCTGTTCCAGGTCGCGGTTATGAATCTCCTTTACCCTGGCAAGATGCTCCCGCGTCTGATCAACCAGCTTTTTAGGGAACGGCACAGAACGGTCTTTTCCTCCTTTACCATCGATTATGAAAAGAACCATGTTCTCCAGGTCAACATCCTTGACCCTCAACCTGACCAGTTCCGAAACCCGCATTCCCGTCCCGTAAGTCAACTCCAGCATATACCGTTTTAAACCCTCCACCTGTTTGAGAAGGAGTTTAATCTCATCCACACTGAGAACAGCCGGCAGATTGGTCCTCCTCCTGGCCCTTACTGTACCTTTCAAATTATCCAGATCGTAGCCGAACACATTTCTGAATAGAGAAAGAAGCGCGTTGAATGCCTGGTTCTGGGTGGAGGCTGCCACATTTTGTTTTACCGCAAGATAGGTCAGATACAGCTTAACTGACGAACTCTCTTTAGGGTCGTACTCCATTTCACGACAGTACTTCAAATATCTACGGCTCCAATCCGTATATGCTTTCTCAGTGTGAATTGAAAACTGTTTCAGGCGCAAAGCATCCTTTAACTCCTTAATGTAGCCGAAAGAGACTGGATCATCCTCCGCCTCCTTCGAGCGCATGTAATCCTGGAACAAATTGAGGTATATTTCCACCGCGTGCCGTGCCTGTGATTCCTGCCACTCAGAAAT
>JAWOEI010000118.1:0-5064 GCA_046482825.1 Kiritimatiellia bacterium
CGAAGATTTAAGGGCTAACGCCCCTTTCAAAAAAGAGATACCTAATCGTTGTAGCGTATTCCCTATATGGCACAATATGAACTTGCTGTTATAACGATGCAGGCAGTTCAGTGGGCGCATCTGCGATTATGTTGCGCACAACATAATCGCAGATGCGCCCATTTTCATGGGCATTGCATAAAATCAAAAAACATGCAATACTGTGAGAATCGTAAAGAACAACCGGTTAACAACTATGAAATATCTGCTTTTTATACCATTCGCCGTTCTTCTTGGACTGGCTGCTGGCTCATGGGCCCCAAGACAGGAACTCTCGCAACTACGCAACGAAGTAAACAAACTGGAACAGAAGATGAAATCCACCGGTAAAGGGGGTAAGCTGTCTGCACTTAACAGTATTATTAAAATTCCCGAAAAAAAATCGGGCCGCCTTTCAGGTAACACAACTAAAAACGGAAATCGGAAAACAGCCACCGATCATGCATCCGCTGGTTTATCGGGAACAACCAATGCCGTAACGGAGAATGCCCTTACCAACAAAAACGATGAAGCTCGCCGTCGCGGGAGACACCGCTTCCCTGACCCCCAATCTGAAGATTTCGACAGGGAACTCGAGGAAGCAAAAGAGTTGTGGCAGACCCGGGTGGAGATTGCCCGGTCTCAATGGCTGGCAAGACTGAATCTTGATCAGGAAGGAGAAATGCTTTTCGATGAAGCTATAGCGGCTATGAACGAAGAGATATACCTGACCATGGAAATTGTGGCTGACGGATTGAAAAACCAGAACGAGATGACAACCGAAGCCGGACTGAGAGTGGTCAATCAGGTTACGGATACTCTGGTCGGAACTTACGACGGTCTCCGGGAAATCGTTCCGAATGAAAAGCATAGAGAACTTGAAAAAATGGAGATGCCAGACTTCATAGATCCTGCTGCTTTCGATCCTCTTGTGGATGTGCGTGATAAACTTTAAAGTAGTAGAAAAGCTTCTTCGAACATCCCACAGATTAAGCAAACTGCAATTTTTGCTCAACAAGAATAAAATTTCATTTTCAACCTTTTATGAACTCATTAATTCAAATCTGGCGCATCACCTGTTACGAATGGTTTACATCCATCCGCAGTCGAAGGGCCATCGTTGTTCTGCTCCTGTTCATGGCAGCATCAGTGTGCACTATGAATCTGACTGTTAATGCATTGCAGAAAATGGAAAAGGAGCTAGTCAAACTGCTACAGTTACCGGAGACCGAAGAGGTGGGGGTTGTTTCTAAAACACTGTGGAAATCAAAACCCTTTCAACGGATGATGAAAGGCATAGTAAAAGACAAAGGCATATACAATGATATTAAAGGCAAACACCCCGTCGAGCTTATGTATGGGGTACTGGTTTTCTTTTATACCCCCCTGCTGGTGGTTCTGGTCTCTGCCAACCGGATAGCTGATGACATAGGTTCAGGTTCATTAAGATACATCGCTTTCAGAAGTTCACGCTTTTCATGGTCATTCGGCAAATTTATCGGACAGTCGGGTATGATAGGCCTTGCATTGCTCCTGAGCGGAGCCGGAGCATGGATTGTGGCCCTGGTACGTCTGCATGAAGCGGGCCTCCCGCTGCTGCTGAATATCATGGACTGGTCAATACGTTCGTGGATTTACGCTCTGCCCTTTCTTGGTTTGTGCATGGGTTTGTCGCATTTAACGCGTTCAGGCAGCAAAGCGACGATTGCGGGTATTCTGGCGATCTCCGTGTTTTTTGTTCTGACTATACTGTACAGAACTTATGAAAACTCCGAAGGCTGGAAAGCAGTTTTCGTATATATCGCCACGTTTATACCTGAAAAACATGGAGGCCTGCTCTGGCGTAACAATCCGGTGACATTGGCAACTGGCGCATTGTGGATGGCAACCCTGGCTCTGTGCTATCTTTTTCTCGGTTACATCTACTTCAGGAAAAGGGATATATGAAAACAGCGGTTTCCACAACAGGACTTGTGAAAAAATACGGGTCCGCTAAAGCTCTGAACGGTCTGACTGTCTCGATTCCGGCTTATTCTATCACCGGAATGGTCGGGGCCAACGGTGCCGGCAAAACAACCTGGATGATGGCTGTTGCCGGATATCTGAAAACCAGCGGCGGAACCATAACCCTTCTCGGAAAAGGGCCGTACAATCCTGATATACACAGAGGAAGAATCAGTATTCTTCCTCAGGATTCCGAGTTGCCTCTGGAGAGCTACCCGCTGGAAACTCTTGTCTTTTACGGCAGATTACAGGGATTGAAGAAAAAAGAAGCGCTGGAATCAGCCAGAGCCATACTCGAAGCGGTTCACTTGAAAGAACGCATGAATTCACCGATACGCTCACTTTCACACGGCATGCGGAAAAGAGTGATGATTGCACAATGTTTTATCGGTTCACCGGAACTCATACTGCTGGATGAACCTTTAAGCGGACTTGACCCCCGGGAAGTGGCAAACATGCGCCGTTTCATTTTAAACAAATCTGTTAATCAGAGCATAGTTATCAGCTCCCATAATCTGCATGACCTTGAACTGCTTTGCAACTATGTTGCATTCATAAAAAACGGCAAGACGGCCCGGACAGCACCGATGGATGATATAACCAGAAAATCCGCTATGCTTTCATACACGTTAACCCGAATGAGTGAAGACATTGCTGACATTGAAGCACTTTTACCCGAATGCACATTCGAAAAAGACCGTAGCAATAATATACTCACTTGCAGATTCAACAACACAAATTTAAAACCGGAACAGATAAATGCAATACTGATACCGCAGATTCTGAAAAAATCAGAGCTGATCACTGTAGAGAAAGGCGCATCATTTGAAAAAAAAGCTCTTTTCGAGCTGTAATTCAGCTGACAGTATCAAACTGCACGGGCAGTCCCTGTATCCCCCTCACTCCCTGTCCATTAAACTGTAAACTCTAAACTCCATATCATGCAGCCTCTTTTTCACACAGTCCTCATAAAACCGGAAATACCCCACAACACGGGAGCAATCGGACGTTTATGTGTAGGCCTGGGCTGTCCTTTGCATCTTATCCGGCCGCTGGGATTCCATCTGTCGGACACATACATAAAGCGGGCAGGACTGGACTACTGGGATCATCTCAATATCACCGCACATGACAGCTGGCAGGATTTTCTTGAAAAAACAAATCCTCCCGACATTCATTTTTTCAGCACCAGGGGCAAAAAATCACTTTATGAGTGCGGATTCAAAGCGGGTGACGCACTGGTTTTCGGAAACGAAAGTTCGGGTCTTCCGCCGGAAATATACACGGAATACTCAGAAAAACTTTTTAAAATTCCTATGCCCGGAAAGCATGCGCGAAGTATCAATCTGGCCAACGCAGTTGCCATTGCCGCCTACGAAGCATTCCGGCAGATACATTTAGGGTAGTACCAACGCCCCCCGTTGCCTCAAAATGAAATTTTGCCTTGATTTCACCTGGGAATAATTGCCATACTTCAGGGATTGAAGTTGGGATAGAAATTTTGATTTTCAGTTAAAATTTTTATTAGGAGAAGGAATAGAGTAAATGATCTAACGAATGGGAAACTTTTTATGAGTGTAGCTGTCAAAAACGTCCGTAATTTTGTCATTCTGGGACACAGTGGAAGCGGAAAAACAACCTTAACTGATGCCATTGCCTACAAGATCGGTCTGAACGACCGTATGGGAATGGTTTCAAACGGAACCAGCATATCTGACACAACAGACGAGGAAAAGGCCAGGGAGATCACTGTCTTCGCAAGCACTTTCAGCAAAACACACAAGATGGATGATACCGAATACAAGCTGATTTTCACAGATGCGCCGGGATTCAGGGATTTTTATGGGCAGATACTTGGCGCAGTGCATGCAGCCGACTTCGCGCTTATTACTGTTGATGCTGTTGCCGGAGTTCAGGTAGGAACCCGCAGGGCCTGGAAAATCTGCAAAGAGAATGAACTCTCATCCATCGCATTTGTAATTACAGGCCTTGATAAAGACAACGCGGACTTTGAAAAAACTGTGGCATCGATCAGAGACAATTTCGGTGTGAACTGCGTTCCCGTGACTGCGCCTGAAAGCACGGACAAAGTTATCAACATTCTTGACCAGAACCATCTTCCGGAAAACCTTGAAAGCATTCATGAAAGTCTGGCTGAATCTGCTGCGGAAACATCGGAAGAACTCATGAACAAGTTTTTTGACGAGGGAACCCTTGAACCGGTCGAAATACGCAAAGGTCTGCACGAAGGAATCGAAAGCGGCGATGTGCATCCCATTTACACTACTTTTGCACTGACAGGCGTAGGGATAGAACGCCTGCTGAACAGTATATGCCGTATTCTCCCCTGTCCCGGACACCGTCCGCTGAAGGACAGGGACGGCAATCCGGTAGAAGCCGACCCCGAGGCCCCTTTCATCGGCCAGGTCTGGCGCACAGCCATCGACCCCTTCATGGGGCAGCTCAGTTTTGTCCGCGTTATCTCCGGCAAACTGAAAGCAGGCATGTCCGTAACCAATACAAGCACCGGAACAAAAGAAAACGTTTCATCACTGATGCTTATGCTCGGTAAAAAACAGATATCCATTGATGAGGCCGGCCCCGGTGATATAGTTGCCATACCGAAATTCAAAAACACCAAAACAAACAACACCCTTGCGGCAGACGGCAAAACGGTAATGGCGGAAATCGTCTTTCCGCCTCCGGTGACATACGTTGCCATAAAAGCCAGAACCCAGTCGGATGAGGACAAAATGGGAACAGCTATTCACCGGCTGCTTGATGCGGATCCCACTATCCAGTATGAGAAACAGGCGGAAACTCATGAAATGCTGCTTAAAGGGCTTGGCGATGTGCATATTGATGTTGCGGTTGCCATGATGAAACATTCCAATGTGAATGCGGATACCTTCACTCCGAAAGTTCCGTACCGCGAAACAATCACCGCCAAGGGAGAGGGACATTACAAACATAAGAAGCAATCCGGCGGACGCGGCCAGTTCGGCGAAGTTTATCTGAGGATCGAACCCCTGCGTGAAGGTG
>JAWOEI010000119.1:0-9399 GCA_046482825.1 Kiritimatiellia bacterium
CAGAGGCTCAGTTTGGTTCCCTGCCTGTCGGCAGACAGGCGGCTCCGCTGGTTTAGAACTGTAGCCGAGGTCCTTGACCTCGGAAGATGTATGATGCAAATTGCCGTAAATTTGACGATTTGCACCAATTCGCAGATGTGCCCTGCGGGTTGGCGTGCAGCAGAAGGTGCATCTGCCGTCTGCTATGGTTCATTATCTCCTGTCTGAAATATCAATCTGCGCTTAACCGGCTGTGCTGCGTTATTTTATAAATCTGTCGATATGTCCGGGTTTTTCTGATGTTCGGCGGCAATCGTGGCGGCTAGATCGTCAAGTTTCTTTAAGGTGTCCGCATCGGGCAGGCCTTTTTGAAGAACCGTACCGAGTACTTCGACCTTGAGACGGGGTATAAGTCCGGTGATCTGTTCGATTGCTTTGCTGCTCCAGCCGTATGATCCGATGATGGCGGCGTATCTGACTTTCGGTTTGAGCATATTTGCGAGGTGTGAGGCATAGTAAACTGCGGGATGCGGTCCGACATGCACAGTCGGGGTGCCGACAATCAACGTGGCTGCATCGACCAGAGCGATGGCCAGTTTGCCGATGTCTGTGACTGTCAGATCAAATGCGTAAACCGTGATTCCTCTGGCGGCTAAGGCATCAATGAGATGTTTAACCATGATTTCAGTGGAGCCGTGCATACTTATATAAGGAAGAACCACTTCATTTTTCATCCGCGGCGATATCCAGTCGCGATAAGCATCGATGATGAATTCGGGCTGATCATAGACAGGCCCGTGGCTCGGCGCGATTATGTCGAAATCCAGAGTGGATATTTTTTCCATGTTTTTTGTGATGATGGATCTGAACGGCATCATGATTTCGGCGTAGTAGCGTTTTGCGGCTTCATAGACCTGCGCCTGATTGGTGACAAACAGATCGCTTGTGGCCAGATGGGAACCGAAAAAGTCACAGGAGAAGAGGCATTTGTCTTCCGGTATGTAGGTGCACATGGTTTCCGGCCAGTGAACCCACGGCGTATAGACGAACTGCAGAGTTTTGCCGCCGAGTGCAATCTTTTCGCCGTCTTTTACGATCTGAATGCGTTCCTTACGAATGTTCAGGTGGCTGGTTAGCAGGTCGTGAGCTTTTTCACTGCACAGGAGTTTGGCGGACGGAAAACGTTTGAGTACTTCCGGAAGAAGACCGGCATGATCTTGTTCGGAGTGCTGTGAGACGATATAATCAACTGAATCGATATTCTTCAGCTGTTCCATCAGGTCATCGCGCAACATGGGGTCGGCCGCATCAATCAGTACTGTGGCATTCTCACCGCGTACCAGATAGGCGTTGTAGCTGGTGCCATCCGGCAGGGGAATCAGAGAGTCGAACAGACGACGTTCCCAGTGAGCGCAGCAGATTGCTTCAATTCCTTTTTTTATTTCTCTGGCATGCATATATTCTTCCTTTCATGGTGTTAATTTCCTGATTCCTATTTATATTAAAATAAGGGGCGATGTGCAATTATTTTTAATCCCGTATGTTTTTTTGAAGCCCTGAATATAGCGGGCGCATCTGCGAATCGGTGTACGGCGGGTTCACGGACCCCGCCGTGCAGTAAAAATGCATTAGTCGCTATAAAATCAACTCCTGTCGCAAAAAACAAGAAACTCAGGAGACCATTTGCATATCACAGAGGCTCAGTTTGGTTCCCTGCCTGTCGGCAGACAGGCGGCTCCGCTGGTTTAGAACTGTAGCCGAGGTCCTTGACCTCGGAAGATGTATGATGCAAATTGCCGTAAATTTGACGATTTGCACCGATTCGCAGATGCGCCCCATCAATTCCGCTAAGCAAAGCTTGATTTGACATTTCAGGCCAGCTGTGAAAAAATCTGACTGTTCTTTGCAGATTTAACGTGATGCTCACTTTCCGGATTTACGAAATAAAGTAAAGCAATTTGTTAAAACCGTTTTCTTCAATTCCTCGTAGAAGCGCAGTAAACGCAGATCCGGGCAAGCGAACCGTCTGATGTGTCAAGGCGCAGCCACGCTTGCGGGGCGGAGATAGAGTGCGCCATTTTGCCATTTCACCGTGCCGCTCCATGTTTTCATGGTTGTGTTTTTAACAGACAGGTATGAATATGTACAGGAAGAAAACTTATTTTTTCAACCCGCGGGTGACCTTTTTGTTTGTCCTTGCTGCTGTTGTATCTGTTGTTTTTCTGTTTATTATAAAAGACTTTCTGCTTTCCATCTTTTTCGGAGTTCTTCTGTCCGGTCTGCTCTATCCCTTTTATTCAAAGCTGACGCAATTATTTAAAGGACGCAAAGCGCCTGCATCGGGGATAACCGTTACACTTAGTCTTGTACTGATAATTATTCCCATGCTGTTTTTTCTCGGACTGGTTATAAATGAAGCGATCAGTGTAAGCAATCAGGCGCGCGAATGGTTTTCCGACCAGGGGGAAATCAAAGAATTGCTCAATGCCCGGATTGAAAAATATCAATGGCTGGAGAGTCTCAAGCCATATCAGGATGATATTATCAACAAAGCGGGTCAACTGACATCTAAAGCAGGTTCTCTAGTGGCTCAGGGGCTGGCGGCTGGGATAAAAAGCACGGCTTCATTTGTTTTTTCGCTCTTTATCATGCTTTACGCCATGTTTTACTTTCTGATGGACGGAGGGAACTCTGTTTACCGGGCACTGAGTTACACCCCCTTGACAGAGAGTGACAGCAGGAGGCTGCTCGCAATCTTCAAAAGCGTAACCCGCGCCACAATCAAAGGGAAGATCATTATCGGAATATTGCAGGCAGGTCTGGCGGCACTGGCCATGGCACTGGCCGGTATCAAAGGGATGTTTTTCTGGTTTGCGGTAATGTGTGTTCTCTCAGTTATACCCACTATAGGCACAACCCTGGTATGGATCCCGGCCGTGATCTATCTGGCACTGACGGGACATCCCGGTAAAGCAGCCGCCGTAGGCATCTGGTGCGCTTTGGTTGTGGGAAGCGTAGATAACATCCTGACCCCCAGACTCATAGGCAAAGACACAAAAATGCCTGATCTGCTGGTGCTTCTGGCAACACTGGGCGGCCTTATGGTCTTCGGAGCATCCGGTATTCTTGTGGGACCTGTTCTCGGTGCTCTTTTTCTATCCGCGTGGCAGATGTGGAGTGCTGCCATTTATGAATCACGCGAAGGGATAAGGGAAAAAACATCTTCAGCACTTTGCTTAAATCCGGAGGGAAACAAAAAAGCGGATCGGGAAAGCATATCGCAAAATGTGAATCCGCATGATTATGAAGATCCTCCCGAGGTTTTTCCTTCCTGAAACAAAATAAAGCCTGTCACTAATTCTAATTCTTCGGATCGGACGACTACGCAGCTGTAGGCCGGGTCCCCGACCCGGCGCACCAACGCTAATTCTTCCCGGATCGGACGACTGCGCAGCTGTAGGCCGGGTCCCCGACCCGGCGCACCAACGCCCTAATTCTTCCCGTCTGAAAGAAGGTGAACAAGCGACATATTCCTGTGTAGTAGTCGCTTTATAAGCGACATCTTACCGCTTGCTTGTGCCGCTTATAAAGCGGCTACTACATTGCTGCGCTGGCTGTACTGGCCACCCCGGCTGTTCCTATGACCTCACTTTTTTGGCTCGGAAAGCCAATTCTACAGTTTTCTCTGTGTTCTCTGTGGTTAAGAATACTCAATGCCGGGAATAATTTTTTTTGCGAGAATTGAGTCCGTGGCTGCTGATATCCTGACGGCCCGCTTTTAGCGGCGCGCTTCTGCCGTGCCATACAAATTCACCGCTCAGACCCGGCGGCAGGGTGACCTTGCCGCTTATTCCTCCATTTCCGTCGAATTCAAAATCGGTTTCTATAAAACCATCCGGATGCGGTGTTCTGGAAGAGATTCTTCTGAGTGAGCCGGGGCAGGGAGCAATACGCACAGCGCTGAATCCCGGTGCCGCCGGAGTGATGCCTGCCAGGCCGGTGTGCATGAAATAAATCGGATGTGAACCCCAGGCATGACAGTCGCTGCGTGCCTCGCCGGGAGCTTCCATAGGTGTGCACAAGCCCAGATCGACATACTCCTGCCATCACTGAACGCAGGCCGAACAGCTTGCTTCGCAGCCATTGCGTATCGCAACGGCACCACTGCATAGTGTCGGCAAGCATCAGCGGCCAGATCAGGGAATAGGTAACCGACTCCTGCACGGTGTGTGTCGGATAGCGCATGCCTGTCAAGCCGCTGTTACGGCGTGAATAGTCAAAAAGCTCTATTGCGCGTCGGGTCAGTCTGTCGTCTCTGTTGATTACATGATTGATCAGCATCTGCACACGTGTATCGCCGGGATACATCAATTGCTCATAGTAAGGACAGTCGATATAAGTTTCATGCATGCACATCTGCATTCCGCGCAGAGCGATACGGTGAATATCGGGAATGCGGCTGCAACAAGTATGGCCAGCATAATACGAACCTCCAAGTGAAACGACAATATGTTTGTCCTCAGCGAAAATGTTACTGTAGCTGCAGATCTACTCCGCAAAGCGGGCCTTGAGATCCGGGATTACGCTATGACCGAACCAGGTATCTCCGGCAGAATGGCAACTGCTGTTTTCAGGTTTATCCAAGGTGAATTGTCACAAATTCACCGGAAAAAGTCAAAAAGACGTATCACGTGAATAATCGGCAGGGCGCAAATAATTGCTCTTCATTTGACATGCAGCTCTTTTTCTTTGTATAAGAGAGGGGTATTACAGAAATATGAAAGGGGGACGGTAATTTTGAAAACCGGAGTTATATTTTTATTGGTGATTTTCCAGGGCGCAACTGAAATTATGGCGGCCCGAAGTTCACCTAGAAATATTCAGCCGCTGCAGCAGCGCGGGGTTGATGATGATGCCACGGAGGAAAAGGCGGAAACAGCTGTGGAGGAAGCCGACGGATATGAGGATTTCGATCCGACAAAACAGGCGGCAGAGAAATACAAGTTTTCAGGTAATAAAACAGGCTGGGGATTTGTGAAGGAAAAGAGTTCTTATTATTCTCCGGAGGGTAAGTATATCGGTAAATTGAAAGCCGGTACTCTTTTTAAATATCATGATGTGAAAACCACATCGAGCAACGACATGCTGTTATCACATCTGCGTGACAAAACCGGCTGGCACGGACCATATCTGCTGCCATGCACAGGAATTGCCGCCTATGCAGGTACCCCCGAAGACGTTGATATAAAGATTGTAACGGATCTGCGCCGATATTTTCTTCTGAAGGGTGAATTCGAGCAATATCGTGAGAAGCTGTTGTACAATGAGTACAAAAAGAATCCCTTCTATGATTTATATCGGCACGCAGTTGAGGAGTATAAAGCCACCCTTGAAAAGGCGCGCAAAATGGAGCAGAATGCCGCGAAACTGACTGGATTGCAAAGGGAGAGGGCTTATGATGAGTTGCGTGAATATAAATATGAACAGGCTCAGGTCAAAGCGCGTATGGAAAAGACAGGGGAAAAATACAAAGCCTGGAAAAAACAGCATCCAGTGAATCCTGATAAGATACAGGATGAAAAGCTGTTGTCCATACAGAATAAAATGTCAGAGATCAGAAAACGGCTCCCGGATCTTATTCCGGAGGATAACTGAACAGGGAAAAAATTATGAAAAAGTATGCAGTTCTGACTGCGATGATTTTTACGGGGCTCAGCGCAGTTGCAGTTTCGGAAAAGGAATGGGAGCGATACGTTGAGAATGTGAAAGATATTCCCGGATTGGTACGCTTTTACAGTTTCACAACAGATGATGTGAAGCAGCCGAACCGGGTTGATGGTTCCGCTGATATGAAATTTACCGGAGAGGATAATAAAAAGGCTGCGCTTGTTGAGGGACATATTGCGGGGTTAGGAGCTGTAGTTCTGGATGCATCCTCTTTTCGCGCACCGGTTCTCAGGGAAACCGGAAATAAATTTACTGTTTCCATCTGGGTGAAACCGCTGGGTGTCGGTGGGAAGAAGGGCAACGGAAAACGCAACGGAATGATTTGCAGCAGCGGTAGCGGATACTATGACGGTTGGCGTCTGGCTGTATATGATACCGAAAATTTTATTCCGGTTTTTCAGATTGGCCGCGCTGAAAATGCCGTTTCTCTGCATTCTTCTCTGCCTTTAAACCGGGGTTGCTGGAATCATCTGGCAGCCTCCCGGGACGGGAATAAAATGAATATCTATGTGAACGGGATGTCCGGCGGATTCCGGGAGTTCAGCGGAGCGGCACAGCCTGCGAAAAGCAGTTTTGCTGTGGGATATGCCGGGTTTGGGGTCGGTTCACTCAAGATGGCGGTTGATGAACTGGCTGTTTTCAATGAGGTTCTTTTCCCAGATCGGATTACGGCTCTGTCGCTTGTCCGGACCTCGCTGCCGGAGGAAGCAGCCAGGGCTGTGCATGCCGCACAGATATTATTGATGAATCAGGATAAAACTGAAGCTGAAAAAGAGTTCAGAAAAATAGCCAGTGGCGATTTTTCTGAACCGGTTAAACTATGGGCTGAAACAGCTGCTGTCATACTGCGTTCTCAAACCGGAAGAACGGATGTCAATGCCCTTTGTTCCCTGTATTGCCATCCGGAACTTCCATCCCATTTACAAGGTGTTCTGACCGGGAAAATTCTTGTAGCCTGCCGGTTTGATTCGCCGGGAATACCGTCGGGATTGCTGGAACGTCTGCCGGTGGATGCGGATTTGTCTGATGAGGATAAATTCATTTGTGCCGTTGCTCTGGCGCGAAGATACAACGATGAAAATATGACTGATCAGGCCGTCAAAGTTTTTGAACATCTTATATCGCTGAGTGAAAACGATTGTGACAGACTAAGGAAATTACGTCTGCAATATGCCCAGATTCTAAGGGAGAATAATAAATTCGAGGAAGCGTTAAAACAATATACTATTATCGTGAATAATACAGCGCAACCCTCTTACGCGCGTTCGATAGCAGCGCTGGCTGTTGTTCAGAATTTTATGGATATGGGACAATACGATGATGCTTTGAATGCCTGCGATACCATCTGTTCTTATTCAACGGTTTTACCTCATCATAAATATGAAGCACGGGAAATGAAGAAAGTCTGTGAGAGGGTTAAGGCGGGCCTGACAAAACGTGATCCGGAAGATTACCGCAATCGTCCGGCACCGCTGCCGGCTTCAAGTGTTGTTTTCTATGTTTCGCCCGGAGGTTCGGATGAGAATCCCGGTACCTTCAAAAAGCCTTTTGCGACTTTGGAAAGGGCGCGAAATGAAATACGGGAAATAAAAAACAGTGGCGACGGTCTGCCGCAGGGGGGCGTAACTGTTTATCTGCGCGGCGGTGTGTACAGAATGCAGGAGCCGCTGGTACTGACAAAGAAGGATTCCGGGAGATTCGATGCTCCGGTGATCTATTCTGCCTGGAAAGATGAAAAACCTGTGTTTGATGGAGGGTTTGAAGTAAAACGGTTCAGGAAAGTCCGTGATGAAGCCCTGTTGAAACGTCTGCCCGAAGCCGCCCGCGGCAGGGTTTTTTACGCGGATCTTAAATCACAGGGGTTCAGCGATTTTGAGAAACAGAAGGGGTACGGCTTCGGTATAAATAATCAAAGAATACGTTCAGTTTACGAGGACGATCAATTTCTGGAAGCAGCGCGTTGGCCGAATGAGAACCGTATTTCTGTTGCGGAAATAACGGAAAATAAAGAAAGCGAGTTCACGGTGGAGTGTAACCGAATTTCCCGCTGGAGTGATGCGAAAGATATGATGGCGGATGGTTTCTGGCGTTATCTCTGGGCCGATGAAGCTCTGCATGTGGAATCGGTGGATCCGCAGAAGCAGACAATTACTCTGGCGGCAAAACCGGCAAGGGGCCTGAAGGAGGGATGTCCCTTTTATGTAATGAACCTTTTTGAAGAAATTGACAGGCCCGGTGAATGGTATTTTGACAGAAAAAAGGGTGTCCTTTATATCTGGCTTAAAAAACACCGCTGGTTCACGGACGTTGTGATTTCGGAATATAAGGATTATTTTATCAAGGCGGAAGGGGTGCAGGATTTGGTTATCAGGGGAATCGCATTTCAGTATGGTCAGGATCGTGCTGTTTTGTTTGAAAACTGTGTGAATCTTTCAATTATCGGCTGCCGTTTTCATGGGTTCGGCGGAACTGCTATGACCGTAAAGAATGCTGCCAATGCGAATATATATGGTAATAAAATTGATACACTCGGGCATGGCGGTATGTGGATAAGCGGAGGTAATCGGAAGAATCTGACATCAGGAGGAATTACCATTGAAAACAATGAAGTCGCTTATTTCGGACTCTGCTCTAGAACTTATGTGCCAGCAATCAGGCTTGAAGGGGTTGGAGCGGAAGTCAGACATAACCGGTTCCACCATGCGCCGTCAAGTGCCATGCGTATAGAGGGTAATGACCATCTGATAGAATATAATATTACGGAGTTTGTGGTGACCGAATCGGATGACCAGGGGGGAATCGATATGTGGAGCAATGCATCATATCGCGGCTGTGTGATGCGTTATAATATCTGGCGCGATATAGGTGCAGGGAATGTGTCCTGCGGACAGGCCGGGATCCGGTTTGATGATGCCATTTCAGGAATGGTGGTGTACGGCAATATTTTTGAACGCAGTTCGAACGGACATTTCGGCGGGGTGCAGATTCATGGTGGACATATGAATATTATAGACAACAATGTGTTTATCGACTGCGGGCATGCTGTCAGTTTCTCCCCATGGGATATTGATAAGTTCCGGTTATACATCAATGAGACAATAAAAGATAAACTTTTTGAGGAGGTGAATATTGATTTGCCCCCGTATAGCAACAGGTATCCGTCGTTAAAGGCGCTGAAGGATAAATCTCGGCATAATATGAATTATGTCTCGCGCAGCATTGTAACAGGCACCGATACACCCTGGCGTCGTCCACCTGACGGAACTGTGTTTTGTGATAACTATTTTACCGGAAATGGCAGTCCAGATTCATCATTGATTTATAACAGTAGGCTTCGGGCAATACCCTATTCCGAGATCGGTCTTTACGAAGATCCCGCCTGTGCCTGGTAGCGGATAAAAGCCGAGTCTGCGGAGTTTGACAGAACAGGGAAGGCAGCACATTCCTACCTAAATTTTTATCACTGATTGTTTCTATGAACACGGAGACACCCGGCGTCGTACCGCTGTCGCGGAACTATGCCGAGGCACAGCGCAAACACAGAGGAAAACAGTGGATTTGCTTCACAGCAGCAATGTAGACAATCCTTTCGTAAAGCGGCTTGGGGTGAGGATATGATTTCCTTTACCTTTGCATCCCGAATCCGCTCTTCATGCTCCGCCTTTTTTTCGTAAGCCTTGTTGATCTTACTGA
>JAWOEI010000095.1:0-10537 GCA_046482825.1 Kiritimatiellia bacterium
TAATACCTTTACTAACTCATGTAGATTAAATTTAAATTTTTCTTCATCACCTTTGGTTACATCTTCCTTATATTTATATCCCTCTCTTATTGTGAATATCCCAAGAAGGATAAGGAGTGCTGCCCCTATATATTTAGCATTTTCTATTGATATATAATCCTTTAGGTTAGATCCAATTAGCATTGGCCACACCCATGACCACATTACCGAACATCTGGATGAAACGGCGGTAAGAATCCCACACAAAACGGGCGTTGCCGGTTCGTACAGTCATCGCCTCGACAGTCTCTTTATTAAGTCCGAGGTTGAGTACAGTATCCATCATGCCGGGCATTGAAACCGCGGCGCCGGAACGGACAGAAACCAGCAGAGGATTGGGTCCTTTACCGAAGATCTTGCCTGTTGTCTTCTCGAGTGTCTTCAGCGCTTCTTTCAGCTCACCGGCGATAAGCTTGTGCATATCCTTTTCACCTATCTCATAATACTTTGCACATGCCTCTGTCGTTAAAGTGAATCCGGGAGGTACGGGAAGACCGAGTCCGGCCATCTCCGCAAGATTGGCACCTTTGCCACCAAGCAGTTTTTTCATTTTCGCACTGCCTTCAGAATGCTTGCCGCCAAACGAATACACATATTTATGAGTTTTAACCTTTGCAGATCTTACAGGGGATGCCTTCTTAGTCATTTTATCCTCTTTCATTACCAAAATGGACTGTTCACAATACCAGCAAGCAACTAATTGCCGCACAGTCTCGGAGATTTTACCAGATAACCCGCGTCAGTCAATCATTATAAACCAGATAAACCAGCAGGGGACCGCCCTCGAAAAGAAGAGAAAAACGTCCGGAAACCGCCTCATTAAGTGTGGCCTGCCACCAGCGGTTGAGTCTTATACCGTTAAGCGGATATTTCAATCCTTCAGAGTGGATGGGCATATCGGGATTAAACGAAAAAACAGAAACCTGCTGCCCGGACAGCGCTTCAATTGAGGCGCTGTCAGTCAGAGTAATAAAAAAACCGGTATCGCTCAATAAAACTATATCCAGTTGACGGGCAAAATCAACAAGTAGCGAAATGTTGCCCAGTGTATGATCCTCACGACCGCCGGTGGCACCGATGACTGCTATATCACGCCATCCGTGTGAGATACAAAGTTTGAAGGCCTTGGTCAGATCATTGCGGCTCTGGTCGGCAACTTCAACAAGACATTCAGAGAAACATGCACGGGATGAATCCGTTATGCTGTCCATATCGCCTATCACCCAGTCGGGCTCGCATCCGAGACGCACCAGTTTATCCACAGCCCCGTCACAGCATATAATACGTTCAGCAGTGCTGAGAGCCTTCAAAGGAACAGGGTGTTCCGGAACCGCTCCGTTGGCAAATATTATCGTTTTGTTCGTAAAGTTCGACATCCCGGATATAATAACGCAGGATAACTGAAAATAACAACATTCAATGCTTTTACATCACAAAGCTGAAACGCGCGCCTGCGGCACCGGCAAGAAACCGCTCTTTGAAATGTTCGCGGAGAATTTCCGTTGCTGTGGCCCCGGTGCAGTGACACGGAACAATCAGATCCAATCCGAATGTATCAAGAGCTTCAAGCGTTTTGTCAATACGCTCTTTCTTCGCGTTGACCAAATGCAGACCGCCGATAACAGCGTGTATTTTTTCGCAACCGCTGATTTTCTGCACATAACGCAGTGTATTGATAATTCCCGCGTGTGAACAGCCTGCGCATACCACAATTCCCTCGGCTGTCTTTATCCAGAGCGCCTGATCATCATTGATAGGATCCGGTTCTTCGCCGTCCTTATCAAAATAAAAAGGCCCCCCTGTATCTTCAAACGAGTTTATCCGGGGAATATAACCGGTGATACCGACAATATCCGAAAGCATTGTGTAGGATTCCGAAAAATGCAGCCGATTCTCCGGAAGATTGTGAATCGCGGCGTAGGAATCCAGCGGAATACCATTGGATTTAATGCGTTCCGTACGCACACTGTAACGCGTATTCTGTATATCAGGGTGAGCATACACATCCAGCTCTCCGCAGGCAGACAGTACAGCGGGAACTCCTCCTGTATGATCGTAGTGACCATGACTCAGAACAAGAGCATTGACAGACTGCATATCTATTCCGAGTTTCCGCACATTGTTCTCAAAAATACTGTTTTCCTGTCCGGTATCAAAAATAATTCGCAGATCACCGCTTCTGATGTACATGGAAAACCCATGCTCGGATATCAGGCCGGGACAATCCGAAACGTTATTAACAATTATCGCTATCTCTGTTCTGGGGTCACTCATATAATATCCGCCGTAAAATCCAATCTCAAATCAGTGATCACAGAGATTAACACCTGTGGTCAACGTTCCCTCAAGATAAGCCGCCACAATATTCTCAGGAGTATCCGAGGGGGCGCCCACCTGAACATTTATGCCGTTCTGAGTAAAAAGCATCTGGGCCCTCTGCCCCATACCGCCCGCAAGAATCAGATCGGCACCCTTTTCCGCAAGCCACTTCGGCAGCACACCGGGTTCATGCGGCGGAGGCACGTGATCTTCCCTGCCGAGAACTTTTTTAGTCTCTTCATCCACTTCAATAATAGCAAACTGTGCGCAGTGCCCAAAATGCATCGCCAGTTTTCCTTCAGCTAAAGGTATTGCAATTTTCATAGTCTTCCTTTGTCTTTCTTTTACGTTGTTTTTAAATTAAATGTCATTAAATTATCGTGTAAATCGAACAAAAATCATGTGGACTTTGCTCTTTTACCGTATAAGCTGAAACTCGGTGCAGCGGCTCCCTCATTTCAGAACTTCATAAATTCGTTCATCTCCTCATCCATACTTCAGACCCAATGCCTGGATGATATCGCTCATACATTCCGCTGTCGGACTTCTGGCAAACTCCGAAATAAAAGCTTTTCCATTATCACATGCCATCGCCACCTTAGGATCCAAAGGTATTTTACCCAGAAAAGAAACATCCATTTCTTTTGCTGTCTCACTTCCGCCTCCGGAACAGAACATATCGGTCACTTCCCCGCATTTGGGACAGACAAAACCGCTCATATTCTCAACCACACCTAAGACCGGCAGCTCCAGATGCCGGCAGAAGTTAATCGACTTGCGCACATCCGATGAAGCCACCTTTTGCGGAGTGGTAACCACAACAGCGCCCTCAAGACCCTCCACCAGCTGACAAAGCGAAAGCTGCTCGTCACCGGTTCCCGGAGGCGTATCAATAATCAGGTAATCCAGATCACCCCAGTCGACATCGGAAAGAAACTGCTGAATAGCTCCCATTTTACGCGGACCGCGCCAGATTACGGCATCATCTATGTTAGACAAAAGGAATCCGATAGAAATAATTTTTATGCCGTCCTTGTCTATGGGTATGATTCCGTCAGGTCCACCCTGAAGGCGCTCTCCTTCCAGACCCAGCATAGTCGGCACACTAGGGCCGTGCAGATCTATATCCAGGAGGCCGACACGCATACCTGCCATTTTAAGAGCCATGGCCAGATTAACAGCCACAGTGCTTTTGCCTACACCGCCTTTTCCTGAAAGCACAACTATCTTGTGCTGAATCCGGCACATGCGCGACTGCAAAAGCATACGCCTTTCAAAATCTTCATCGCTTTCACCGGGTCGCTTCTGCTTAGCTTGGCAGTCTTTATCACACCCGGCGCAGGCACCGCTCTTATTATTCTCTATTTCCTCTTTCATATACACCTCTACGACCGCATTCATTGTGTCCGCAGCCTGTAACGCACAGCAACTTAACTTATCCGGGGCCACCCGGGAATCATCAGCACCCTCTGTTGCGTAATACTTTTTTATCTCCTGTAAATTATTTCCTCATGCAGGCCTTGCCGACAGACAATATAAACTTCTCACAGATCCATATACTCCCATACCGCTCTGATATCCTCTGCACTGGCGGCATCGGTTTCAACAACAGCCTTTCCCTGAACCTGAGCGGCAGTTATTCCTCTGTCATATCTTATACGTCCAGCAATACCGGCTCCGAAAGCCTGAGATGCTTTCTCAATACGCACCGTCATTTCTTCATTAAGATCCCACTTATTAACGCATATTGACGCTGAAATATCAAAATGTTTCGCCAGTTTCAACACACGTTCAAGATCATGTTCACCGGAAACAGTCGGCTCCGTAACCACCAATACCTGGCTCACCCCTGTCAACGCTGCAATCACCGGACAGCCGATACCGGGAGGCCCATCCACAATAACAAGGTCACGGTCATTTTTTTCAGCGATTCCCGCAGCCTCTTTACGAACCAGAGAAACCAGGCGACCGGAATTTTCGGCTGCTACTCCCAGTTTGGCATGCACCATTGGCCCGGCACGCGTATCCGATATCATCCAGTCTCCGCAGACGCGATCAGGAAAATCAATCGCTTTTGCCGGACAAAATGCAACACAGACCCCGCAACCTTCACATGAAATCGGATCAACGCTGTATTTTCTGTTACCATCCGCATCCTCTTCAAATTTCAATGCGTCAAAACGGCAGTAATCATCGCATAAACCGCAACCGGTGCACTTATCTGTATTAATCACAGCTTCATGACCGCTTTTGAAAACAGTCCGCTTTTTAACATCAGGCTGCAGCACCAGATGCAGGTCAGCCGCATCAACATCACAGTCAGCCAGCACCGCATTCCGCGCCAGCACCGCAAAAGAAGCTGTAACACTTGTTTTGCCGGTACCGCCTTTCCCGCTTATAACAACCAGTTCCTTCATAAATCACCCTCAACTGCTTTTTTAATTTTTCCCAGCAATCCCTGAAAAACTTTCAGGTAATCGGGCAAAGCCTCTACAATCAGCTCCCCGCGTGAATAAACCTCTGCCGCGCAACGGTCATCAGGAATCTCGCAGAGCACGGGAATCTTCTCATCCCGGCAGAAACGCTGAACCTCTTCATCGCCTGAGCCGGCACGGTTAACTACAACACCGAAAGGCCTTTGCAATTCGCGGGTCATATCAACCGCGAGCCTGAGGTCGTTCAGCCCGAAAGGAGTCGGCTCCGTGACAAGCACAACATAATCAACCCCATTCACCGCAGCAACCGCAGGACAGGTTGTTCCCGGCGGCGCATCCAGAATAACAAGACCTTCCTCTTTAATCCGCTTCTTCACAGCATTGATCAACGGAGGCGCCATAGCCACACCGATATCCAGACATCCATACACCAGAGTGACATCCCCGCTGAGTGATTTTTCCACAACTCCCAGACGGCGGTCAGTTTCCGAGATCGCATTCTGTCTGCAGATCCTCATGCAGCCACCGCACCCATGACACATCTCCGGGAAAACCATAGGCGGACCACCCAGTGCAGCCAATGCGTTATACTCACAGAAAGCAGCGCATTCACCACAGGAAATACACCGGCCTGCATCTATCTCCGGCACAGGAATGAATACCTCTTCCCGGGCAATCCTGTCCGCATGTACAAAAAGATGACTGTTGGGCTCTTCCACGTCACAGTCGATAAGCTGTACTTTTTCTCCGGCGCTGAAAGCAAGATTGACGGCAAGAGTTGTCTTGCCGGTGCCACCTTTGCCGGATGCTATTGCTATTTTCATTGTTTAAAACCCTGATATAAGTGTAAAACCAGGCGGCTGGCGCCCGGCTGAGTTATCTGCGTTTGCAGTAGATATCCGTAAGTCATGCAGGCTGCCCTCCGGTCCGCATCAGCACCTGCGATCCTATCTCCATGCCGCTCTGCTCCGCAACCAGCTTGCATTTCACTTTGAACAGGAAAAAGATATTGGCATCAACATCACTCAATGTTTCATAGTTCCCCTGCCCCTTTGAAATAATCACATCCGCTTCATCGAAAATCCTGCGGAATTCATCACTGCATTCACTCAGAACAGTTCCCGGAGCATCCGATCCGTTGTCAATGACTTTCACTATATCTGTCAAACCGCACTGCTCCGCATCCTTGACAGTAACATCATTGATTACAGGTTTTCCCCGCACAGCAAGGATGACTTTTTCCATCGGCAGACGCTCAATCAGCAAACGGTCAAAAACAATTTCCCCGGCATTATCAGCCAGATAAAGTATTTTATCCGCTTTTTCTAGCTCGCTGCGGAACAACTCAAAATCACCGTCAACGTCACGTTGAAGAGCTCTGTTGATGGAGTCATGAATATCCTCTTTTTCAACAGTCCCCTTTGCTCCGAGATCAATTATATTGCCTGCTATAGCCAGACGGACACTCAACTGCAGGGGATCCTCCGCAGTTTCAAGATCATGTTCAAGTTCCGAAAGCAGCTGCATAGCCAGACGATTCTGCTCCGCTTTAATTTCAGCATATGGATCTTCAATCCCGGTGAGTTCGCGCAGTCGTCGATGTATCCGGCTGGCCATAACCGGAGCAGATGTAGAAAAATCCACTTTTGAACACCACAGTAAAACCTCCTTCAGCATCTTTTCATGAACCGCGGGATCATCTGTTACCGAGGTGGATGCATCAATAGTCTGCCGTATCAGGCAGGGAATACAATCAAGATATAAATTCATTCAATTTCCAATCTAAGTGCTGAAGTTCTGAACTCCTGGAGTTTTTCATCCTGAACTCCGGCACTTCAGAACTCCCGCATTCCAGAACTTCTTCCTACCAATGCCCCTCAACATCAGCAGCGTCCGCAGGTTTAAGTTCGTTGTTTTCCAAAGCCTGAATGGCTTTCTCGATATTTTTGATTTCCGTGTTATAAATTTTCACCCCTGCGGCACTCAGAGCTCTGAAAGCCTTAGGTCCGCAATGGCCAGTTACAATCGCCTGGGCACCCAGACGCACAACGGTTTCCGCGGACTGTATGCCAGCCCCCTGCGGAGCGTTAAGATTCTGGGTGTTGTCAGCAACGTCAAAACTCCGGCTCTCAGTGTCGAAAATCAGAAATTTAGGAGCGCGCCCAAAACGGGGATCAATTTCCCCGTTCAGATCGTCGCCACTGGTCGTAAATGCTATCTTCATGTCTGTCTCCTTAAAATCTGGGAAAATGAAATAATTAACTGCAAAATCACGAATCACACGAAAACATAAATTAAAATGCAACTTTGCATTTAACTCAGTGGATTGGCAGATATATCAGAACCTGTACCTATCCGTTGATATTAAAACATTTACCTTTTCGTGCTTTTCGTGATTTTCGCAGTTTCAATAATATTTCCGGATCAATCGTTCTTATCCAGAGAAGCCAGACGCTCTTTAACTGCATCCAGCTCCTTCTGCAATGCTTCAGCATGACCGCTGAGCGCATCTTTTTCGTTAACAGCAGGAACGTTTGCCGGATAGCCGTAAGCGCCTCCGAATCCTCCGAAGTAACCGCGACCGAATCCACGACCGCCACCTCTCGGGAACGAGCGTCCGCGACCGAAACCGCCTCCGCCTGCTCCGAAACCGAAGCCTCCGCTCATAAACCCCGGCACACTGTTACCAGCGCAGAAACCCGCGCTGCGCCCTGTCATCGGACCTGCACCAGCAGGACCTGTTCTATCTCCACCAGGCATAACTTATCTCCTTTCAATTGATCGTTATATTGTCTATACCGATCTTATTTGTTCTTATTATCAATCTTTTTTTCCTTCCCTCAGGAAAGCAGAGTTGAACACAGACGGCAACTCATGACGGGAATTCCTAAACACCCCTATGTTTCGGACCAAAACGCCCCCGCCTGCCGCCGCCTGTGTTCTTTACAAATCCTTCATTGCGCCAGCCGCCTCGACATCGCCTGCGGCATCCCGGCATGGCATAGATATCTCTCTCAATCTCGTTGTTCTGCCAAGCATTCATCACATCGCGTATCTCCCCGGAAACAAAAGAAAACACCTTTATTCCCTGTAACTCGATCTGAGTCTTCACAAAACGCGATACGGCTCCGCATATCAGAAGCTCAGCACCTGTCGCCTTCAGCCTTTCCGAACGCTCCAGCACACTGCCCTTGACAGGAAGTCTTTCTGTGAATTCACCTGAAATCCGCCCCTCTGAAAAATCCGCAACCAGAACTTCTCCAGCTGTGTCAAACACAGGAGCTATCCTGCCGTTCCATATGGCAAATGCGACTTTCACTTGATATCTCTTCCTTTCGCAACTCTATTATGCAACGTTCGTGCCAAAGCAAGAAATAAAGATTTGATATTTATTTATCATGTTTATATACAAGAAGTTATATGATTATTACAGAAATACTACAGTTGCATAATTGCAACTATATAAGAAACGCACAGTTGCATTGCTACTCTATTTTGCTACTGTACAGGACTGTTTCATCCGGATCTGCGGAAACAGAACGCCGGCGGTTGCACGGCTGAAGCCGTGAGTCAGTAAAACTTACAACTATGTTTTTTTACAGGGTGACATGATCAACATCAATAAATCACGTCCTGTAAATTCAACAGTCTTATCCGGATTTTTTTAAGCCCGGTAAACTGCTAACTGGAACGGCCATCCTGTTCAGGCAGAACAATGCCCAGCTTTTTAATTTTTCTGAAAAGGGTTGTTTTATGTATTCCGAGCTCCCGGGCTGCAGCAAGCCGGTTATAATTGTTATTCTCCAGCGCGGCCTGAATCGTCTGGACATCAAGAATCCGGTGAGCCGATTTCATTTCCGGAACCGCGCTCTTATATCCATCAGTTTTCCCCAACTCCGAAGGAAGATGCGAAATACCGATCAGATCAGAGTTACACACAATAAATGCGCGTTCGATAGAGTTTTCAAGTTCGCGGATATTGCCTGGCCAGTCATGCGCAATCAGAAGCGACAACGCCTCAGGAGCGATTCCGTGTATATTTTTTCGCATCAACGCATTGAATTTATCTATAAAACGATTGATCAGAACAGGAATATCCTCTTTACGCTCCCGCAGGGGCGGCAGTTCCAGCCGCGCAATATTTATACGGTAGTAAAGATCTTCCCGGAACTCCCCCTGTTTAACCATTTCGGTGAGATCTCTGTTGGTGGAAAAAATAATCCGCGCATCGGTTGTTTCCGTTTCAACGGACCCCAGCGGTTCGAAGGTACTCTCCTGCAACACACGCAGCAGGCGCACCTGCAATGCCGGACTTATTTCACCGATCTCATCGAGAAAAAGAGTGCCCCCGCGCGCCAGGCTGAATCGTCCGGGCTTATCTTTCGCGGCACCGGTAAAAGCCCCCGCTTTGTAACCGAACAACTCAGATTCCAGCAGAGAATCAGGCAGGGCGCCGCAGTTGACCGCCACAAAAGGGCCTTCATTGCGCGAACTGTGCTGGTGAACAGCCCTGGCCATAACCTCCTTGCCGGTGCCGGTCTCCCCCAGGATCAATACATTGCTGGGACTTGCCGCAACCGCAGGCAGAATCTCGAAAAGACGACGCATGCGCGGACTGTGGCTGACAAGATCGCCCAGGGAATAGCGCTCTTCAATCTCCTGATGCAGAGCTTCAACCTCTGAAAGATCGCGGAATGTCTCCGCCCCGCCGATAATTTCACCATTCTCATCACGAAGAACGGCAGTAGATATGCTGACAGGTCTGCGTTCACCCTCTGAAGTGATAAAAAAAGCTGATTTACCTATGATAGGTCTGTCGCTTTCCAGAGTCTGTTTAAGGGCACAATCGTCTCCGCAAAGACTGCAACGGAACACATCGGAACAGAGTCTCCCGATTGCCTCATCACGGGAAATTCCCGTAATCTTCTCTGCTGAGCGGTTGAACGATGTCACAAGCCAGTTGCGATCCACTGTAAACACCCCATCCGAGATACTTTCAAGAATTGCATCGGTTGAAGTCGGTTTCATTATCAAATACTCGCTTATTTTTAAACACGGAAGTCAGGAAAAAGTCCAAAGCACCGCCTCAGAATTTATATCCGCCTGTAGTCCGTCCGCAGACAGATGAAACCACAATACAGCAGATTATCAGGATTGCAAAGAATAACAAGTATAATCCAAGGCGGAAAAAATGTCACTCCTCAATCCACAGCGTATCAAATTAAGACTGTTATTCTCCGCATGCTGGAGCAGGCTGATGTATTTCAAAGAGACTGTTGACATTCAAGTCTGCAATATGGTTTAATATGTTTTCTTTTCTGAAGGTCACCGGGGGTATAGCTCAGTTGGTAGAGCGCTTGAATGGCATTCAAGAGGTCAGGGGTTCGACTCCCCTTACCTCCACCGAGCCGGGGGCTTTTTATGTTTACATCCTCCAGTCCGAAACCACCGGACGGTTCTACATCGGACATTGCGACCATCTGATCGAACGGTTCCGCGAGCATCAAGCCGGCTACAGCAAGGCCACACGCGACCGCGGCCCATGGTGGATGCCCTACTACGAGACGCTCCCCACACGTTCCTCGGCACAGACACGAGAGTACGAGCTCAAGCGCAAGAAGAGTTCCAAATACCTGCGATGGGTGATTCTGCAAGCTTACCCGAATCTCCATCTCCTGTAGCTCAACCCCCGCATTCGCCGGGGTGCCCGGCTCACACAAAAAGATCCTCCACTTCGTCCGCAT
>JAWOEI010000083.1:0-33885 GCA_046482825.1 Kiritimatiellia bacterium
TAGTTTTTTAAATTTATTGCATTTTTTGACTTATTGTATCACTCAGTGATAGTTTTCGGCATTAACAGAGTTTGAAGCTCCATTTTTTGAGCATCTGAAAGCCGTGCGAGTTGTGTTGCAAGTTCTGAAATGTCCGGTTGCGGCTCTTCTATCTTACCGTTGCCAGTTAGAACGTCCGGCAGTTTTTCACCTAATACAGATTTCATGTGCTCTCGATCTGGTCTAAAGTAGTGAGTCAAAACAGTCTCTACTGTTTTGTGTCCAGTCACTCGACGGCATATTTCCATAGGAACACCCGCTGCAAGTGCAAGCGTAACCCATGTAGTTCTGAAAGAGTGCCAATCAACCGTTGAAGAGCGCCGCGCCCGGCCTTTATTGGTTCCCCGTGTTGCCCGGCTTATAAGTGCTTTGCTGCTTTCACCTCCAAGCGGCAGCGGCATGAAACGAAAACCGCTAATTTCTTCAGCTAAATGCAGATCACCGGAAACCTGAGAACGTACGCGCCCGGTTTTCTTTTCAATGGTTCTAACGCTCTGCCCCTGTGCATATCTCTGAAGGGTGTCTAGTGTCCGGTCGCGCCTTTTGCCGTCCAGCTTACCCGCTACAGCCTCGGAAACCTCCGGGAGTATATCGGCAAGGTTTACAACCTGAAGGCTCTCAGGGTCGTTGTCGCCGCTTTCGGGACAAACAACCCCGGCGGCGATCTTCTTAAACCTCCATGTTAAGCCATCGGGATTCTGTCTAAGCATTTTCGCGGCATCCGGGAAAACAAGCTCTTGTCCCTCTTCCTGTTCAGTCAACGCCACTTCAAAGACCTCTCGCAATGGCTTAAATATTGGAATCTCGACTGCCGCGCCTGTTTTTGAGGTTTTCTTTATGGATAGAATGCCCTCCCTTAAATTGACGCTATCCCATTTAAGGCGGCAAACATCCCCGCGCCTTAACCCGCTACAAGCTGCGCAAACTATTAAGGGATATATAAATACATCCGCCCTTGCTGCTTCAAACAGGCTGTGAAGCTCTAAGGCTGTAAACGGGCGGCGGTGAACGGTGTCGGGGTCACTACCTCCGGTTAAATCTTTAAAAGGGTTTACCGCGCCCGGCGGGAGGAATCGACGAAAAGCGGCCTTTAAAAGTTGTAATTCACCGTTAGCAGTTTTCAGGGTTACACGTTTTTTTAATGTTTCAATATGCCGGGCGGCCTGTTCGGGGGTCACTTCATGCAGAAACTCACAAGGGACGGAATCTGCAAACCTTTTGAAAATGATGTTGCAATTACTCATCCATTCTTTTGTTGGTTTGCGATTGCGGTTAATCTTGCGCCATCTATCGGGCAACTCTGATAATTTCACATATTCAACTTTGCGGCCCGTCTTGCTCTCGATCAACTTTTCTGTGAGGTGGTCGGCTCGTCCATGCTGCGCCGCTTCATTTTTGAACGTATCTAACTCCATTTCGGCCCGCGCCCGGCTTGCTTCGAATGTAGAGCTTCCAGTTTCTTTCAGTGAATCAGGGATGCCTGTTGACGGCATCGGCTCGGAGAGTGAGACGCAGCGCCGTTTGCCGGTGTGGTCGGTGTAGCGTCCATACCAGTGATTGATAATTTGTCCGTTTCTGCCTTTTCTAATCTCTAATCCCATAATAAGCCCCCTTGCAAGGTAGGTGTTTTAACTCAAAGTTACAGTATGGCAAAGCTGGCAACAAAGGACAAGCACAAAACCAAAACATACGCCAAAACATTTATTTAACAGCCCAAAAAATGCTGTTTTTAAAGGGTTTTATGGGTTTACGTATCAGGCTCATAACCTGAAGGTCATCGGTTCAAATCCGGTCCCCGCTACCATTTTAAAAGGACTTACAGCAGTGTAAGTCCTTTTTTTATAATGATTTGTCGAGATGGACACGAACAAACCCTATTACTGCTATGTTCTCTGGTCTGACACGGCTCGCAAATTCTATATTGGGCTCTCGGAAAATATTGAGCATCGATTAGATCAGCATAATTCCGGCATTTCCAAGTGGACCAAACGCTACGCAGGTTCATGGAAAATCGTTTGGAATAAAGTGTTTGGAAACTTGTCTGCGGCAAAACGATTTGAGACTTTATTGAAACGCCAAAAATGCGGGGATGGTTTCTATCAACTAACGGGCCTCAACAAGGATGACTATTCACCGGCATCATAATCCCGCGAAGCGGGACCAGAGGTTCAAATCCTCTCCCCGCCGTATTGCATTTATATGCAATTAATGTTATAATTTGCGTTTTTTATTGTAGTATGAACGTAACGCAGGAAAACAAAGCTTAAAATACGGGAAGGAAAAGAAATATCAATATGAAATCAGCTTTAATCTCAATCATAATAATGTCGGTTACGACACTCAGCGCCGCAGATGTAAAAGTAAATTTTTCCCGAGATACAGGCATTATACGCCCCGCACTTCATTCGTCGGGTTTTGCACCGAAATCTGTAAGCAGCAGAAACATCGCGGAGCAGATTAAAGCCATGAACTTCGATTATGTACGAACACACGACCTTGCGCTTATCAATGATGGACAACGTGTCGTGGATACCCATTTCATCTTCCCTCTGGAACATCTGGATGCAAGCGATCCGAAAAACTACTACTTCGAAGCAACTGATTATCTGTTGCAACTCTCACGCGATATCGACCTCAAAATCTTCTACCGTCTCGGAACATCCATTGAGCATTCCGGTCTCGTTCATTTCAACGCTGAAATTCCGAGTGACTTCGACAAAATGGCCGAGGTTTTCGCTGGCACAGTACGCCATTACAACCGCGGTTGGGCAGACGGCCACAACTGGGGAATCAAGTATTGGGAAATATGGAACGAACCGGACGGATATAATAACATGTGGAGTTTCAACGGCGAGGACGACAGGGCCGATAACTGTGCCAACCAGCCGCGACGGATGAAGCTTTACCGTGAATTCTTTGTGAAGGTTCTCAAAAGGCTCAAGTCAGAATTCCCGGAAATCAAAGTCGGTGGTCCAGCTCTTTGCACATACAAAGAAAAACTTTTGCGTCCCCTCCTTCAGGATTGCAAAGATGCCGGAGTAGCCCCGGACTTTATATCCTGGCATTACTACGGACAGGACCCGGAGAACATCATCTCCGCTGGCGACAAAGGACGTAAACTCTGCGACAGCTTTGGATTTACGGAAACCGAACTTATCATCAATGAGTGGCATTATCTCATCCAAGGTGGCTTTGCTGCTCTCGGATATTCCGATCCGGACACCCTGAAACAAGTGCTGGAGTCTCCCGCAGGACAGAATAAAATCGATTCTGCCTGCTTTACGCTCACTACACTTGCCAGATTGCAGACATCCGAGTACGACCAGTCATACTTCTACGGGTGTCGTCATATCGGCAATTTTGGCTATATGGATGTCTATCGTCGCCTCAACAAAAATTACTATGCCTGCAAAGCCTTCGGTGAAATCGTGAAGGAATATCCCCGCATGTGCTTTGCGTCATCTGACAGCAAGACCGTTACCGTGCTTGCAGCAAGGAGTATTGATGGTAAGCGCAGGCGACTGCTGATCATTGACTACATGGGGAAAGATGACAAAATCACGGTCGAGATGTGCAACACAGGCAAGGGGTGGAAAGCTTCCGCCACGCTTCTCAGTCAAGAGAAGGATCTGGAAACAGTACCGGTGTCATTTGCCGACGGCAAGCTCGAACTCAAAAAAGACCGTAGGGGATCCGCCGCTTTTGTCGTTAATTTAACGAAACAACCGTGAATGGCATGAATGATTTCACTGCCGTCACGGCGAGTCCTGACGGAAAGTTATTCAGACATGGAAATGGCCGCTTTTTCAACTGAGCCGAATCCAGTAGCCTGTCGGATTTTCGGTTTTTATCTGTTTTGATTTATTCCTGCTACTATCTGACTTGACTTATCACAATAAAACTGCATAATGTCCATGAAAAAGAGTTTTCAGTAGTTAAACCGCTTTAATCTAAATGCGGTTATACTCTGTCGGATAACATTTATTTTAAACAGAATAGGATATAAAAGAAAAAAAGGAACTGTTATGAAAGTCAAAACAGCGAAAAAAACAGCCGCACGCACAAAAAAAGAAGCGGCAAAAAAAACAGCCGCCAGGAAAAATACTGTTGCCGGGAAAACAGCATCCCCCTCAGTAAAAGCCCCGAAAAAAAGTCGTGTCACCTTCACTTACCGTGCTGAAGCCGGTTCTAAAGTTTACCTTGCAGGATCGTTCAATGACTGGAACCCTTCGGCAAAAAAAATGACTGATAAAAAGAAAAACGGCATCTACACTGCGACAGTCGTTCTCCCTCCCGGATCCTATGAGTACAAATTCATCATCAATGGCACTTGGTGCGCTGATCCGGAGTGCGCGGACTGGGTTCAGAACGATCACGGCACACTGAACAGTGTAAAGCACGTAACCAGCGCCTGATACGGAAGCGGGCTTTGCCCGCACCGGAAAAATGCATGTTTGCATCGGCGCTTGATAATTATGTATCGGTATTCTTCAGAAAAGGAGACAGATCAGGTCCATGATTTCATTTCTTCCACGGATTGCTGTTACAACCGGTGATTGCGCCGGTATAGGTCCTGAGCTTGTTCTGCATGCGTTTAACTCTAAACAGATTGCCGAATGCGCAAATCTCAGCGTTTACGGCAACCTGAATATTCTGAAAACCGTTTCACTGCGTAGCGGCATCAGCTTCAACCCGCAAATACGCGTTGTAAAAAGTGCTGAGGAACTGAAAGACGGTTTTCAGGGACATGTTCTTATCAACTCCGACACACCGGATCTCACCAGTATCCGTCCGAGAACAGCGCAGCAATCATGCGGTGCAGCCGCCGCAGCCTGGATTGAAACAGCGGTAAAAGACACTATCAGTGGAAAATCCGACGCTGTTGTTACCGCGCCTATCAACAAAAGCGCAATCAACATGGCGGGAGTAAACTTCCCCGGCCATACTGAAATGCTGGCATCCTTGTGCCATACGGAAAAGCCATGCATGGCTTTTTACTCCCCGGGTCTTATCATTTCTCTGGCCACTATACACACGGCTCTGTCCACAGTCCCGACTCTACTGACGCCGGAACACCTGCTGCATGTCTGCAAAATGACAGATGGCTTATGTCGTCAACAGGGCATACAATCTCCCGCAATAGGCATACTGGCTCTGAACCCGCATGCAGGTGAAAACGGGCTTTTCGGGAATGAAGAGCTGGAAATTATTATCCCGCTGATTGCAGAAGCACGAAGGCAGGGAATCAACCTGAGCGGACCGCTTGTGCCTGACACCGCCTTCACATGGCTTTATCCACCCGTAAAACCGGCACCGTTTGATGCATATATAGCCATGTATCATGACCAGGCGCTGATACCTTTCAAAATGGCGGCATTCGACAAGGGAGTAAATATAACTCTCGGGCTGCCGATAATCAGAACTTCACCGGACCACGGAACCGCTTATGATCTGGCCTGGCAGGGCAAAGCATCCCCCGGAAGTTTTTTTCAAGCCATACGAATGGCCGCACGCATGGCCGTTTCCCGGAAAAATGAGCAGGAAAAGAACTGACTCGCTCAATTATACAGTCGCGTGTTCACACACTGTTCACGGTGCGGTCATCCCCATACGCAGAACAGGCAGAATTTCCTGACGAAGTGTTGTATCAAGATCAAAAAGGGCGAACCCCGGACACCCATATTGTCTGACGACATTAATCTGATCGATCACATCAGCCGCATTCAAACGGCTTTCATTAGCGGTAACTCCTATACCGGGAATCACTCTCAAACGCTGTTTGCGTGTACGGCACTGCGCCTCTACCCATTCATTGAAACTGGACAGGTCTTCCGTGTAGTTCATAGGAACAACATAATCGACCAGATCAATATCCAGCCACGATTCCCAATCCTGCCCCACTGCAGCCAGACACGAAGGATACTTTCCGAACACTGCAGCACTGAGTGTTTTCCCTGAAGCATTCCTGTTTATTGTGCGTCGTGAAGCATTGACAAACATTGAAACCTGCTGTGCCCGCCAACCGGCAAACGCGCTGTGCCTGATTCCGCCTGGTTTTACATCAAAGGGCCAGCTGGAAACTTTTTTCCCTGTGGCGCTTTCAAACTGTCTGCGGCTTCTCAATCCGAGTGAACCATTGAAATCCGGATAACGCACAAAGTCCAGATGCACGCCCGAAACCGCATACCGGTTGATCATTTCCTCTACAGCCTTGACAAGATAGTTCCTGACTTCAGGAACAGCGGGATCCAGCCACCGCGCAGTCCTGCCTCCGGGAAGTTCGAGCAGCCAGCCCCGTTTACGGAACACAGCAAGCCTGTCAGCCGTAGCACGCTCCGTTGAAAAACACAGCATCCATGCATGAACACGCAGCCCGAGGGGACGGGCAGCACTGAGACATTGCCTCAGCTGATCACCGTACTCATCAAACAGAGAGGAACGCGGAAGAACCCTGCTGTCATAATAGGCGAAACCGCAACCGGCAACGTTAACATAAATATCGGTTATTCCTGCATTTTTCAGCAATTCACACGTCAGCTTCCAGTTACCCGGGTAAAGCCCCATACCGGAATGATCCCAAACCGCCCGGATTTCGTCTTTACGGGAATCCTGCATAATCCCGTACAGCTCCCAGGTTCTGGAACGGAGATCATCAGCAGCCTTCCATGCTCTGAAACCTGCACGAGCATCTATCAGAGATTCGGCCTGCTTTTCTGTAGCAAGCAAAGCTGCGGCGGCCTTCTGTGCACGCCTGCGACGTGCCGGATTTTCGAGCTGGTCAGCCAGCTGGGCCATACCTTCAGCCCCTCCCGCACCCCCTGTTGCGACGGCTTCCTTCATAATCCTCTTTGAAGCGGGAAGCCACAGAGAGCTGTCGTAGGAGGCTGCCAAAGCCAGCAGCATCTGCCCCTTGGCTTCAGCATCACCATCCGCTAACAGGACATGTGTCATCCAGTAACCCGAATCGGATTTCAGCCAGGCAGGCTCGGTGCGGGTTCCTTTTCTATCATGCCACCAGGCGACAATCTCGGATTTACCGGCAACAGGAGCCATCAGAATCAGGCTGTTGGAACTTTGCTGAATTTTCAGAGGAACCCCGGGAACAGCACCTGAAACAAAATGCATTGATGCCCACCTGCCATCCGAGCGGGGTCCCTGATACCCCAGATTATTCATTCCCATAATTTCCGCAAGTCTTGCGGAGTCGGAATAGAAAACAATAAGTTTCCCGCCTTTGCTGATAAAGGAGCTTAGCAATGCAAGTCTTTCGGCATCAGGACGGGAAACGTAAACAAGTACAGCAAGTCTGGAATTGCGTAAAGCTTCTTCCATGTTACGGTCATCACTGATGCGGCAGTTTACTCCGAAGCCTTTATACCAGCGCTCGACATGAAGAGCGAGAGCCCTAGCAAAACCGCGTTCACCGTCAGGCACAGAATCATATCCATGTATAACCGAAACAAACGCGGAAGCAGTCTGAATACAAAACACAGAACACAAAATAATAATTGATTTCAGCATAAACCGGGCGGATCCCCCTTTACGAAACAAAATTCCACTTTTTGCGATGCATGATTATCCGTACAGTAATTTTCCTATCCTGCAGCTCAGAGTGAATTGATCATCATCAGAACGCAGCAATGCGACACCTTCTCCGGCGGCAAGCTTTTTCATATCATCAGGCACATCTCTGTTGTGCGCGATAACGATAGCCCGCGCCCCGACGAGAGTCGAAACAGCCACTGTATTCCTGTGATTCTGAATCGTGATTAAAATGGAATCTTCCGGACAATGCCCCATAACATCACTCAGCAGATCAGACGTGTACGCCCTGCTGACCTGCATATCCTTTCCCGGAAGACACACAACCTTCAGGCTGCAATCTTTTATAATGTTTTGAAGTTTCATCTGCTATCCCGCTTAGAGCTGGCAAATATCACCGCTTTTGCAATCGTACCTGAACCCGGTTGAGATTCAATGTCAAACTCATCAGCAACCCGTTTAACATTAACCAGTCCCATACCGGCTCCGAAGCCTAGCGAGCGTATCCACTCATTAGCAGTAGAAGTTCCATCCCGGCAGGCCCACTCCACATCGGTGATTCCCGGACCAGAATCCCTGGCGATGATTTCAGCACGGCCGTTGGACAACTGCCAGGAAAGCACACCGCCATCAGAGTGAACACAGAGATTAATCTCCAGCTCATACGCCGCAACCGCTATGCGGCGGATAACCTTTGACGGAAATTTTTTTTCTTTCAGAAGCTTTTTGATTTTGTTGGCAGCCTTGCCGGCATTCTCAAAATCATATTTACTGACTGGAAACTCACGCAGCACATAGAGACTGAACGGACCTTCCGGAACTTTGTTGTGAATTGACTCATTCTCCAGACGGTTCAATTCATGTGTCATTTCCAGCAGAAGAGCCCGGTTGATATCCCGTTGACATATAATTCCGACAAGCTTCTGCTCGCGGTTGATCACAGGAAAACGTCCGTAATGGTATTTATCAAAATAGCGCAACGCAAAAGACAGGGGCATATCATCTTCAAGAACTACCAGCTTGGTTGACATATACTTCTGGCACGGCTCATCAATATAACCGCCTTCAAATGCCCGGATGATATCGTTTATACTGACCAGTCCCAGAAAACGTCCACCTTCCTTGACCGGCACACCGCTGATCTTTTTCTCTTTCATCAACCGCTGTGCCTCGCGCAGAGGATCTGCTCTTTCAACAGCCGCAAGTTTGCTGGTCATCACATCACGCACTTTCAGGCGCTGAATCATCTCTATCAAAACCAGAGGTTCCGTATTCTGATCAGCTATACCCGCAGTCCGGCTGTTACCGACATTCCTTTTAATCTCTTTTTTCATAGCTGTTGCAGTTGTAAAAAATTAAGCAAATAATTGCTGGCAGCCTAGACATCTTCTGAAGGTCAGAACTCATAAACAGGCGGAAACGCCTGACAAACACCGCAAACCGGGATACATATTCTCCTGTTAAACCGGAATATCCCACGCTATATAGTGAACGGTAATGTAATCATACGAGCATGACAAAAAGGATCCCGTCAATCTTTCAGTGCCTCGTACATGGCAACGCAGGCATCATATTTGGAAAGCCCGCAGGTCATCAGGGTCATTCCAAGATCTTCCGCAACACCAACCATTGAAGACGGCAGGGACTTCCCGTTTACAACAACCACGCCTACCGCGCCGATAATCTGAGCTGTGCGCAGAACCTGATCGCTTGCAAGGGATGTCAGCAGGAGAATATTATCATCATCCACCAGCAGAACATCACTCATCAGGTCAGAGGCGACAACATGCCGTATATTATCATTTGCCGCATCTCCTTCAAAAAGAACATCGGTTTTCAAAATCTTCACTGCCTCTAAAACTGTCATAAAATCCTTTCCTGTCCGGGAAAACCATCAAAGGCCCGACTGCCCCTGATCTACGGCGTTTCATATTATATCAGCACCACCGGTGTGTAAACATCAAACTTCTTTTTCGGTTTCTGTTCGGGCACATTTCATTTTCAGCACCATCAGCACCACGGCCCATAAAGCGACAGGGAGCTCTCATCCTATTCCCTTTTTCCTAAAAACAGGTTTACCCCTTCAA
Source organism: Kiritimatiellia bacterium (assembly GCA_046482825.1). Lineage (GTDB taxonomy): Bacteria > Verrucomicrobiota > Kiritimatiellia > RFP12 > UBA1067 > M55B167. Next base: position 9,669 of record JAWOEI010000083.1, read on the forward strand.
CACATCCGCGGCCCGCTTCAAATCTTTCCGCACCTGTCCGACCAGCTTTTCCGATGAATCAAATTTCTTTTCCCCGCGAATAAAAGCAACAAAAGAAACGATAATATTCTGTCCGTATATTTCTTCATCAAAATCGAAAAGATGCGTCTCCAGCACAATTTCATCAGGCGATGTATCGGCAAAAGTGGGACGGACTCCCAGATTAGCGGCGCCTCCGTAGACAGATGCGCCGATTTTGACCCTGACCGCATAAACCCCACATGGAGGAAGAAGATCCACATCAGGAATGATATTGGCTGTCGCCATTTTAAGACGGTTGCCTATGCCTCTCCCGGCGACAACTGTTCCATGAACTGAATACTTCCGCCCCAGCATATTGTTAACCTCTTCCAGACGGCCCTCCCTGATTGCACAGCGAATACGCGTACTGGAAATTTCGACCCCTTTGAAATCGGCATAAGGAACAACCGCCACATCAAAACCGTATTCTTTGCCGAATCCTGCAAGCAATGCCGGAGTACCCGCCGCATATCTGCCGAACCGCCAGTTGTCACCGCAACAGATTTCAACAATACCAACACTACCCTTCACATCTCCGCAAAGCCACCTGACAAATTCTTCAGGTGACTGATCTGCAATTTCCGCATTGAATTCAACTAGAAGCACACCATCTATTCCCAGTTCGCAAAAAAGATCAAGACGCTCTTCGGTTGTACTGAGAAGCCGCGGCCTTTTATAAGGCGCCAGAAAACTAAGAGGATGCCGGTCAAATGTCATTACCCAGGCTTCACCGCTGTTCTCCTCCGCACGTTTCACCGCGCTAAGAATCACTTCCTGATGCCCTCGGTGCACACCATCGAAAAAACCGACCGCCAGCACAACGGACTTGCTCATGCTTCTGAGTTCGGAAGGTGTGGAAACAACTTTCATGTGAGTAAAATCAAGGTATCAGCCTGTGACCCCTGAGGGAGGCTGAAGACAACCGTCCGCTGCGGCAAACTGAGCATAGGGGAGAATGCGTTCATTCAGATCAGAAAGAGACCACTCCCTGATCTCTTCCAGGGGAAAGGCATCTGCAACATTAAATTCACCCGAGGCATTACGGCGGAGATTTTGCAATGAAGCACCACACCCCAGCTCCCGACCGATATCATGCGCCAATGTGCGCACATAGGTGCCCTTGGTACAGATAACTTCAAAAAAGACAGAAGGAGGCGTCCATTCGGTTATAACGAAACGGAAGATATGAACAAAACGTTTTTTCCGTTCAACCACCTGCCCTTTACGGGCCATTTTATAAAGAGGCACACCCTTAACTTTGATTGCTGAAACCATGGGCGGCGTCTGAAAAATGTCGCCGCATAAATCCTTCATAGCCTTTTCAACATCATCCCGAGAAACATGATCACACGGCTTTTCCTCCAGCACCTCGCCATCACAGTCCTGTGTAGTCGTGGTCCGGCCGAGTCTGATTTCACCGATATAGGTTTTGTCGCCGCCCATAACTTTAGAGGAAAGCTTGGTTCCTTTACCCAGGAGTATTACCAGCAGACCGGTGGCGTTGGGATCAAGTGTTCCGCCATGACCGACCTTTCTGAGTTGAAATCCACGCCGGACGGCATTAACCACATCGTGTGAAGTACATCCACTGGGCTTATCCACAAGTAAAAGGCCGTCTCTGCACTCGTTATAACTCTTTATCTTCTTCAAAAGTATCACCCTTTTCTTCAGAATCATCTTTCATGCGGGAGAGAATATCAAGCACATGATCACCCTTTTCAAGAGACAGGTCTAATTTAAACTGCAACCGCGGCGTATATTTCAGCTTGAGATCCCGATTGATTACTGCCTGCAGATCCTTCGCCTTTCGAGAGAGCCGGTTGATCATACGGCCGCGTTCCTCGTCATGTCCGAATATGGAAACCCTAACAATGGCATTGCGCAGATTCGAAGCGCAGTTGACTTCCGTAACCGTAACAGATCCCAGATCAAAATCCTCGCCGGCAAATACCTGATAAAGAGCCTCACCGATTTCACGACGCAACAGAGAATTGACACGATCAAGACGTTTCACAGACATAAAAAACCTCCTGTTCAGGGTGCAGACAGAAATATATAACAGAAATCGGCACAGGGCTGAAATATCTGCCGGAGCACACCTTATTTTGTTTCAGCCGGTAGTTCCGGCGCATTACCGGAATCGGCATCCGGATACTCCGTTTTCCGCAGACGAAACCGTTCTCCCGCCTACAAGGTCCGAGGCAGCTCCTCCTGAACATAACACTCGACGATATCACCTTCAGCAAAGCCTTCAAAACCGTTAAAGAGTATCCCGCACTCCTGAGAGCCTGATATCTCGGTTACCTCCTGCTGGAAGTGCTTGAGCACAGCAAGGGTACCCTCAAAGATAACTTTATCTCCCCTCTTTATGCGGAACCTTCCGTTTTTCAACAGAGAGCCGTCAAGCATCTGGCAACCGGCGACACGCCCGGTTTTGCCTATATTGAAGATAGCACGGATTTCCGCATGTCCCTTGACAACCTCCTTGAATTCAGGCGAAAGCAGATTAAGCATACGCTGAATTACAAACTCCATAAGCTCATATATAATTCTGAAGGTACTGATCCGCACACTGTCATGACGCGCCATCTGCTGCACACCGGTCTCTGTGCCCACATTGAAACCTACAATCACAGCGGAACCGGCGGCAGCTTTGTTTACATCTGTAGCGGATATATTGCCGATGCCGCTGGAAATAATATTCAGCGAAACCTTATCGCTTTTAATCTCTTTGAAAGCCTCGATAATAGCCTCGAGCGACCCCTGTGTATCAGCCTTTACAATAACCGGCTGTTCCCTTTTAGTGTCGCCGGTAATCATCATCATAGCCTCAAGCGACTTAGGTTTTGCCGTTGCAAGCTGGGCCATCTTATTGGATTCGGCCGCTTCAGCAGCCAGCGTACGGGCTCGTTTTTCATTAAGCATCACCCGGAACCGGGCTCCGGCTTCAGGCACACCTGAAAGTCCCATGCATTTAACCGCAGTGGAAGGTCCAGCGGATTTCACCTTGCGGCCACGGTCATTAATGAGTCCGCGAAGCTTGCCGAAATACTCTCCGCAGAGCAGAACATCACCGACATTTAGCGTGCCGCCCTGGACCAGCAATGTTGCTGTGGGACCGAGCCCCTGCTCAAGTTGCGCCTCAACAATAACGCCGTCTGCACGACGGTCCGGATTAGCCATCAGCTCCAACATATCAGACTGAAGGAGAATCATCTCAAGCAGGTGATCCAGACCTGTTCCGGTCTGTGCTGAAACCTCAACGGTAATAACATCGCCACCCCACTCCTCGGGGGTCAACCCTTCAGCCTGCAGCATCTGACGTACTTTATCGGGCTGCGCATCAGGCAAATCGCATTTGTTGATAGCAACCATAATCTGCACACCGGCAGCCTGCGCATGTCTGATAGCCTCACGGGTCTGCGGCATGATACCGTCATCGGCGGCGATAATAATCACAGCGATATCGGTCATATTGGCGCCGCGTTCTCTCATAGAGGAAAAAGCAGCATGCCCGGGAGTATCCAGAAAAGTGATCTTGCGACCATTAACCTCAAGCGTATAAGCTCCCATGTGCTGTGTAATTCCTCCGGCTTCACCAGATGCAACCCTGGCATTGCGGATACGATCCATAAGCGAGGTTTTACCATGATCAACGTGTCCGAGGAAAGTGACCACCGGAGGACGAAGAACCATCTCTTCTATCTTATCGTCCGGAATCTGATCATCATCTGCTTCGCTCTTGAGCTGCGGCTTGCGCTCACTTGAGCGTTTCTGGCGTTCCAGTTCTATCTTGAAACCGTATTTATCAGTAAGTTTGGTTGCGACATCCAGCTCAATACGCTCGTTTATCGAAACAAGCATATTCATCTGCATCAGATCGGCAATCAGACGGTTGGGCCGGAGTCCCATACGTTCCGCAAGATCTTTCAGCACCACCGCGCCGCGAAGAGTAATAATGCGATCGGGCGAGACAGTCTTCCCGGTGTTAACAGCGGGCTTAGGGCTGGTTTTAGCAACAGGCTGCGACGGCACACTGCGGGCCTCACCTCTGCTGGCGGGCGGCTTCCGGTTCTCAGCTCCCCTCTGCATAACACGGCGTTCAGCGATATTCTTCCCGGAAACGGGCTTTTTCTGCGCAGCAGCCGGTTTCGACGCCGGTTTCGTGGCAGGTTTTTCACGTTCCGGAACTTTCACTTCAACCGGTTTTTCAATCTTCTTTTCGGGAACCGGTTCCGGACTGGCAATCTCCTGCGTTTCAACCGGTTCAGATTCGCGTTCTTCTGCAGCGGTTTCAACGGCACCGCCGCTTTGCTCTTCCGACGGTTTCCCGGATTCAGCCGGAACCGGTGTTTTGCCTCGCAGCAAAGCATCCATTTCCAAAGCCTTATCCCTGTGCTCTCTGAGGGCAGCAGTTTCACCAGCGCTTTTATCAAGAAACCGTTCGACAACAGCCTTCAGTTTTCTTTCCCGACGCTCGACACGTTCAGCGATATCTTTTTCAATATCCTGAGGTGAGCGTTTATTCAACACAGACTGCAACTGCTTAACCTCGTCATCATCCAGTTCGGTCAATGGTGAATAGGCTTCTATATCAAGCTCTTCAGCCTGTCTTATCACCTCAAAAATCGAGGTTTGAGCTCTGTTGGCAAGTTCACATACTCTCATAGCTGTTTATTTTTCTCCCAGATCTTCGACACTGTCAGCAGCAGAGGCCGCCGCCCAGATTTTGCTCGCGGTAATCTCATCAAACCCGCAGATCTCCTGCAGATAAGAAATTTCAACCTCCACGATGCCATCAGTTGTAAGAAATCCGTTATCAACCAGCCTGACAGCATCCTCCTCAGAAAGATCGAGCACATCGGCCAGCTCTTCAATCGCATTTTCGCGTCTGGTTTCAAAGGGGACCTCTTCTTCGACCTTCTGAATATCAACACGCCAGCCGGTAAGTTTGGAAGTCAGACGCACATTCTGACCGCGCTTACCTATCGCCAGTGAAAGCTGATCCGGATGAACTGTGACATGAATTGTGCGCCGTCCCTCTTCATCTTCCGCCCCAGGCTCAAGGGCTACAAGTTTGGCAGGTGCCAATGCCTGTGTGACGTACTGTCTGATATCATCGCTCCAGCGAACAATATCAATTTTCTCACCATTCAGTTCGCGCACAATGTTGCGCACCCTGATTCCGCGCAAGCCGACACAGGCCCCCACCGGATCCACTTTTTCATCCAGTGTTCTGACAGCAATCTTTGAACGGAAACCCGCATCGCGGGCCACCCCCATAACCTCGACAATACCATCAGCTATTTCGGTGACTTCAAGGCAGAACAAAGTTTTCACAAAATCGGGACAGGCACGGGAAAGCACAACCGCCGGACCGCTTGACGCCGCCTGAACACGAAGAACATACGCGCGTACCCGGTCGCCGACATTGTACTCTTCTGTAGGGATGCGCTCTCTGGAGGGAAGTATCGCCTCTGTCTTTCCGAGATCAACAATCAGATCTCGATGACTGATCTGCCGAACTGTACCGCTGACAATATCACCAATTCTGTCTTTGTATTCGTCATAAACATTCTTGCGTTCCGCTTCCCGTATTTTCTGCAGAATCATCTGTCTCGCGGTCTGAGCTGCAATACGTCCGAGTTTCCCCGGAGGAATTTCTATTTCGAGCAAACCGTTCGGCTGTATATCAGGATCAATCCTTCGGGCCTGACGCATGGAGACAAACCCGAGCCCCTCATCTTCATCTGACGCTACAACTGTATCGTAGGCTTTGATATTCAAAGACTTTCTGTCAATCTCGACCCGGAGATCATTGGTTACATCAAGACTTTTGCGGGCGGCTTGCTGAATAGCAAACTCAATGGCTTGAATAATAATTTCTCTGTCAACACCTCTATCACGCTCAAGATAACTGATAATAGAAAGCAATTCATTATTCATTTCCGCACCGCCTTAGCCTTAAAAGATCCATTCTCCAGCAACAAAAAAGAGCGGGATAAAACCCCACCCTTTCATTCTCAAAAAAGTGCTAATATATTATCAAAAGCGCTATAAATGTCAATCCATAAAGAGGGTTTTATCAGGGCTTTTTCATGCCTTCTGTTTTAAACAGAACTTCCCTTTTCACTCTCAGGGAAACAAACACCCCGCCCGCAAGCCGGAGTGTTTGTTCTGAATTGCACAACTGCGGATTTTACTTCCTGCCGCGCAGGGTTCCGTATTTCAGAAAACCGTCATAATTACGCATCAGCAGGAATGATTCCATCTGTCGCAGTGTATCAAGTGCAACACCCACGATAATCAGCAGGGACGTACCACCGAAGAAGGAAGCCATGGTCCAGGGCAGTTGCATCATTCCGCGCAACAGCTGAGGCACAAGGGCTATCACCAGCAGACCGGTACCGCCTATCAGAGTTACGCGTGTCATCAGAGCATCCAGATATTCAGCTGTGGCCATACCCGGACGCACCCCGGGAAGATAGGATCCGTCACGCTTCAGATTGTCGGAAATACGCATCGCGTTGAACTGAGTGGCAACCCAGAAAAAAGCGAAAAACATAATCAGCAGCCCATATACGGTCAAATGCAGAGGGCTGGTCATATCGCCCAGCTTTGCACCGAACCATCGAAACCACGTACTCACAGCATTATCACCGGGTATCTTACTCAGAGCGATAGCCGGAAACTGAATCAGCGGACCGGCAAAAATAATAGGCATAACACCGGTGTAGTTGACACGCAGCGGCATATAAGTCTGCTGCATACGTCCGTAGGCACCTGAACCTCCGGCAGCTCGACGTGTCGAGTGAATCGGCACCTTACGCACCCCTTGTGTCAGCATCACCGTTCCCATTGTTATAGCAAACCCGAAGAGCAGCAGAAGCAACAGTTCAACAGGATTATGAGTGGCTTCAACTCCGCCGTAACCGAAATAACGAGCCCATGCGTTAAATATCGCACTCGGCAGCCGTGAAGTGATATTGATCATAATTATCAATGATGTTCCGTTGCCGATACCTCTCTGAGTGATCTGATCGGCCAGCCACATCACCAGCAGGGACGCGGCTGTCATACAGATAGCAGTAGTAATCGTGAATGCAATACCAGGACTGGTTACTATAGTTATATTTCCCAGTCCCATAGAGGAAGGATGCTGCAAAGCGGTTGAAAGGCCGACAGACTGAAAAATACAGATCGCAACCGTCAGATAGCGTGTGTACTGATTAATCTTCATCCGGCCTGTCTCACCTTCACGGGAAAGCCGCTCAAGCTGCGGTATAACCGCAGTCATAAGCTGCACGATAATCGAAGCACTGATGTAAGGCCAAATACTGAGAAAGCCCACGGCACATTGATTAAGCGCACCTCCGCTGAACACATTGAACCAGTCCATCAGGCCGCCTCCGACACCGGATGTTTCGCGAATACGGGCCAACTCCGCCTGAAGTGTCTGCCAGTCAACTCCCGGCGTAGGCACCATTGAAATCAGACGGCATATAAACACCAGGCCTATTGTGAACAGAATGCGTTTCCTGAGATCAGGAATTTTAAATGTATTTGCGAATGTACCAAGCATGGGCATGACAACACCCCTTACACAAGTTCAACACTGCCGCCGGCAGCTTCGATTTTTTTCTTTGCGGATGCACTCACACCATGAACTTTCACCACCAGCTTTTTAGACAGATCTCCGCATCCGAGAATTTTAACTCCGTCATATTTGGCAGGTGAATAAAGTCCGCTTGCTTTGAGCAATTCCGGTGTAACCTCAGTTCCGTTGTCAAAACGTTCCAGTCCGGAAACATTGACAGCGCAATACGACACACGCGTAGAATTGTTAAAACCCCGTTTGGGCAGACGGCGCATCAGAGGCATCTGTCCACCTTCGAATCCCAGCTTGTGCTTATGTCCTTTGCGGGACATCTGTCCCTTATGGCCGTGTCCGGATGTCTTACCGGTTCCGGACGCACGACCGCGACCGAGTCGTTTGCGGGACTTACGTGCTCCCGGTGTTTTTTGCAATGTTGATAAATCCATTGTAGGCTCCTATTCCTGCAACCACTCATCTGTTGCACAGAACTAATTAAAAGTGTCTTTTACCCTCGTATTTGCAACCACTGTGTGGTTGTAAAAAACCCTCGTATTTGCAACCACTGTGTGGTTGTAAAATTTATGCGCGGGCAGCAGCAATCTCCTCCGCGGAGCGCAGTTTCATCAGAGCATCGATTGTGGCCTTTACCACATTCAGACGGTTCTTACTGCCCAGCGACTTACCCACGGCATCACGCACACCGGCCACTTCGAGCACAGGACGCATACCGCCGCCAATAATAAGACCGGTACCAGCCGGGGCGGGTTTCAGCAGAATATAACCGCCGTCACACCTGCCTATTACTTCGTGCGGCAGTGTCTTGCCCTTGAGTTTGACTCTCATCATGTCCTTTTTGGCAGCCTCTCCGCCCTTGCGGATCGCCTCACTCACCTCGTTGGCTTTGCCGAAACCAAAGCCTACACGACCTTCATGATCTCCTGCCACAACCACCGCACTGAAGCTGAAACGGCGTCCGCCCTTTACAACTTTGGCACAACGGTTAACAAACACAACGCGTTCATCAAATTCATTCTGGGCTTCTTGACGGTTGAATCTCTTTTCAGCCATTATTGCGCCTCCTTAGCCTTTGCCGTTTTTTCTTTCAGGTTAACAACCAGACCGTTCTCAACAGCGGAATCTACGATCTGCTTAATGCGACCATGGAAAGAAAACCCACCGCGATCAACAACAACAGCTGATATGCCTTTGGCTTTGGCAGTTTCAGCGGCATTGGCTCCTACCAGTTTTGCTGTCTCTAAATTACAGTTCCTGCCATCCTTCAAAGTGGAAGTAGATGCAAGAGTATGCATGGCGACATCGTCGATAAACTGCACATACATGTGCTTGTTTGAAACACAGACTGCCATGCGTGGACGCTCTGCCGTACCTTTGATACGCTGTCTGATGCGCATGTGACGGCGTTTACGTTGTTCTTTGCGATTAAAACTCATTCTTATCAGCTCCGTTCAGGCATTATGCAACTGTTTTGCCCTGCTTACGACGAATAATCTCGCCGGCATATTTAATACCTTTACCCTTGTAAGGCTCCGCCGGATAGTAACTGCGGATACGGGCGGCCGCCTGGCCTACCAGTTCCTTGCTGGTTCCTTCGACAGACAGTTTCACACCGTTGCCGTCCACATTGACACTGATTCCCTCAGGAATCGCGTAATCCTTGGGAGACGCAAATCCAAGTGAAAGACTCAGCACCTTACCGTTACTTACAGCTTTAAAGCCCGTACCCTCAATTGTGAGCTCTTTCTTATATCCCTTACTCACGCCTTCGACCATATTGGCAAGCAGTGAGCGGGTCAAACCGTGACAGCTCTTCTGAATTTTAGAATCATCCGCCCGACTGACGATCACATTGCCGTCTTCGACCTTAGCGGTGATTCCCTCGATAAGATCGCGGCTCAACTCACCCAGTTTTCCCTTGACGTCAACAGTGGATCCGTTAACAGTCACGGTAACACCTTCAGGGATCGCGATCGGTTTATTACCAATTCTTGACATTTTGAAGCCCTCTTACCAGATTGTGCAAATCAATTCGCCGCCCAGCTTACGCTTGCGGGCCTCCTTACCGCTCAGAACACCGCCGGAAGTACTGATAACAGCAACACCCAGTCCTCCGAGTACATAAGGGATATCCTGAACTCCGCAGAATTTACGGAGGCCCGGACGGCTCTCGCGACGCAGACCGCGGATAGCGGGTTCGGCATCATCATTATATTTCAACTCAATGTTCAGTGTGCGGGGAAGAGCGGTCTCCAGAGAATAATCCAGAATATAACCTTCGTCCTTCATAACACGCGCGATTTCGCTCTTCAGGCGGGATCCCGGCATTTCAACACCAGGATGACCGGCATTCAGCGCGTTACGAATACGCAACAACATGTCAGCTATAGGATCAGACATCATCTTTAGTATTCTCCTTACCAGCTTGCTTTTGTCACACCAGGTATGTTTCCAGCCAGAGCCTCCTCACGAAAACAAATACGGCACAACTGAAACTTGCGAATATACGCATGCGGACGTCCGCAGCGAGTACAGCGATAGTACTTACGCGAAGAAAACTTCGGAGTACGTTTGGCTTTTGCAATCATACAACTTTTAGCCATTATCGAAATCCTTCCTTATCTGCCCGCAAAGGGCATACCCATAACATTGAGCAGTTCACGTGCGTGCTTATCGCTGCCTGCAGTTGTTACAAATGTAACATCCATACCGACATCGACAGCGTGATTACCATGATCAACAATCTCGGGAAAGATTGAATGCTCTTTAATTCCAAGTGTGTAGTTGCCACGGTGGTCAAAACCACGGTTCGGCACACCGCGAAAGTCACGGATACGGGGCAGACCGCTGTTGATCAGACGATCAACAAACTCCCACATACGGTTACCGCGCAAAGTCACTTTAGCACCGATAACCATTCCATCACGCAACTTGAAGTTAGAGATACTCTTGCGGGCTTTGCAAAGTACAGGACGCTGTCCTGTCAGTGCGGCAAGATTCTCAACAATCTTCTTCTGCACATCTTTTTCAACTATACCGAAACCCATATTGACAACAACCTTCTCAAGGTCCGGTATCAGCATCGTGTTGGAGATCTCCAGCTTCTTCTGCAATGCGGGAGCCCACTCTTTATTATACTTATCTTTAAGTCTGGCCATTTCGCTCCCTTCAGTCTAAAGACTTTCCTGATGCTTTGGATTTACGAACGGTTTTATCACCTTCGCGCACTCGGCTGATCCGGACACCTCTTTTCTTATCCGCATCATACGGCATAAGATTGGACATATGGACAGGAGCCTCGCGCTCAATGAAACCGCCCTGCGGATATGCCTCCGAAGGACGCACAGCCTTTTTAATCATGTTCAACCCCTCAACAATCGCAACGTTCTTTTCAACGTTGATTTTGAGGACCTTTCCATGTTTTCCGGCCGACTCACCTGTAGTGCAGTAGACCGTGTCACCTTTTTTTATTCTAGCAATACTCATGTTTTTCCTAACTCGCGACCGTTTTGATTTAACCGGCTTAACGGCGTCATCATCAGCATCACGGTTCTGATTAAACCGACTCAGACAACTTCGGGGGCCAGTGAAACGATCTTCATAAAATTCTTATCACGCAGCTCACGGGCCACAGGCCCGAAAATACGTGAACCGACAGGATTCAGTTTCGCATCAACAATTACACAGGCATTCTGATCAAACCGGACAAATGAGCCGTCGGGACGGCGTATCGGCTGACCGGTACGTACAATCACAGCTGTCTGTACGGTGCCTTTCTTGATCGCTCCTGTCGGAGCCGCCTCTTTGATGGAAACGCGAATCTTATCTCCGACATATGCATATTTTTTGCGCTGTCCGAGAACACGGAAGCACTTGGCGCGCTTGGCGCCGGTGTTATCCGCAACCACCAATTCAGTTTCTTCCTGAATCATGTTTACTTCTCCTCCGCTTTGACCACACGCCAGCGCTTGGTTGCACTGAGAGGTCGTGTTTCCACGATGGTCACTTCATCACCGACCTGCACGCTGTTATCTTCATCGTGGGCATGAAATTTCATGAGCCGGTTGACAACCTTGCCGTAGAGAGGATGACGCTCACGGCGCACTGCCTCAACAATTACGGATTTGTCACCGCTCCTGCTCACAACTCTGCCTTTACGGACTTTGCGACTGCCGCGGGTAGTATTGGTTTCGGCCATGATTATTTAGCCTCCTGCTGAGCTTTGACGGTTTTCATTCGGGCAATCTCTCGACGCAATGTACGAATATGGACGGGTTTTTCAACACCGGCTCCGGACTTATGTCTGAGTTGCAAATCTGTCAATTCCCGAGTTGTCTCCTGAATTTTCTGATCCAGCTCAACAACTCCCATTTCTTTAAGATCTCTTGCTTTCATCGCTGCTAAGCTCCTTTAACCATGATGGCGTGTCACCAGCACTGTACGCAGCCCGAGCTTTGTGTCAGCCAGACGCAAGCACTCACGCGCTACTGATTCCGGAACACCGTCAACCTCGAACAGAATCTTACCGGGCTTTATAACGGCGACCCACATCTCCGGGTTGCCCTTACCTCCGCCCATACGAACTTCAATAGGCTTTCTGGTTACCGGCTTATCCGGGAAAACGCGGATCCATAGTTTTCCCTTACGTTTCATATGACGGTTTATGACAACACGACAGGCTTCAATCTGCGTATTTGTCAGATAGCCGCGATCCATTGACTTCAACCCCCACTCACCATATGCGAGTGATGTGCCTGAAGTAGCAAAACCGGCACGATTGCCCTTATTATGTTTGCGGTGTTTAACCCGCTTAGGCATTAGAGGCATTTCTTCTCCTCCTCTGTCCGCCGGAACGAACCGGCTGAAAATCATCTTTTTTGCAGATCCAGACCTTGATACCGATAGCACCTGCGGTTGTTGACGCTTCAGCCACACCGTAATCGATGTTGGCCCGCAGTGTATGCAGAGGCACCTTGCCCTTCTTGCTCCACTCCACACGCGCAATTTCCGCACCGTTGATACGTCCGGCACAACGGATCCTGATACCATCCACGCCCATATCCATAGCCACCTTCTCGGCACGCTTCATGGCGCGTTTAATAGCAACACGGCGTTCAACCTGCTGCGCGATATTCTCGGCAACCAGCTGCGCATCGGCATCCGGATCACGCACCTCATGAATTTCGAGGTAGATCTCCTTGCCTGTTCTGGCTGCCAGTTCCTGTCGAATCTTTTCCACATCCTGTCCTTTGCGGCCGATAACCACACCCGGACGGGCTGTATAAAGATTAACGCGAACACGGTTTGCATATCTCTCAATCAGGATCTTTGTGATCGCTGCGTTCTCAAGACGCTTCTTAACCGTCTCACGAATCATCGAATCTTCGGCCAGCAGTTCACCGAACTGCTTCTTATTTGCATACCAGCGGCTGCGCCACTGTTTGTTGACCGCGACTCGAAAACCAATCGGATTAACTTTCTGTCCCAACTTTTCGCTCCTTAATTCCTGTGGAAAGCCGCCGGCCTACTGACCGTCGGTCAGGACCACCTTGCAATGACAAAGACGTTTCTTGATAGGGCTGGCGCTTCCGCGGGCTCTCGGCCAGTAGCGGCGCATACGGGCAGCTTCATCAAACACACTGATTTTAACCTTCAGGGTGTCTACATCAAGGTTGTTATTGTTTTTCGCGTTAGCTACCGCGGATCTGAGTGTTTTGCCCAGAATAACCGCAGCCTTACGCGGACTGAATTCCACTACTTTCAGAGCATCAGCTACGGACAGTCCCTGGACCTCACGGGCCAGCGGACGACCTTTCATAGCCGACATTCTGCAATTACGGGTAACGGCAGTAATTTCCATAATTCCACTCTCCCTTACTTACCGCTTCCACCGTGAGCACGGAAGGTGCGGGTCGGGGCGAATTCGCCCAGACGATGACCGACCATGTTCTCGGTTATGAAAATCGGCACATGCTGCTTACCATTGTGTATGGCAAATGTATGTCCAACAAAATCCGGCAGGATCATGGAACGGCGCGACCAGGTCTTGATCGGCTGTTTTCTCCCGGAGGCATTCATCTTCTCGACTTTATCGAGCAGGCTCTTCTCAACGTAAGGGCCTTTTTTGATTGACCTTGCCATGTGTTATTTTCTCCTCTTCAGAATAAACCTGTTGCTGGTCTTCTTGCGATTGCGTGTAATGCCGCCCTTGGACAGCTTGCCCCAGGGTGACTGGGGATGTCCGCCGCCGGATGTGCGGCCCTCGCCGCCACCCATAGGATGGTCAACCGGATTCATAGCCACACCGCGCACTGTCGGGCGTATTCCCTTCCAGCGTTTACGACCGGCCTTACCCAGATGCACATTGCCCCAGTCGCTGTTGCCGACCGCACCTATTGTGGCCATGCACTTTACATTGACGAGTCTCAGCTCCCTGGACGGCAGGCGCAATGTGGCGTACTGTCCTTCACGCGCCATCACCGTGCAGAAGTTTCCCGCACTGCGAGCCATCTTACCGCCCTGGCCGGGAACCAGCTCAATGTTGTGAACCTGCATTCCCAGCGGAATTGATCCCAGCGGAAGCGCATTGCCCACTGAAGGTTCGGCTTCAGGACCGGCCATCACAGCGTCATTCACTTTCAGTCCGGCAGGAGCCAGAATGTAGCGTTTCTCACCGTCAACATACTTGAGCAGAGCCAGGTTGGCTGAACGGTTCGGATCGTACGCAATTGCCTCAACACGCGCGGGTATGCCTATCTTATCACGGCGCAAATCCACAATCCGGTAACGACGCTTAACCCCACCGCCGCGATGCCGTGTTGTAATACGCCCCTGATTGTTGCGTCCGGCCCTGCTTTTAAGCGAAGCAGTCAGTTTCCGTAACGCTTTTTTCTCTGTGATTTCTTCAAAGTTCTGCGAAACTCTGTGGCGCAGCCCTTCACTTCTAGGTTTAAATGTCTTAAGCCCCATGGGTTTCTCCTCCGGCGACGTTATACAGTCTCAATGCGTTCGCCCTCTCTAACCGTAACAACAGCACGCTTCCAGTTTTTACCACGTGCCATGCGACGGTTGCGGAGCATACGCATTTCGCCTTTGTAATTCTGGGTGTTCACAGCAAGCACATGCACGCCGAACTGCTTCTCAACAGCCTGCTTGATCTCAATCTTGTTTGCCTTAGGAGCAACTTCGATGATGTACTTGTTGTCATACGCAAGCTGCGTACCCTTCTCAGTTATCTGTACCCTGCGGATGATTCCTGCATGCTTCATGCCTTCACCTCCGTACTTGTCATACGTGCCGTCAATGCGTCAAACCCGGACTTCGTCGCAATGACATTGCGATACAGAAGCAGGGAATATACACTAACTTCGGTTGCTGTTGCAACTTCAACCTTCTGAAGATTGCGGGCTGCCAGCGCAAGTTTATCGTCAATGTCGTCCACTACAATCAGAACGGAACGCTCAAAACCTATCTTTGCCAGCACAGCCTTCAGCGCTCTGGTCTTTGCTTCAGCCAGATCAAAGCGGTCAACAACCACAACTTGTCCGTCGTGAATTTTTTCGCTCAATATGCGTGTATAGGCCAGTCTGGCAACTTTTTTATTGAGTTTCTGTGAAAAATCACGCGGTCTGGGACCAAAAGCGACAGCGCCGCCACGCCAGACGGGACTCTGACGATACCCTGCACGGGCACGGCCTGTACCCTTCTGACGCCATGGCTTTTTATTGCTTCCGGCAACCTCGCCCTTGCTCTTGGTGCTGGCAGTACCTGCCCTGAGCGCATTCTGATAGGCAACCACCGAATCTTTCACAGCCTGCCCGCCCTTTTCCAGAACCAGCTTTTCATCTGCGAATGTAATATCCTCGGCCGCCTCACCGACTGAATTAAATACTTTTATTGTGCTCATTTCTTCTCCTCCACCACGCGCTTCAGAGCTTTCTCAATGATAACCACGCCGTTTTTCGGTCCAGGAACACATCCGCGAACCAGAAGCAGATTATCCTTGCCACGCACCTGCACAACTGTCAGATTACGTGCCTTACGGGTGACACAGCCCATGTGGCCCGGCATCTTTTTGCCCTTCTGGACCTCGCCGGGAAACTCACATGCACCTATGGAACCTACGCGGTGCTTGGAGTGACCGCCATGTGTCTTGTAACCGCCCCTGAAACGGTAACGGCGTATAACACCGGCGAAACCGCGACCTTTGGTCACTCCGGACACATCAACGTATTTCACGTCATTAAAAATATCAACCGTAACACTCTTGCCGACCATCAGCTTGCCGCTGTCCGCTCCGGCTTCGTCTCCAGCATCGGCTTCGGACTTCTGCGCGAAACTGTTCTCAGAATCGACCTCGTCTTCCACCACAGGAAACTCTTTCGTCACACGGCACGGCGCAACTCCGGCTTTTTCAAAACGTGTCAGCTGTGCCTTGCTCACGCGCCGCGGTTTCTGCTCCTCAAACCCGAGCTGAACAGCATTGTAGCCGTCCTTCTTCCCGGTTTTGATCTGCACCACCGGACACGGCCCCGCCTCAATCACTGTTACGGGAATCCTGCGACCCTGATTATCATAAATCTGGGTCATACCTATTTTCTTTCCAATCAAACCTTCCATCGTGTTCACCGTCCTTAAATTCTAATAGTGATGTCCACGCCAGCGGGCAGATTCAGTTTTTTAAGCTCTTCCACAGTTTTACCCGTGGGGCCCACAATATCAAGCAGACGCTTGTGTGTGCGCATTTCAAACTGATCCATAGACTTTTTGTCAACATGCACGGAACGGTTGACAGTGAAGCGCTCGATTCTCGTTGGTAGAGGAATCGGCCCTACGACCTGTGCTCCGGTTCCGCGGGCTGTGTCGATAATATCACCGACCGCCTGATCAAGTACTCTATGATCGTACGCCTGTAAGCGTATGCGTATTCTCTGACCTTGCATTCTAACGTTACCTGTTCAGTAGTTGTTCTTTTACAGTTCGTGGCACTACCGCAAACTCGCCAGGCTGCATTGTGTAGCTGGCACGGCCGCGAGAAAGCGACCGGATCACGGTGGAATACCCGAAAAGCTCTGCCAACGGAACGCGAGCGTTGACAATCTGCATGTCTCCACGCATTGTCATGTCACTCACAGAACCGCGGCGCCCGTTTATATCCCCCATAATGTCACCGACATAATCCGCCGGTGTTTCAATATCAAGGGACATGATAGGCTCAAGTAATTCCGGTGCGGCAGCCTGAGCCGCCTCACGGAATCCCATTACAGCCGCAGTTCTGAACGCCACGTCTGTTGCCGTTTCATCTTCCGTCGTTTCGACATCCGTCACCCTCGCCAGCACATCCGTCATAGGATAACGTGCCAGAACTCCGGTAAGTATGCCGTCCGTCAATCCTTGCTTTACGCAGTCGGCCAGTTTCCCGTCAGGAAGCTTGCGCCGGGCAGCGGCGGATATATCCACTTCGTACCCTTCGCCCCTCTTCCGGGGAAGCACCTCCACGTCCAGTCCGACGTAATGACGTTTACCACCCAGCTCGCGGTCAAAGAGATAGCTCGCTCTGCCCTCAGCTGTAACAGTTTCGTAATACGACACCATAGGACGGCCGGTGTTGGCCTCACATTTGAATTCGCGGCACAGCCGATCCACCAGGATTTCCAGGTGAAGCTCGCCCATTCCGCTCAAAATCGTCTGTCCCGTCTCAGGATCTATGCGTACCTGGCAGGTCGGATCCTCCGCCGCCAGCGTATTTATGGAATCACCCAGTTTATCCTTGTCAGCCCTGGACTTAGGCTCTATTGCCATAAACATCACAGGCTCAGGCGGGGTAATACGTTCGAGATACACCGGCTGATGTTCAGCGCAGAGCGTATCTCCTGTTGTAACTTCTTTCAGCCCGACAACAGCACCTATCTGGCCCGCCTCGAGAGTCTCGACTTCCGTCTGGTTGTCCGCAAAGAGCCGGACAATCTTCAGCACTCTTTCACGCTTCTTCAGACGCGGGTTGAAAACGTTCTGTCCCTTCTTTATGGTTCCGCCGTAAACACGGGTAAAGAAAAGACGCCCCACAAAAGGATCAGAGGCAATCTTGAATACCAGGGCTGTCAGAGGCGCTTCAGCCTGATTCTCTCGCAAAACCTTTTCACCGGTCTTGAGATCGGAAGCTTCCACAACAGGTATATCAGCCGGAGAAGGCAAATACCGGACAACTGCATCCAGCAACTGCTGCACACCCTTGTTACGCAGAGCGGAACCGCAGAGCACTGGCACCAGACGATTGGCTACAACACTACGGCGGATAGATGCCTTCAGGATCCCGGCATCCAGATCGGTATTTTCCAGATATTTTTCTAAAATCTCTTCGTCGCACTCAGCCACAGCCTCGCAGAGTTCGGAACGAGCCTTCACCGCGTCATCCATGAATTCCTGAGGAATATCGCTGATCTTCATCTCGCTGCCGTCGCCTTCATTGCGTACAGCCTTCATGTCCAGCAGGTCGATAACGCCTTCAAATTTTTCCGCCTGCCCTATCGGAAGCTGCAGGCAGACAGCATTGGCCTTCAGACGGTTGCGTATTTCAGCAACACAGACCTGGAAATCCGCTCCCATACGATCCATCTTGTTAATGAAAACAATACGGGGAACACTGTAACGGTCAGCCTGTCGCCAGACTGTTTCTGATTGGGGCTGAACCCCCCCGACAGCACAAAACACACCAACCGCACCATCGAGTACGCGCAGAGAGCGCTCTACTTCAATTGTAAAATCAACATGGCCGGGCGTATCAATTAAATTTATCTGTTTATCACGCCAGCTACAGGTAATCGCAGCACTCACAATCGTGATTCCGCGCTCGCGCTCCTGCGCCATCCAGTCGGTAACAGTGTTGCCTTCGTCTACATTTCCGAGACGGTGCGTGCGCCCTGCGTAATAGAGAATACGCTCAGTCGTAGTTGTTTTTCCGGCGTCGATATGCGCCACAACCCCGATATTGCGAACCTCTGAAAGCAATACTCTGTCTTCAGCGACTCTGCCGCCTTTTTTCGACGCATTACTTTTCTTTGCCTTGCTATCCAAGACGCTCACCATTTACCTATCTTTTCAAAGAACAAAAACTGCGTGCCGCTGTTGTTTTTCAGACACGCGAAAAGGGCGACACCGTGCCGCCCCCAGCTTACCATGCGTAATGTGCAAAGGCTTTATTCGCCTGAGCCATCTTATGTGTGTCATCACGCTTTTTAACTACATTACCCTGCCCGTTGTAGGCATCCATAATTTCAGCTGCAACAGCTTTGGGCATCTGCAAACCGCGACGGCCGCTCGCAGAAGCCGACATCCAGCGCAGAGCCATTGATATCTGCCGCACAGGCCTGATTTCAACAGGAACCGGATAAGTGGTACCGCCAACACGACGGGATTTGACCTCAACCTTGGGTTTCATGTTGCTGATGGCCTGATCCAGCACTTCAATCGGGTCCTGTCCAATCTGCTTTTCAACCTCTTCCAGAGCCCCGTAAACAATGCGCTCGGCTGTTGTCTTTTTGCCGCTCTTCATCAACGCGCGGATAACGCGTAATACAAGCTCACTGTTGTACTTAGGATCAACAGGACGAACTTTTTTTATTGCTCTACGCCTTCTTGCCATTTTAGCCTCAATAAAATTATTAACAAACTACCAAGAGGGTAATTACACCGCTCTTATCATTTAGAACGCTTCACACCATATTTGGAACGGCTGCGCTTGCGACCGTCAACACCGAGTGTATCCAGACTGCCGCGGACAATATGATAACGCACACCGGGAAGGTCACTTACACGGCCCCCGCGAACCAGCACAACACTGTGCTCCTGCAGGTTATGGCCCTCACCCGGAATATATGCCGTTACTTCATGACCGGTTGTCAGACGTACACGGGCTACCTTACGCAAAGCGGAGTTCGGTTTTTTAGGTGTCTGTGTCTTGACTACAAGACACACACCACGACGCTGAGGACAGGCCTTCAACGCTGGTGACTTGCTTTTTCTGCGCATTGGTTTACGACCCTTGCGCACTAACTGGTTAATTGTCGGCATTTGATTCTCTTCCTTCTGTTTCAAACAAATGGACGTTAAACTTATCACAACTTGGAAGCTCACTGCAAGTGCGTTTTCGGTTAAATCTGAAGTTTTTTTCGGGGAATCGCGTTTCCAGAAAAAACTTTTCCGCGAAAATAAACATCTGTCCCAAAAACACCTGCCTGACTTTTTTTGTTTTTCTTAAAGACGTTGAGACAACGGCTCTTAATCGGGAGAATTCCTCTTTGCAGATCGGGTATTCATTGAAACAACACGCCACTGCCGTTCAATACGCCTTAACCGGATTTCCAGAGGATATATGCCTGAATAACGCCCCCGCTTATAATCCGAGTCAACGCTGATATCAGCAGCAACATTAATACTGCTTTTATCCGCCGATAACAGCGCAATATCAGCAATTTCCACAGAAAGGCGGCGTCTGCGGCCGACGACATACATCCAGGCGGAAAGAGCTTCATCCTGCAGCAGCACACGGCTCCCGGCAATGCCCTCCACATCCACATACAGTTCATAACCGATATAGTTACGAAGCTTACTTAATTTCATCCGGCGGATCAGTTCTCCATCATCCGTTGCAACAGAAGCCGTTTCAGCCGCCTGCACCAGCTGGCGCTCAGCCTTCCTGGCCGGTCTGTTACGCCACCACCAAAAGCTGAAAACTACTACAGCCGCCACAGCCCCGGCAATTATCAGCTTTTTGTTTTTCATCAGCTCAACGGCTTGTACCAGACATTCATACTTTCAATTGAACCGGATATCTGGGTGTTGTTTATCAGGCGTCCGCCGAATTCATATCCGAGGCGCGCAAAGGTGATATTCATGCCGGGGGAAACCGCCCTGGCGATGGTATAAGCGGTCTTTATGCCGCGTGCGGCAGAATCCGGCTCCATAGCCGCCAGCAGAAATGCGGCGAAACCCTGCCCCAGCGATTCGGGCAGGGTGGCAAAATCAGTCATTTCCGTATTTGCACCGTCTGCATCCATCTCCGAAGAGGAAAGCGCCCGCAGACTCCCATCAACTTCAACGCCGAAATAAGCCACGTGGCTCCTCATGGTTTCAAGCAGATAGGCAGAATCATGAATCGGAAACGGATATGAGGGAAACACCTTCTTGTATATCACAGCCATCTGCCCGACATCATCTTCCGTGCAACTCCTTATCGAAGCGCCGTCAGGCAGAGTGCGTTGCAATCCGGAGTTCTGTTTCCGCAGCGCCAGTTGCAAAGTTTTTTCGAGCTCATCCGCATCTGCGGGCAGAGACCGTGCGGGATCCAGATACAAGCCCATGAAACATGCGTCATCCTCTCCCCCATAAAAATGCGGAACCTTTGCCTCCATTTTATAACCGGCCTGCATAAATGGACCTGAAAAACGTCCGGGCAGCTTTGCAAATATTTTTGTGTATTTCCTGCCGGAAGCGAGATTATACAAAGCGGGTATCAGTTCATCAGGGTCAGCGTTCCCGAGTTTCATCAGATATACGCGATTACTCTCAGGGCCATGCTGGATAACAGCACCAGCCAGGTTTTCCATAATATCAGGCATTACGATCTCTCCCTGTAAGCATTGATACAGAAAAGTAAAGAATTGCAGAAAAGACGATCCCGTAAGCACTGAAATCAAGACTTTCCACTGTCATCCATTCAGGAAGCTTGAAAATTTCAAGCATGAGCATGAGTGTGAAAATACCGCCTCCGAGCATGGCGACAAGTGCTCCGGCGGATGTACCTCTTTTCCAGAAAAATGCTCCGAGAGTGGGTATGAATAAACCTGACACCATGAACGCATACGCATATAAAATAGCATCCAGCACTTTGGTAAAACGTGATGCCAGCGCCACAGCCACAACACCTATGATCATGGTGGCCAGCATCGACAACCTGATTAACTTCTTGTGACTGATATTTTTAAGGAAATGCCGCTCTAAAACATCATTGACAAAATTACCGGAAGAAGCCATCAGACAGCTGTCAGCCGTTGACATTATGGCTGAAAAATAAGCGGCAATCACAATACCGGTGACCCCTATCGGCAGTATATCCCGAATCAGCATGGGCAGCGCCATTTCCGATTCAGCCTCCGGAAAAATAACGCGGGCACACATACCAAGAAAAACACCTGTAAACGCCATCACAGGATATTCAAAGAATCCCGCAATATACCAAGCCCTACGCGCCTCCTTCTCATTCCGACATGCGAACATTCTTTGATACAGAGTCATCCCAACCAGCCAGATAGGTATAATCGTGACCATCCAGTTTATAAAAGTAACAGCATCAATATTGGTCAGGGAAAAGTGAGAAGCAGGCAGGAATTTTTTTAAGTTCGAGAGTCCACCCAGCTTGAAAAGCGTCACCGGTATTGTCACAAAAATCAGTCCGAACAGAAGAATAATCCACTGAATTGTATCGGTATAGATCACTGCCTTCAACCCGCCGACCACGGTATAGGCAATAGTGATCACGGCAATAACCAGAAGGGCGAAAAAAACCGGATCCATTCCGAAGGGCGGACTGGGCAGGATAGTTGCCGATGCGAGTTTGGCACCGGCAAGCAGCTGGGCGCCAGTGAATCCCAGATAACCTATGCCGGAAATCAGTGCCGCCACCAGGGCAACACTTCCGTTGTAACGGAAACGCAAAAAATCAGGAAAGGTCATCATGCCGTGTTCAGCGTCAATCTTCTTTATCCTCGGAATAATAAACACCGCCGAAAGCCAGGCGCCTACAAGACCGGTGAAAAGAAGCCAGCTGCCGGCAAGTCCCATTGTGAATCCCACACCTCCGAGACCAATGGAAAAACCGCCGCCGACATCAGTCGCCACTATGGAAAGCCCGACATGGTGCGCTTTAACAGTGCGGCTGCCGACATAATAGTCCTCAGCATTCTTGTTGCGCCGGAAATGATAAAGACCGACAGCCAGTACACCGGACATATAGAGAGCGAAGATAAAATAATCAAGTAAGGTCATGGCGTAATCCATTGCGGGCCGTGCCCGTAATCCGAATGTGTATTTTCACTTTTGATGACAGACAGTTGCTGCTTATCAACGGAGCAGTCAGTGCACCCCCTGTGTAAACAAGTCCGGGATCCTGGTCAACCTGCTTGTTCCGCCATAACTTTGGCAATGGGGATCACTTATCAACTGTCGACTTCCGCAACTTCCTGTTTCTTGCGGCAGACATTAAAAAAACCGCGATCGATAATACTATTGATCATCATCACGCCGTCCATGGCGCACATTACCCTCAGGAACAAGCGAAATGGAACGGTCATAGTCCGCCAGAAGTTTTTCAATACCAACAGACTTGCGTTCATCAGCATCCTCAAGACTCAGATGAAGATCGCACTCACTACAGTTGCGGTTACAGAAAGTCGGCTCATAGGAATCCGGTTCCTTATAAGTGGTAATCACCCCTTCATAGTTTCGCAAAACCACTTTGTTGGTTGACCACGAAATCAGATAGTTGGGCATAACCGGAATCTTGCCACCGCCGCCCGGTGCGTCAATCACATACGTAGGCACACAAAATCCACTCGTATGGCCTATAAGGCTCTCAAGAATCTCAATGCCCTTGCCTACAGGCGTACGGAAATGAGTCAAACCACGGGACAAATCACACTGATAGAGGTAATAGGGTCTTACACGGTTGTAAACCAGTTTGTGAACAAGGGACCGCATTATGCGGGGACAGTCATTCACACCGGCAAGCAGCACCGACTGATTCCCAAGCGGAAAACCGCCATCTGCCAGCATTCTCAAAGCTTTGCGCGAAGTAGCAGTTATTTCACGGGGATGATTGAAATGCGTGTTGATCCATATCGGCTGATGCTTTTTGAGCATCTCGACAAGCTTGGGCGTGATACGTTGAGGCATAACAACAGGTGTTCTTGTACCAATCCGTATAACCTCAATGTGATCAATCTTCTGCAGTTCTGTAAGTATCCAGTCCAGATAATCGTCAGAAAGCAGAAAAGGATCTCCCCCGCTCAACAACACATCACGTATTCGCGGAGTATCACGTATATAATTTATTCCCTTCATTATCTGCTCACGATCAGGGATGTTGTCGGCATCACCCACCATACGTTTACGTGTGCAGTGACGGCAATACATAGAACAGCAGTTGCTGACCAGCAGAAGAACCCTGTCGGGATAACGATGAGTCAGCCCCTCAACAGGGCTGTCCATATCTTCATGCAGAGGATCATCCATATCCCCCTTGTTGATAACAAGCTCTTTTATAGCCGGAAAACTCTGTTTGAATACAGGATCATTCTCGATATCATCGGTGTTTATTAACGAAAGGTAATACGGAGTCACGGACATAGGAAAAATCTCAGTGATTTTCTTGAAGTCTTCCCGCGTCTTATCCGGCAGCCGGACATCCAGCAGTCTTTCAAAGGTTTCCAGATCATGAACACAGTGTTTAATCTGCCAGTGCCAGTCATTCCAGTTTGCCCTGTCAGCTCC
>JAWOEI010000116.1:0-29568 GCA_046482825.1 Kiritimatiellia bacterium
ATAATCGCGCTGTATTCCGGGGTGAAGCACCCCGGCTACAGTGTGTGAATACCGGCTAAACGTCATACGGGTGTGCTGTAGGGCGGGGGCCGTGACCCCGCCGCGTGTTACGCGTGCGGGATGATAATCGCGCTGTATTCCGGGGTGAAGCACCCCGGCTACAGTGTGTGAATACCGGCTAAACGTCATACGGGTGTGCTGTAGGGCGGGGGCCGTGACCCCGCCACGTGTTACGCGTGCGGGATGATAATCGCGCTGTATTCCGGGGTGAAGCACCCCGGCTACAATTAAGTGAAAGGAAAATAACTCATGGAAAAGCGAAGACATCTACATCGTCTGTTCTGGACATGGAACGACCACCCGCGTTATTTTGTGACTGTATGTGTTAACGGAAGAAAAAAGATTCTTGCTTCTTCGAATGTACATAAGATATTGAGAGAACAATGGATGAAGTCGCTTGATCTATACGGATGGGCGATCGGTTCTTATGTGGTTATGCCTGATCACGCACATTTTTTCTGCACAGACACTAAGGGCAAAACACAGCTAAGCAAAATGGTCGGAGCTTGGAAGCAGTGGAGTGCAAAAAGCCTTTGTCGTCAGTTGGGTTTTAAGCCCCCGATCTGGCAGGCGGAGTTTTTTGATCATCTTCTCCGGTCAGATGAATCATATTCGGAGAAATGGAATTATGTCTGGAATAATCCAGTAAGAGCCGGTTTTGTATCTGATCCCGATAAATGGGAATTTTATGGACATATTGATTATGAGTAAGTTCGCGGTGTTCGTATTCCGGGGTGAAGCACCCCGGCTACAGTGTGTGAATACCGGCTAAACGTCATGCGGGTGTGCTGTAGGGCGGGGGCCGTGACCCCGCCGTGTGTTACGCGTGCGGGATGATAATCGCGCTACATTCCGGGGTGAAGCACCCCGGCTACAGTGCGTGAATACCGAAAAAAGGTTTTTTAATTCTCTTCCACCGGTTTACCTGTGACAGCCAAGTAGATAACAAACTCATCCTTGCCGTCAATATGGAGCAGATTATCCATACGTTTCTGATCATATCCCATAACAGCACAAACTGCTCCTTTTACAGACTCTGCCGCGAGATATAAATTCTGGCATACATGACCGGCTTCAACTGCTATCATCTTCGATGCAATGCCGCCATACTTCCATTCCGTGCGGTATGGAATCGTCGTCCAGACAAAAACGACCGCTGCCGTGCCGACACACTCCTGACCGTAGCAGGAGGCCATGATCCGTCCTGCAAAATCAGGACTCTCCATGATTACCATAAGTTTATGTTCCATCGGCAGATAACGGTAGAGACCGGGCTTCACGCTCTGAACTCTGTTAATCACAAGATAGGTTTCAAACGGATGTCGTCCCCCGCCGGACGGAACCGTTCTGTACTGGGCTGTGATATTTCCGTCCTCATCACGTTCAACACCGGAAACCCCCTGGGTTGACCAGAGCAAATAGCTCAACTCCTCAAGGGAGAAAGACTCCGTTGAAAAAACCCGTCGGCTTCGACGGTTTTTTATAGCCTTTCTGACGCTCAGATTACCAATCTCAAATTTATCTGGAGGCACAAGACTGATAAAATCGGCCTTCTCTGAACAGGGTTTCTGAACAGGCGGAGGCTTAACACCGCGTTTCATATCCGTATTGATACGCCAATCGGAAAGAGTTCCGCGAAGGAAAGCGCGGCGTTGTTCGAGAGGCAGGTTAGCAACGCCACGTACAATGGTATTGGTTACGGCAGACGGTTTGTTTTCAGCACAAGAAAGAGAAACGGACAGAACCGACACAACGGTCAGAACACACCGCCACCGCAAGTTGAGAGTTTGGTGGTGCATTTTAACGGACCGGAATAAACTCTGTTGTAATCGGCACATTCTACATCTCGTTTCTGTTTGTGTGCTGGCTTAGGTGTGGGCTCCGAGGCCGGAGCCCCGCCCGTGAGTCAGTCGCATAGCGCCTGACCTACTGTGTTGTCGGCGTTTTTTTTGAACCCGCCTTATAGGTCCAGCCTACGCCAAGGCTACGGCCTGACAAGCACGGACTTCGGCTACAGCATTCAATCCCTGCCGGACAAACATCAACCTGGATGATAAATGTGGGATCTTAGACATTCGAGGGCGAAGTCCGAATTACTTCCTCTTTTTCTTATTGGAGGGCTTTTCGGCCTCATAGGTTTCATCGCCGGGTTCGGTGACTTCAGAGAGAAGGCGTTCAATAATATCAACTGATGTTATCCCCTCGGAATCCGCGGAAAAGTTCAACTGAAGACGATGTCTCAACACAGGCAGAGCCGCCTGACGCACATCACTGCAACTAACGTGTATTCTCCCTTCCAGAACGGCCCGCGCCTTAGCGGCCAGAATGAGGTACTGGCCTGCACGCGGTCCGGCGCCGGTCTGGATATATTTCCGGGTGAAATCCGGCGCCAATTCATCTTTCGGGCGTGTTGAGCGCACGAGCTTCACTGCATAACTGATCACATGCCGGGAAACCGGAATCTTACGCACCACCTGCTGCAAATGGATAACCGCATTTTTATCAATAACCACATGAGGCTCGGCACTTGAAGACATTGTGGTACGGGTAATAACCTCTATCTCTTCATCCAGATCAGGATAATCAACAAAAATATTGAACATAAAGCGGTCAAGCTGGGCTTCAGGCAGCGGATAAGTTCCTTCCTGCTCAATCGGGTTCTGCGTTGCCAGCACAAAGAAAGGCTTATCGAGAGTATAAACATCTTTGCCCACACTCACCTGCTTTTCCTGCATAGCCTCGAGCAGGGCTGCCTGGGTTTTCGGCGGAGTGCGGTTGATTTCGTCAGCCAGGAGCATATTACAGAAGATAGGCCCCTGCATAAACTTAAACTCCTTCTGCTGGGTTGTGCGGTCGGTTTCCAGAATTTCGGTACCGGTGATATCGGTAGGCATGAGGTCAGGTGTGAACTGAACTCGTTTGAACTTCATATCCAGAACCTTGGCGATGGTATTGACTGTCAGGGTTTTAGCCAGACCGGGCAGACCGATCAGCAAAGCGTGACCTCCGGCGACAATGCACATCAGGATTTCATTCAGAACTTCCTCCTGACCTATGATAACTTTACCAACCTCCCTGCGGATCGACTGCATACTCTGCCCCATCTGCCTGACCAGGGCGAGGTCTTCACCGGAGGCCGCTTCCTTTATTTCCCCAGGATCTCCCGAGTACGGCTGCGAGGTTTCATCCGGCGTGCTGTCATCTCCGGCAGCGGCTTCTGTTTCCGCAATGTCATTCCTGACATCATCGTGAAACACGAAGCTTGTAGCACCTATAGTTATGACGTCATTTTCCTGCAGCGCAGAACTTGTCACTTCAGTTTCATTCAGATAGGTGCCGTTCGCGCTTTCAAGATCTGTCAGGCACCAGACATCATCTTCATTACGGAAAATCACAGCGTGTTTACGGGATGCTTCTGTATCACCTTCAAGCGCGACAGCACATTCGCTGTCACGCCCGATAACAATTTCACCATCAGCAAACTCAAACGTCTGCCCTTCGAACTGCCCCTGCGTCACTAACAGACTAGCCATAGAAATATCCTTTCATTGTTCTTACCGAACATTCACTTTAACGATTTAAAATCTATTGTACCCAGATCCTTCACCTTATTCGTCACTCTGATTCCGGAAAGTTTTTTTGTGTAGTTGTGTTTCGGCTTAAGCTCCTTTAAAGGAACCGTCACGGGATAGAGATCGCGTTTGCGTACAATCTGCCAGCCTACACCGACATGCTTCAGCCAGATCAGTTTATATGTCCGGCGGCCGAGATTCCTGTCCATATCAACACCAAAACCTTCACCTTCAACAACCTTCCCCGGAGCGGACTGATCACGATACTGTGTTGTCAGGCAGCGGGCATAATTCCCGCGGCCTGTGGTTCCTTCCATCCTGTGGATGATCTTATGATTGAAAAACGGATCGGACTTCATCACGATTTTCTCTATCCCTTCGTGATCTTTTTTTGTCAGCGTGTCAGGTTTGCGTGACAATCTGAGTCCTTCATAGAACTCATCTTCATAAATCACAAAAAGATTGTATTTCGCCATCGGCAGGTTGCCGAAAAAGAAATCCTGCCTGTCATCGCCGGTAATCCGGCCTTTGTAAACTTTTTTCGGCTGATCAGGCGGCATGGCAAGAATCTGTTCAATCGGTTTGACAGGATTCACAATCCGGCCTTTGATTCCACCTGACGCGGAAGTGTCCGGCGGAGTATAAAGGCGGGTACGCTCCTTGATATTAGGATTGATATGCGGTTTAGCAATAAGTGCCGAAGGGAATGCCAAACAGCTGGCAATGATTACTGCTGAGAAAAAATTCATAAACTTTATTTTCATAATGTCATCCATCCTTATTCACTTTGCAAATCACACAGCGTATTGATGTGCGTTGGGCCCTGCTTGCAGGGCAAATACAAACATGTTGGTCCTTAGCAAGATGTTATCTCTCCATGTGGGGTCAGTGACCTCACGGACCAATTCGGCAGGTGGAGTCACCTGCCCTACAGCTGCGCAAACACTCAATCTGAGCGAAGCATCGGACCGGGCATCAGCCGAGGGAATCGACTGAACCGAACCTGCAAAAAGTCATTCCCGATTCTCAATTATCCTCGTTCACACCGAACGCAGTGCGATTCATAACTTCTTTCACATATTTTTCTATCGCGGCATCGGACTCATTCATTTCAATCATACACCTTTTAATCATACTCATTGCTTCCGGAAGAAAGTTTGAAACATCCACCTGTTCGCAATATGCACTGAGACTTTTTCTCGCTTTCTTATAATCTTTCAAAGCCATGTGGAGCTGTGCTTCACGGAGGATGTAGTCACCGTTGATTTTGGACATAGGCAGAGCGCGTTCCCACAATTGCAGAGCCCGGTATGCTTCGAGGAAAAAGCCTTGATCAATAAGAACATCAATATTCTCCGAAGCGGCCACATCACGGATGGCGGCCAGTTTCCAGGCAGGCACATCCGCGGGTTCAGTCATCGGAACAAAATCATCCGTCACAGAGTTTTCATTTCTGTTTGCGCGGCGTTCCCATTTTTTACTGTTGAGTTCTTTAGCCATAATATTGACAGCTGGCTCCTTCATTTCTGAAAGCCGCTTTTTGGATGCTGGCGTAAGGGATGAAAGTGTTTTCGGGACCATCTCTTCGGAAAGACCTTTTGAACGACTCTGAACATCGCCGTAGCGCTGAATGGCTTTATTTAAATTGCCGCAAAGCATTTCCAGATCCCCCATACGTATTCCGGCCCATTCGCTGGCTTCCCCAGATCTGCGCAGCAGGGGAGTAATAATTTTTCTGGCTCTGTCAGGGTTATCCAGGTAATACATGAAAATTTCAGCCTGTTTCAATTTGAGTACCGCAGAACGACCTGCTGAAAACTCCCTGCCTGCAAACTTTGCAACCCATTTGAGCGCATCTTCAGGATCTTTCAAAGTCATGGAGAAAAGAAAGATATCCTGTATAAGAGTTTTCCGTTCAGGGCTGAGTTTACTTTTAATAAAATCCCACCTTTCAGTCACAAGATATTCCAGCAGAAGATTACCGGTGTTGAGATCAAGA
This sequence comes from Kiritimatiellia bacterium, assembly GCA_046482825.1. GTDB lineage: Bacteria > Verrucomicrobiota > Kiritimatiellia > RFP12 > UBA1067 > M55B167. The sequence goes on from JAWOEI010000116.1 coordinate 5,632, forward strand.
ACCCGGAAAAAATTGTTCCACATAGAAGGTCCCCAGTCGGCTGTCGGATCCTTGTTCTCAGGAAACGCCTTCAGCATATTGTAACATGCGAGTTTGAAATTAAAACGCGTCTCGGGGTCATCCATGCTGCTTTCTATGTCGGTATGAGGATAGATCAGACATGTGGCGACCGAACGTTTCCGTCCGGCCTCCGCAACAAGTGTGACTTCAGTAAATCTGCCCGCCTGCAGCAGCCAGCTCATATCAGCGCCTTCCGCAAGAGCCTCTTTATTCTGCTCGAAGCGCCACGTGTAACGGGTTTCATCGGGGTTACCGGATGTACGGGCCTTGAAGGCACAGGCAAGCAGAGGAACCTCGCCATCCAGCCAGAAAACATCCTTCGGCTCATATTGAAATACGGCAACAGGCCCGGATTGAGAGGATGCGCTCCTGATACGGCACTCACCGGATTTAACGATGCGCTCAAAATCTATAATACAGCTCTCACACATAGGGGTTCCGGGGTAGCGCAGATCTTCAGAACGCGGGCCTCCGAGTTCCTCGACTGTGGTTTCAGGGGTTCGCCACGTAAACATCATGGGGCCGGTGGGATGAGCCTGACCGCCCCTGCTCTTAGCGTTGTAGCAGAACATCTCAACGCGGTGCAACCCCCTGGAAAGGTTGACCGTTCCGCCGATACCGCCCAGTTTTTCATTCTTTTTTTTCAGCTTGACGGTTTTTCCGTCAATATGAATATCCATATTCCCGCGACGTATCTGAGGAGCAATCCAGGTGGGACCGGGCGCATCGACATCAATATAAGCCAGAATATAGGCGGCATTCCCGCCCATGCGCCACTCCCATGTAGCCAGCGGGATAGGTTTGCCGTCCCACTCGCCGCAATTCCAACCCTGATTGACAAAACGCGACTGGGAACTCATTGGTCCCAGATCAGACATTTTCTGAGCCGCAGATTTTTTTCTGGAACCGGGTGTCTCACACAGCAGGGCACTCGGGGTAATGCCTGTCTCTGGAGTCCAGAGATTCATACGCTTTCCTGAGCGGAAATAGATTATGGCGGTGCTGCCGGCTGCGGGCGCCTGAAAAACCAGACTGCAGAAGGTATTTTTGTTGTACCAGAGAATAGCGCTTTCAAGCGGCTCCCCTGACTCATCAAAAACCACTGATTCCGGTCTGGGGCCGGGCAGAACTCCACCGTCGGGGATCCTCAAAAAGTAACCGGCACTGTCGTGAGTTGGTTCTCTGACCAGCTCCGCAACAAAACGGACAGGGGCGTCTTTCACCTGCCACTCAGCTGAAACATCCGCGGCAGCCGCATGATTCACGCAAAACGGGAAAGCAAACAGATAAATAAGTATTCTTTTAATTTTCATCATAAATCGTATTCCGTTGTGCTGGTTTCATTGCAGAGCGGAATTCAGCTTGTCACGCCGCATCCGAGGTCACGGACCTCGGCTACAGAAGCCAGCATACGAGGTCACGGACCTCGGCTACAGAAGCCAGCTTTGCCGGTCGGGGGCATTGATTGTATTCCTCTCGCGCAATGAGTTATTCACATCACGTCATTCAGTTTCTTGTAATAGTCTGCATTCAGTTCTTTGTACTTCTTCGGGGAAAGTTCCCGGCCGGCCTCAATAACATCTGAAATTGATGAAGACAGGCTCTGCCCATCCAGATTGCCAACCGCCTCTTCACCGAGTTCTGTTTTAGCTTTTTTCAAAGCTCCTATGGCCTTGCGTCTCAGCTCCGCCACCTGTTTAATGGGAACACCGCGTGAAACAGCGTCGGATGCCTGACGGATATGATGAGCGGCTGATTCAAGCGAATCAGTCCGCAGACCTTTGAGTGATGCCTGTGCATAGGCCTGGTCGGTCTTTCGCGCCATATTTTCAAGACTCTGCGCCCATGAACCGGCTTCACTTGAATCCATGCGGTCGGTACCGCCGCTGTCGCCCCAGTCGTCACCTTTTCCGGAACCGAGCTTACCTCCGCCGGTTGCCTTTGTATCGGCTTCGCCGTCAGCCATCACCTGACCGGACTGCGTGGAATCTTTTGTGCGTCGCGCCTCTATGTTGTCATCACCCTCGCTGATAGTACCGGAACCGGCAGCGCTTTCACCGCTGGCCATACCCTGACGACCGACGATGGAACGGCCGTCCTGTTCTTTGTGATCAGGCGTTTCATTGCCGGACTTCCCCTTGGCTGAGAAAGTTGTGGTATCGCCTTCGGTTATTTCAGCACCCATTTCCAAATCTGGCAATGCCTGATTCACAGCACCGTCATCGGCCTCTTCATCAAGTTCATCATCAATATCAAGAAGGTCACCGATAATATCCTCCATAGAGCTCTGCAAAGGTGTCAGGGCTACACTTTCAGGCATCTCCTCTTTATCAAAAGCTTCAGTCGTAACCTTGGTGGTATCGGCATCCTTACCCAACCACATCTCAAAGTCTTCGATCAACTCTTCAGCTTTTTCCATTTCATCCAGGTACCACTCCCGTTTGGCAACAGCTTGTTCCTCCACCGGGCTGGTGCCATCGGGATTCTTTTCGCCGGAATTCTCCTTCTCTTCCAGCTCTTCAAAAACAGAGTAAACATCTTCAACCAGGTCGTTACCGACATTCAGATGGGTGAAAATGTCAAGGTCAGCGGGAATCTGCTGCAGAGCTTCTTTGATATTCTCTTTAATTTCCGTGGCCTCCTCCTCCATAATATCGAAATCTTCGGTATTGGCGTTACTGATCTCCTCTATCTTATCCATTTCCTCATGCAGTTTTTTCTCAATACTTTTGAGTTTTTTCAATTTGGCGCTGGCCACCTGGAGTGCATCAATCATCTCCTCGCGAACTTCTTTTTCCTCTCCGGCCTTCACCTCTTCAAACTGAGAGCGGACTTTCTGAAGTTTATCACGCGCACTGCGTTCATAAGCAAGCGCTTTGTTAAGAACATTCTCCTCCAGTTGTTCAGCGGCAAGCAGCATATCATCGGCAATCCGCTGCTTTTCAAAGAATGACACCACTGAATTCAGGAAGGCCCCCTGATCTTTATCCCCCCCCTGCCCGGCTAATGCCTGTTCACGACATACTCTGATAAAGGCAAACACATCGGAACTCAGAGCATCCTGATCATCAATTACCGACATCGCGACCTCCACACCCTGTGTTGCGCAGCGCGAGGTGGTTTTAATGATCTTACTTTGGCTGTTGATCAACCCGTCAAGAATGCCCCTAAGCGAGCTGGTGCTTTTGTCTGATCTGGCGATTGCGGCAGACTTGCCGGCGGCGGTCAGCTGGCGGAGTATTTTTTCCTGCATTAAGATAGATTCGGCAATCCGTTCTTTTTTCACGACAGAATTTTTTATTTCAGGAACACTGCGCAGGAAAGGAATAAGCTCATACATTTCGTTGACGTAGAGCTTCTTTACGGTCGGCACAAGATTACCGAGTGTACGTGCCCCGCCCTTTTCTATCAGCACCTTAATCACCTTGCGGATCCGTTCCTGCTGAACCGAGGCCGAGATCCACTCCTCTCTCGTTGCGGTGTGCGCCACAGTTTGAAGCTGCCGGGTTTTTACGATATTTTCCCGCTGCATTTCAATGACTTTCGTCAATCCCGCAGCACTTTTTTCGGCATTTTTCTCGCGTTGCTCTGCCGCCTCGGATGACTCATCCAGTTCAAAAATCAGGGCGGGGGAAACCGTTACATTTTCAGCACCTTCACGGTTATCTCTGGCAACAACTCTGAAAATCAGGCGTCCCTTATCAGAGACACGGCGTATATCGCCCTTCCATCGACAGGTCACTTCGCGTCCTCTGCTTTCTTCACGAGTCAAACGTTTAAGAACACTGAAAGAGCCTGATTTATTTTCATCATCCGTCTGACGTTCGACAGTAATCTCCCTGAAACCGAAATCATCGGTCGCTGTGAAATCAATCACCGGGGCCCGTCCCGGAGGAAGCGGGACAGATCTCTGCGGGTAATTCACAGTAAGCACAGGCGGATTGTCCCGCAGCATATCAAAACCGATTTCCGTTTCCGTTTTACCGCCGTATATATCAACAGCCCCAAGGGTAAAAGCCGCGCCGTTGGTAACGACAAGATCAAAGCTTCCACCTGCTGCACTGCCGTCCGGAAACAAATCTTCCGAATGACCGGCAACTGAAAGTGAAAGATTACGCAAAGCGGTATTGCATGCTGCGGACAGAGATACTTGTGATCCGTAAGGAATTTCAATGGATTTTTTCTGCGCATCATATTCCGCCACAGATATACCCGTATAAGCTGGAGGTTGAACCTTGATGGACACTTTGTCGAAAGCCAGGGGCGGACGGACGGAGATTTCATTCCAGCCCTTTACATAGGCATCACCCGCGCGAAAACGGTATTTCGTAGCCGATGTGACCTTGACTAAAGCGTACTGGAATATCTCCTCGCCCTCGCCTTTCAGAGTGCCGAGATTATAGGTTTCCTCTTCGCCATCGGTCGGTCGGACATCCAGAAGGACATCATGTCCGGCTTTCCCCTGTATTCTGCCGGCAAGGGTTATATCACCGCCCTGAATCACCCGGGCATCTCCGGGGGAAACGCTCACAATCCGAGTAAGACAGACAGGAGCCAGATCAGAGAAAGGATTAAGAACCCGGATCACTGCGATGTTCCAGGCACGCCCCAGAAAAGGCATAGGCAGGAGAAGCAGAACCACGGCGACACAAAAGGCCAACCGGGCGTGACGCAGGGTGCGGGCATCCTTCATCTCTTTAAAATCGAGGTTGTTCCAATGGGGAATATCCATTTTCACATAAGCGGAAATGAAGGCGTTCTTTACATTCACAGAAGAAAACTGCAGAAAATTTATCAGGTGATTATCGAGAACGGGAAAACATTTTTCCACACTTGCGGCAACTGCCTCCGGTGTACGATGATGCAGAAGAGTTTTTGCGACAGCAACGGCGAGTACAATTCCCGGAACGACAATCATGCCCCAGGCTGCAATACGTCCGCCACGACTGTAACGCATGAAAATGTCCGTCAAAGCCAAAACGAACAGCAGTGCGCAGAGCACAGCGAAACCGGCTGTCAGACGGAATTCCGCCCGCCATCGATTAAGCATACGTCCGATGCTTTTCAGTTGTTCAATCAGTGCTGAGAGAGCCATAAGGCACTTCCTTGTTCAATAATCAATAAATCAGATCGTTCGCTATGGCGAAGCGCGCCGGTCTCCGCTTTTCAAACTCAGCCAAGGTAGAGCAGCAAACCGCTTCCCCCGGGCAGACCTATCTGCCTGCACTCTCGAGTTAATCGGGGGAACAGACTGAACCGATTCTGTTCAACTCGCACACTGAATCATTATTTAACCGACACCTCGCCGGGCAGCTTTGTTATCTTCACATTGGCAAGATAGAAGTTTCCTTCTTCGGTATAGGTATGTCCGGGAACATAAAAAAAGGTGGATATATAGCGCACTTTTTTCAAGTGCCTGTATGCAGTTGCTGAAACCCGTGATTCAGTCGGGAAAAACATGGTTTTCCGTTTCCATCCGGATCCTTTTTTCATGTTTTTCTGGTCGCTTTTATAAATTCTGCGCAGATCCTGCAGTTTCGGATCATCATAAGGTCTGATTCCCGGCTTGAAGCGATATCCATTGAACAGCATTTTCATATTCACATTCTCAATATAAATATCAAAGGTGCATTTATACCTCTCACCTGCTTTGTAAGGGATAAGTTTACATTCTATTTTGGACTCATAGCCTTTGGGCACATTCATACGCATAACATTCCGTTTGCCGCGGAAATGAGGCAGAAAGGAAGCATTGAGATGATTGCCCTGCTGCAGGGAAATACCGGTCCAGTCATAATTGAGATTCCAGCCTTCAAGATGATCATCACCCAGGGTAAAATCGCCGTTATAACAGAAATTATGACCGAAAGTCTGTGCCGATGCAGTTATTGCAAAGCTTAACCCTATGCACATCAAAAGTTTTATGTGTTTCATACTTATCCTTCTTATTATGATCCGCCTCAGGCTTTGGAGTGCGCAGACCCCGTCTGCGCTTATAAATGTGCGGTCCTGCCATGCCACGGCGTAATGCCGCTTGCGGAACTACACCTTGGCACAGCAGGGTCGTCCTGTTCAGAGCGGCAACAGGGTTGCCGCACTCCAGCATGTCCGCATTAGTTCCGCATCCTCCGCTATCGGGGCAATCGACTAAGCCGAGAGGACAAAGGAAAATTCTCAACTCGCGCATTTCTCAATCATCACGTCAGATTACGGAATTTACGGAGCAACCATTCCAAGGCAACCAATGCTATTAACATACCAAGAATCACCCAGCGCTGCCAGTAAGTTTTATACTCGGAAACATCCTGTTCGATCTGCTCAGGCTGCAACGATATCAATGCGCGGTTCAGATCCCCGGCATCAGCATAAAACACCGCTCCGCTGCTGGCGGAAATATTTCTGATAACTTCCTGATCCGGCGGGCGCGGTATCAATTCCGGAGAGTAAGGTTTGACTCTGAAATAAGCGGTTTCGGATTCATCACGCTGGCCGTTGATTTCAGCGGCTGCTGTCGCGGCATACATTCCGGGTTCTTCACTTTTGAATTTAAAGCTGTAAGCGGGGACAGTTCTGCCAGCCACAGCCTCGTCCATTCCGGCTGACATGGAAAAAGGAAGATTTCTTTTGTCCGGAAAAACTATTTCCGCGTTGACTTCAGTCCCGGGCGGAGGACGTTCTTCTCCGACCCATCTGGCAGTTATTTCAATTTCCTCTCCGAGGAAACACTCTTCACGATCCAGAAAGATGTCCCAGACTCTGTCATCCATCTCATCAGCATCCGGAAGAAGCCAGGACAGCAACTGATGCCAGAAACGCGGATACGGCTTGTTTTTCAGGGCACCCGGACTCAAGCGCCATTTCCAGAGTGAATCGGAAAGAATGGCCACCACCTTACCCTGTCCGAACCTCCGGGTAAGAATCATGGGGTGTTTTCCGTCCGGGCCTTCAGCCTCAACGAGCACCCGTGCAGCGGCGGACGGCTCAGCATCACGGAAGAGAGAAAGCACTGCGGGAACATTTTTCCAGAACTCCGGATCTCCTCCGAAAGCCGCATGAGATCTGCCCTGATCGGTCAGTATCACGGGATATGTTCCTTCGGAGGCTTTTTTGGAGAAATCGGAGACAGGCAAGAGTTTTTTGAGCGGGGTTGTCACAAAACCGTCAGCAGCCCATCCTTTGGTACCGCCGAGCATAATCAGGCTTCCCCCTTCCTCGACAAACCCGACCAGGGCAGAGGCGCGCTCATTTCCCAGTTCTTCGCCACTAAGATTTCCCAGAATCACGATCTTGAACTGCGAAAACTGAGCCTTGTTCATATCCGGAGAGACGTCTTTATCAACGCCATAGGTCATAAATCCGCCTTTAGGCCCCTTCAGAAAGACAGCCGGACTGACCTGTTTGCTACCACGCAGCACACGCGAAAGATATTTCGATTCCCACCGGGGAGCGCCTTCAACATACATCAGACGGTTCCTGGCATCCTGCACCTGGACAACCACCGACGATTCATTATCATCCGTCTGCTTTTCATTCTCGAGTTCCGGAAGCGTGACCCGGTAGTTACTGACACCTATAGACTGGTGATCGAGTTTGAAAACCACCTCGCGGGAACCGCCGCCCTCCGGAATCTGGCTGTCCTTCTTTTGTACAGGCACATCATCCTTGAACAAACGGACTGTAAACGGCTGTCCTCCTGTGCCCTGACCGGATATAACCGCCTTGAGTTCGGACTGCCATCCCACGGTCACACGTCGTGGTGTACTGAGCGTTTCAATACGGATATCAGGCTCCTCCTCCCAGACCGCATTCTTTTCCAGGGGCAAAGAGTAAACCGGAAAGGGCATCTTATCCAGGGTCCATTCTTTTGAAACCTCCCGGGTTTCAAGACCGTCACTGAGCAGAAGGCATCCTGTTACATCCAGACCGGCATAGCGTGAAACCATCTTTTTAAGCGCATCGCGCAGCAGAGTGGAACTGCCATCGGGAACAAGATCAAAGACTTCATCGCGGGTGAGCTCAGGACTGACCTCATCGGCAAAGGAGTAGATATCAACATCACATTTCCGCGTCATATCGGACATCCACGGCATATCCAGAATCGTACGTGCATTCTGCCAGCGATTGGTGATATCGCTGTCCTCCGGAGTCATGGTCATACTGCGGGAGCGGTCCAGCAGCACGAGGAAACGGCTCTTAAGCTGCAAGGTTTCAACTGTTCGTTCACCGGGCATGAGAAGGCACCAACCCAGCAGCATGAAGAAAAGCGTGCGCAGCAATACCAGGGGTATCATTGCCAGATCGCGTTTCACAAAAAGCCAGTATGCGGTTCCGGTGACAGCCAGGGCTGTCACAACTCCCGCCGCAATTACCGCTGTGGGCACTATATGGTCGTAAACAATCACACTTATTTTTCCCTGACCCGTCCTGAGGGCTCAAGTTTCAGCAAATCTGTCAGTTTAGAATTCTTTCGCATGAGATAATTGGAATAGAACACCTCCAGAATTCCCGCCAGCAGGGCAATCCACAGTATAGATTCCCCGAGGGAACGTCCTATACGAAAATCTTCCAGCTTTTTCATCAGGTCATTCCTGCCGACCGCCACATGCAATGCAGGAATTTTGAGTATATCAGTAATATCCTGCTGTTCAAGCGGCGTCAGGTCTGATTCGATACGGGGCATATTGACAGCCAGAGCCGGTTCTGCTGTATCCGTCCCGGAAACCTGCAAGGTATATTGCCCCGGCTGATTAAGTCCTTCTGCATAAATGACTCTACTGCCTTCAACCATGGCACTCCGCAGGGCTGCCTGTTTTCCGTCGGGTTTGGTGAGGATTGATGCGCGTGTAGCTTCAGGTAGATGTTCCGTCAGGGACAGGGAATCCGCCGCATCGATATAAGGTCTGCCGCCCCCCACTCCGGCAGCATAACGGATTATCTGATGCATCAGAGGAAGATAGAAGGGAGAAAGCGGAAAATCACTCCAGGAGCGGTCAGCCGCCACACTGAAAAGCATGACAGCACCACGTTTATGGGAACGGGTGGCGAGAAAAGGTTCGCCCGCACTGGTTGAAACGATACTCTCGGCATTTTCCTCGACAGAAGGAATATTCAGCTGGCGTTTAATCACGAGAGACGGGGCAAAACCATCCTCCGCAAGATTCCTCAGAACCGGATGCTGCGGTCTGTCCCAGGTAAGCAGATGCCTGCGGTCTTCAGGAGGAGGCTCGATAAAAGATATCGGTTTTGCAGGCAGAACTGACCAGCGGGAGTAGTCGCTTAGTACGGCACGATCACCCGGAAAAACGATCAGCAAACCGCCTGAAGCCGCATAGCGTTCCAATCGGGCAATCTCCTGGCCAGGAAGATTGACTGCATCACAGAGAAAGACACAGGAATAGGAAGCAAAGTTTTCAGCAGCAAGCGCAGCGGGAGAAACCGTCTTCGCATCAACCGGTGAAACTCCTTCGGAACCGGCATCCAGAGCTGTACGCAGAAAAAGCGTATTGTGCTTCTCTCCGACGCAGAGGACAGGGAGTTTTTCACGTACACGAATCAGAAAATAAAAAGCATTGTCATCAGCAAGAGCATCATCCGGAGTTTCAACACGCAGGGCATGAACACCGCCACTCATGGGAGGCAGCATGAACTGCGTTTTACTGTCGCGGCCTTCTTCCACTGCAGCGGCCTGACGTCCGACCTCTTTACCATCCACAAATATAGAGACAGCCGAATCCATGGACGGGGCGGTACGGCTCAACGTAACCGACACCCGGCAGGGGGTATCTTCGGTAATCAGCTCAGGCGCCAGCTCGACATCAACAGCGGCAGAGTTTTCCGGCTCCGGTGTACCGAGAAGTGTCACAAAGCAGGTTGTGTTATCGCTTACCAGTGCCGGATCCCATACATTAGTGCCCACTCCGTTATTTTCCGCAAGAATTCCGTTGTCATCAGGACTTTCGTGATTTCGTCTGAAACCGGCCCAAGGCAGTCTCTGGTAATCGGAGATGATATGAAGTTCACGTTCCGAGCGTCTGGAATCCTTTTCCAACACATCCAGTGCCGCAATCACGGCCGGACACAATTCTGACGATCCGACAGGTTTCGGCAGGTTTTTCAACAGCGAAACAGCCTCCTCCTTATTGCCACTCATCTGCTCATAGACAGGCTTGAGCTGTTCACCGGCCAAATATATACAGAAGCGGTCATTATCTCCCAGACCCCTGATGATATCGACGGCAAGTTCTTTAGCCTGATCCCAGACGACCTGGCGGCTCAACCGGTAATTCATGCTGTAGGAGCCGTCTATGACAACAGCCACATCACGGGAGGTGCGACCGAGAATATTACCGAACTTTGTGGTGCGGATCACGGGCATGGCAAACGCTATAACCAGCAGAGCCAGCAGGAGCAAACGCAACAGCATCAGCAGGAAATTCTCCATTTTCACCCGGCGGGAGGAACGTTTGTGTGCTGCTTTGAGAAAACGGATTGTGCTGAACGGCAGCCTCTCTGTCCGGCTGGACTGGATAAAATGCAGAATCAGCGGTATGGTCAATGCCGCCAGACCCCACAGGAAAGCGCTGTTCAAAAAACTGATCATTTCAATCTCCTGCGCTCTTCAAGATATGCCCTGACATAGGTATCCACAGGCTGATCGGTTTTTACCAGGCGGTAATCAACTTTCATCGCGTTACAGGAGACACGGTAAAATTCCAGAAAAGATTCTATTTCCTTCTGGTACTCTCCGGCCATACCGCGGGGATCGACAGTCAGTTTTTCTCCTGTCTCCATATCTTCAAATTCAAAACCCTGCTTCAGAGAAAGATCGATTTCAACAGGATCAAGCACGTGCAGGACAATCACATCATGCATTTGTTTACGGAAATGAGCCAGAGCCTGGATTATGGCCTTTTCATCGTCCAACAGATCAGATATCAGCACAACCAGAGCCCGTTTATGGATGGATTCCGCAATCCTGTGCAATGTTCCGGCAGTATTGGTGGCGGCATCCGGCTCAACATCCTGTATGCGCTTGAGGGTATTATGCAGGTGGTTGATTGAATTACGCGGCGGCACCTGGAAATCGATTTTCTCCGAGAAAAGAAAGAATCCCGCAGAGTCCCGCGCCTTGATAACCACATAGCTTAAGGCGGCAGCCAGCTTGCAGGCAAAATCGAACTTCGTGACATCCCCGCTGCCGTATCCCATGGATCTGCTGCGATCCACAATAAAATAAACTCTCAGGTTTGTTTCATCTTCATAGCGTTTGATATAATATCTGTCTGTACGGCCGAAGACCTTCCAGTCGATATGCTTGGGGTCATCGCCAATACCATAGGCCTTGTGATCTGCAAACTCGGAACTGGCCCCCTTCAGAGGACTTCTGTGCGCACCGGAAAGATTCCCTTCCACCACATAGCGTGACTGAAGAACAATGCGGGACAGTTTATGCATTTCTTCCGCATTCAGAAAAGCTTTAATGCCCTCTTCCCCCGGCTTACGGGTCTTTTTTTCAGAAGTTTTGCCCTTTGATTTTCTTTTTTTCGCCATAAATTTTTCAGTCGGCAGTCGGCAGTCGGCAGTGAGCGTGCTTGTGAACCATATCCCTATCAACTGTAATTTGCTAACTGTTCACTGTTCACTGTTTCTTCTTGTAAATATCAAGTTTGTCACGAGCCTTCCGCTCAGCCCTATCACGCTTTGCAATCTCTCTGCGCAGATAATCCGCCCAGCCGTCATTACCGAGCTTTTCTATCATCTCATCAGCGTTTCTGATCAGATCTTCATCACGTTTGGAAACATTAACCGATTCACCCGATGCAGTGAACGAATATATAACGGCGGAGGAATCGATCTCTTCAAGCATCTCCCTGCCGACTTTAGGAACCAGGCGGTCCTTATAGCGCACAATAACAGGATTAAGAACCATCTCCTTCTTTTCGGGATCGATACTCTCAATAACTCCTATCACAGCAACTGCATCTCCGACAGAAGTTTTCGGAGGCTCCAGCAGTTTTGAAAGCGACACACTCTTCTGGACAAGAAATTTCACAATCATGTCCGAACTCGGCTCGCGGGTTTTAAGGCCGATGACAGGAGCACCGTTATTACTGCCTTCCTTTAAAGCCAATACTTCCAGATAGCGAAAAAAGTGTTTTTTACCTGCAGCCGCATCAATGAGCTCTTTCATCTCATCGGGAGTTCGCGCTTCAACCAGTTCCAAAGCGCAATCATTACCATTCGGCACGGCGGCGGCATTGACTGAGCATACGCAAAACACAGCAATCAGTGTGCTGGCAAAAAAACATGTTTTCATCCTTGTTCCTTAAATCAGCTGTATTTAGAGAATCGAGTGAATCGCGGTAATCGTTTCTATCCCACTCACGCACTGGTCTTAATCACTCATCCCTCAGCATTTCTTTTTTACTGCGTCACCGAGTACATCAGAATATTCTGGCCAAGCCGTTGTGAACCGACATCATCATACCCTTTAGCGTAGGGGCTCTGCGACATTTCCCATCCACCGGCCATACCGAAGGGACTGTAAACCACGGCCACATGTCCGTTGAGCTCCACTCCTTCCAGTTTCGGACGTGTCAGCGCCGAACCCAGTGTCTGCTGCAGGGCAGGTGTCACACCGATTTTCTCAACATCATTCGGCATGTGATAAATAACATTATCGTAAGGAATGGGTTTAAGCGGAGAAGCCGGGAAAAGAGCCTTCATAACCTTTCGGAAGGCCAGATCAAAACCTTTGCGTCCACAACAGGCTTCCGCCAGCAGAAAACCGCCATTTTCAAGGTATTTTCTGAGTTGAACAGCTTCACTTTTTTTAAGAGTAAAGTGTTCGTGTCCGGTCATATAAAGCAGCGGCGCATTGAAAATTGCGGGATTGGAAAGACGCATCTCTTTTACCGTGAATTTAACCGGGACATCAGTTTTCAGATTAAAGGTCCGGAGAATAACAGAAAGTCCGGCATGCCGGGTTTTCCAGACACCATCATAAACCACCTGCACCATAGCCACCTTATCCGCACTGGATTCAGGCTTATCGACAAACTTAATGGCATGCGCCTGACTCTTAGCCCATGCGCGCATGGCGGAGGAGTAGGCAAAGATATTAACACCGAGACGTTTAGCAAACTCCGGTTCGTAGGCCTGGAACTCAGGAGAGACATCATCCTCCCATCCGACAGCCATACCCCAGCGCGAGATAAGAGCCACAACGCGGCAGTTGATCTCTACAGCGTCAAACCAGGGTTCATCACCTCTATATCCCGCAGCTTTCACCCCGGGGCAGTACCTGACATGATCCACATCATAGTAGGAGTGAAAGATCGGATGATCAGAACTCAGTCTCTGAACCGGCTGTTCCGGAAAGATTCTGCCGAGTTCTCTGACGGCGGAACGGTAGAACGGAGCGGAGCCCAGACCGGTGTTGTAAATTATCATTCCCCCGTTCAGGCAGTATTCCCGGATAAGTTTACGCTGCGATTCGGAATATGAGAAATTATAATGTCCCGAGCGGTACAGGATAGGATTCTTCGCGGGATCTGTATCGATCTCGCCGAGTGTCGCAACCTGAACGCTGTAGTTAACGTCTATCATCTCCTTCATGCTTTTCAGGAGATTGTTAACGTCATTGGGAGTGGCATTCCAGTCTCTGTCGTAGTCATCCTCCTGTGCCGATGCCGGAAAAGACGTGAACAGGAACAGACATAGGCTGAGAAGAAAACATTTCATAAAGTTTATTCCCGCTTTTTCTGCGTTTTTAACGGTGCGGCATCCTCTGTCTTCAGCTTGGTTATCAACGCTGGCGGCTGGGGCGGTTTCTTGGCTTCAGTGCGCGCCTGGGGCGTCACCGGACAGCAGCAGCACGGATCGGTTGTCTCTGCGGAAGAAATTGTGCGGGGCGGTGCTGGCGGCGGCTGACGGTTCTTCGGAGGCGGCACAAAACCCGGTTCATCGGATCCGTCGCCAGCCAGAACTGTACCCGTACACAATGTAGCGGCCAGCATAACTTTTCCTGCTGTCACAGTTTTATATACTTCACTTTTCATCACAGCTCCTTTGATAAATAAATACATCCCGATATTCTGAAAGTATCACTTTACACTGAATTTGTCTATTGGTGATTTCAATGACTTGGGCGCATCTGCGAATCGGTGCACGGCGGGGTCACGGACCCCGCCCTACAGTAAAAATGCATTAGTCACTATAAAATCAACTTCTGTCACAAAAAACAAGAAATTGTAACCACGGAGTGTACGGAGGGGTGCGATTCAATTTAGTTGAAACGTGACTAAATGGTCTCATCCGGCAGGCTAAAGCCTGTACTACAAACGTTTTTATGTTCGTAGTACACACTTTAGTGTGCTGTTTGAGACAAATAGCGTGTTGATCAACTAAATTGAATCGCACCCTGTACGGAGAGACGGAGTTGATATGATAATTATGGTTGCTTCTCCGTTCCTCAGTGTTCTCCGTAGTTAAAAATTTGGTTCCGGCTACGCTGGGTTAAAACTGTAGCCGAGGTCCTTGACCTCGGAAGATGTATGATGCAAATTGCCGTAAATTTGACGATTTGCACCAATTCGCAGTTGCGCCCCAATGACTTCCAGAGCTGGAAGCTGTTTCAGAAACTTTTATTCGAGGCGCCCCCGGCGGATTGTTCTCCATCGACCGAAGCTCCGTAGGAACGCAGGATATCCCTTCGGTTATATCGGCGGAAAAGAACCCTGCTGTCAGACGGATAATAGGGCAGCACATCGGAATAGCCGGGAACAACAACCTCAACAACGGGAAACCCGATTTCAGGGTCAGTGAAATCAATCACAAAGCAGTCCTTGCCGAGCTGTCTTAAAATTTCTTTTGACCGTTCAATATCCTGCAGACAATCGTCAAACTTTTCGCCTTTACTGAAGGGCACAAGCGGCCCCTCCTTAAAAAATTCGGCCGTCCTATGGGGCACAAAGCCGAACATAAAAGCGGAAAGATAATTATCTCCATTATCAGGAATGCACTTGAGCGCACGCAGGTCATATTTCAGAACCCGTTCCTGGTCCGCTTTATTACCGTCGATAAACTCATCTCTCATACGTCCCTGAGCATACTCTGTAAAAACACGTATCAGGGCTTCTTCACGGTTAAAACCGGATCCGACTTTAAAAAAATGGTGAAACTGATAATCTTCCGGTATATTCGGATCCCGGAAATATGCTCCGACACAGGGCATAATTCCGCCGAAGCTCAGATCTTTCAGATAGATCTCAATGTCTTTATTACGGATAAAACTGATCTGCTTCCTGAGAACAGGGTGATTTACAGTATCGATATCAATAGTCGGCATTACGAGTTTCTGTTTGAGAACCGTAATATGAACACGCCGTTCAAACACTTCTTCCAGTGCATGCACGACAGCCTCTTCATAACGGTTGCCAGCAGCCATACCGCTCGGGCCGCTTATTTGCCGGACAAATTCGATGGGTATCCTGGAAGTTCTGCCTGTCATCAGAGAAAAACCGTCAACCCAGAACATCGCGGCATCGTTCTGCTTCACTTTTTCAACGGCATCCTGAGAAACATCAACATGGGAAATTATCTCTTCAATTCCCACTGCGTCGGAAATTGTGCTCTGATGTCCAGCCGTATAACCGGGCAGCTGGTCATGTGTGCGCGAAGCCACCCACTCGGCACACTCGGCCAGAGCTCCGGCTTTCGCCTGCAAGGCGGTAATCCCCTTGCCCATTGAACGGAATTCCAGATCGTCAATATAGAGAGCTGACCAGTAAAGCCTTTCGGCCACCTGTGTTTCAAACAGGCGGTATTCATATCTGGAGCCGATTTCGATTTCAAGCCGCCGTACGGTCTCATCAAGCGGAACACAGCGTCCGTATTCCAGTTTTTTACAACTCGTCAGTTTCATAAAATCAAAATCTTTTATTGCGGACTTTGCTGGTGGAGTGGATTTTATGGACAACTGCTCCCCGTAACTCACAGCTCGCACCCAAACTTATCATTCATCACTCAGCCCTACTCGCGCATTCGCACATTCCAGCATTCGCGCACTTCCACCCTACCTCGGCTTGGCCATCACGCTCCAGTGAGAACCGTCCGAAAGCACGATAATATACTCTCCAAGGTAATCCAGGTTAATCCTGTTTACGCCATCTTCCACACGCCGGAGAACAACTCTCCCCGATGCGGTTTTGAACTCAATTGTATCCCGCACATTCGGCAGGACACGAACAGGCCTGAGGTCAATTTCCTTCCCATAGGACACTTTCAAAGCTTTTTCCAGGACGGAGCGTGATCCGAGAACAGAGGATTCCAGTTTATATCGCTGTGACGCCATCCCTTTGATTGTGCTTTTCCGACTGTATTCCCACGGTTTTCCCCAGCGATCGGTCAGGGGCGGCACAGGCATATTTTTCAAGGACTGCAGCGAATCCAGCGACGCAGGAAACTCTATATTTCTGAGATACAGTTTTTTAAGACCGGCTGCCACCTTCTCCCTGTCCAGACGGGAAAGCCAGCTACGTGCCATTCTGTCGCCAGCCTTCTGCAAACCTTTTCCCCGTCCTTTTTCCAGAAGCATAGAATTAAAAACTTCAACTGCAGCTTCGGTTTTTCCTGCTTTCAGATAGTTCCATGCTTCGATGCCGGCAGCGACAACCGCCAATGAATCTGTCGGGTTTTCCGTTTTAAACTGCTGGCAGTCCCGTGCGACATCCGGGGCCATAAAGGCGCTGTTGGCGCCGGCAACCCAGATTTTCCACAGTCCCCGTTCATCGTGTCGTGAAGACTGGGCACGACAATTTATCGCGACTGCTATGAGAACCGCAGTCGCCAATGCAGTGTTATTTTTTGTTTTTTTTAACATTTGATTATTTTTTAAGGTCTGTATAAGGCAAAGAGCATTTCAACCAAATTCGCGACGGACAAAACAACCGGAATAAAAAAACAGGTGCACTTTATAGCTTGTCTGCTTAACAATTGCCTGTCTGTGCGCAGGCATGCAGACAGGTGACTTAAAACAATTATGGAGTATAGTGTTTTTTGCACCACTTGTCACCCTGAAGAACCGGGGTTAAGCCGCGAAGTGCGCATTTCAGCTCCGTTCAGGATATCCGCAGTTTCTAACAAGACTCATATATTTTCCGTTCTCCTGAAAAAACAACCCGTGTTCTGTCAGTGCATCCATTAATTCAATCGCATATTTCTCATCAAATCCGCAGTAAACGGCAGCGCATTCCGCTGTCATCGGCGTATTCTCCAAAACCTTCAACAGTTTTTCCTCGTCATCCCCGATACGAAAGTTCTGTTCCTTTTCAAAGCGGGAATCATGGATGACAGCACTATGTTCATCGCGCCAAAGAATCAGACGCGGTCGTTTTTCCGGTGCAACACTCCACCGTTCCCGCCACGTCTCAATCATACCGCCCAGTTTTTCCAGCCAGAAGTTCATTTTTGGCAAATCGGCATTTTTATCATAAAAGCGAAAAGCCAGATTAGATATTGCCGCCCTGTCGAAAGGATAGATATAAAAAAGACTCTCGTGCGGTTCGAGATTCAGTCCGAATTTTTCAGGATTATCAAAATAAAGGGAGTCGCGCACAAACTCAACGGGAAACACCCCGACAGGCGGCTGAAGGTGAGTCAGATTCGGAATATCCCGGCTATATTTATGTAACACACTTTCATCCTCTCCGGGAGAGAAAAGCAGTAAATTCCACTCCGGATAAAGTCCTCTGCTGACACAGTTCTTGAGAAAAAGAATATTGTTGAAAGCCGAAACGCCTTTACGCATCAGCCTGAGGCTTTCCGTTGAAAGCGCCTCTATTCCGGCCTGAACACACCTGACCCCGGCCTTAACAAGCGTATGCATCTGCTCCGCCGTAATATCCGGTCTGGTTTCATACTTAATGAAAACGCCCTCTTTGACTTGAAACCGGGGAAAGACCTGCTCAAAATACCCGGGCGGCACTATATTGTCACAGGCGACAAAACAGGAGACACGGTCCGAATATTCAAGGACTGAATTGATATGCCGCAGAGCCGTATCCGGATCCAAACACCCAAAAGAGTTATTCAGGCAGTTCAACCCACAGAAGGTGCATCGCACCCTGTCAGCCCACCAGCAACCGTGTGATGTCTGCATGAGAAGATACGGAGAAACTTCAGAATCTCCGACACATTCTTCATATCTGTCGAGAAAGGGTTTGTAATCGAGAGAAATTTCACTGTTGATATCCGGATGAAGGCCCGCATTTTTTTCAGGCGGCAGTTTCAGCTCTCTGCCAGCAGCGAAAATACCTTGAACAGCAGACGCCGCATCAGACTTGCCTGCAAGCCTGGAAGAAACAAACTCCGGAAAGCTGACAAGTCCGGGACCTGAAAACACATAATCAACAGAAGAAAGCTGACATGCAAGGGTATATCCCGGTCTTCCTTTCACCAGAGGACCACCGAACACCACGGTTATCTCCGGATTAACAGCCTTCAGGCGGTCAGCCATGGCAATCGAAGCAGTTGTCTGAAAAAAACTGAGGGAGAATCCGACGATATCCGAAGATGACAGATGATATTCTGCAATGAGATCGTCAAGAAAAGCATACATCCCGGATCGATGTTTTCGGATAAACCCGGCAACCTCACAGGCAGAAGGCGCCCCATCAAAATAGTATCGGGAAAGATACGCCTCAATGTTATCCTCTGTTTGCGGGAAAGCGGCTGAACGGAAAAACCAGTCGGCAAGACCTGTCATGCGTCCATAAGGAGAAACCGCATGATGGTAGAACCCGGAAAAACTCATCTCATCGGCAAAATCGATATTCAGATAGTGAGTGCGCACCTCTACCTGCCGGCCGAACCTTTCTTTGAGCACAGACTCTATCTGCGCAAGTCCTATGGACAGTGCTCCTACAGGAGCAAAGGGCATATTTATCAGTGAAATCTTCACAAGTTCAGCATCTTTTTCAGTTTTCCGGAATGCTGATGAATTTAACATATCTCTGTTTCTCCTGTAAGGACAAATCCGTCAGATATAGCCGCAGACACCCGGACTTCGTCATCCACAATAATTTAGCTGGAATTTTCAGCGCCGGAAATGGCACAATACCGGTTTACATCAAAACAAGATAGAGGATAGTTATGCCGATATATGAATACAACTGCGCTAAATGCGGTAATGATTTTGAACACCTGGCAAAAAGTTCCACCGACCGTCCCGTAAAATGTCCGAGCTGCGGTTCACGTCGGTTGAAAAAACAGTTTTCTCCTTTTGCCACCACAAAAACATTTCAACTGGCTTCGGGATACGGCGGAAGCAGGAAACCGACGGAGAAAAAACCGTCGGAGAAGGCATCTGCTTCAGACGCTACCTGCAAATCCCCTGCTAAAAGCTGCGATAAATGCAGCAGTTCAGAGAAATAGCATGCTGCCTGTCCAGACACTGTTACAGAAAATTGCTGAAGGGGCAAGGCCATCGGTCGAAGAGCTTGTACATCTGCTTAACAGCAGTGACGAAACCGGAGACCGGATCTTCGCCGCAGCCCGTGACATTACCCGGAAAATACATGGTGATGAGATACATCTGCGGGGAATCATTGAATTTTCCAACCACTGCCGCAACAGCTGCCACTACTGCGGCATACGCATGGGCGCATCCGGCGTCAAGCGCTACCGCATGACGCCGGATGAAATTCTGGAAGCGGCCTACATAGTCAGGGATTCGGGCTGCGGCACTGTTGTCCTGCAGAGCGGGGTTGATCCCGCATTCAGAACCGGGGATATAGCGAAAATCGTTGCGGCCGTAAAAAAAGAAACCGGCATGGCTGTCACTCTGTCCATCGGCACCAAAACAAAGCAGAAGTTAAAACTTCTGAAAGATGCGGGTGCCGATCGTTTTCTACTGCGCTTTGAAACCTGCAATGAAAAAATATTCAACCGGATTCATCCGAACGAACCTCTCAGCGCACGCCTGGAAGGCCTGGAAAATCTGCGCTGCCTGAACTACCAGACCGGAAGCGGTTTTATGATAGGTCTGCCGGGTGCGACTCTTGAAGATATTGCAGAGGACATCCTTTTTACAAAAAAACTGCATCTTGATATGATTGGATGCGGACCGTTTATCCCAGCTCCTGACACGCCGCTGAGTGGAGAATCGCTACTGAAAAATGACGCAATATACTTCAGAACCATGGCTTTGATTCGCATGATGAATCCTGATGCGCATATACCGGCAGCTACCGCATTTGACTCACTGCGTGACGGCGGACGCAACGAGGTTCTGAAATGCGGAGCCAATGTATTCATGCCTAATTTTACGCCGTTGCAATATAAAGTTAATTACAATCTTTATCCCGGCAAATCCAAAGTGGACACATCAGTGGACATCAGGGAAGATGTAAGAAAGCGCATTGAATCTCTCGGGCGGAAACCGGGAACCGGTCCCGGGCATGCATTACGGATTGCAGAGCAGTCGGTTCCGGAGGCGGAATGAATGCGGATTTTTCTGTTACCTGAAAATTATTCTTACAAATGCGTCGCATTTTCCCTTTGGATGCGACATTTGAAAACAGAAAACTCCACGCACCCGCCTTTGTTTCTGTGATAGGAGTTGATTTTACAGCGACTAAAGCGGTTCGATCACAAACCCGAAACGTTTGGGTTCAATTCTGATGATATATTTCTCCAGAGCCCGCGGACCGCAGCTGCCATTGCCGAGAGGCGCCTGTTCCAGATCGATATTGACGGTTGTTTCCGGTATTTTCTTCAGCTCACAGGTATGCTCGGCCTTATCGAGATTTTCGGTTGTGAAATGCTTAACGGAACAGTTCAAAGGCTGATAACCGCTTATTCTGAACCCGGACTTATCGCTTCTGAGGGTCATCCAGCGTACATCGGTCTTGTTTCCGTTTTCCTGCGGAAAAGGATAATTGACAAACTGCTCATCAACCTTTCCGCTGTAAACTCCGAGAAATGCGCTGGATTTCCTGTCCGCATAGGATTCATGCGGTCCCCTGCCATACCATTTGAAATGCTCAAACCCCTGAGAGGTCATCATTTCATAACCGATGCGCGGCAGATACGGAACCTTGCCGAAAGGTCTGATCAAAGCATCCACACTTATCCTGCCGGAACCGTCAACAGCATAACGTTCAGCAATGTTGAAACCGAATTCGCTGTTGCCTTTACCGGTTTTTTCGCAACGTACCACACTGATCACAGCTTTATTGTTTTTTGTAACAACATCAAATTTACGCAGTGAGGATTTGAGATCTTTCAGCTTGCCCTGCTTTCTGAAAACATTAGATCTGTCATTATCAATCACTGCGCGCCAGACAGAAAATTGCGGTCCCCGGACCAGAAATGATCTGCCTTCATACTCATAATAATCAATAAAACCCGTACTGCTGTTGAATACAAGCTTGAAATTGTCGCTACTGACAACAGTGGCGGAACCGGTTGAAGCAACAGAAGGCGCTACACCGGCATCCAAGACCGCATCAACATCAAAACTGTATGGCTGCAGAACTGCTTCCTCTTCTGCAACGACAAATCCTCTGTCACACCAGAGCGACTTTTCTTTACAGCAGGCCTGAAGCACAATTGTGTACTCATCCTGACTATCCAAAGCGCTGCAGACCGCTGGCAGGGCAATCGACACACTGCTGCGGGGCTTTATAACAGGAACATCAAATCTGCCGTCTTCAACCACCTTTCCATTCCTGCGCAACTCCCACCTGAAATAAAGTCCTGAAGAATCACTGAAATAAAAATCGTTACCGATTTTCACTTTTCCATCTTTCACTGCGAAGGAGATATTCTGATAGACATGCTTAGTTTCAAGCGTCTTGGCATTTACCGTCCGGTCAGGGAAAACAAGACCGTTGAGGCAGAAACTGCCGTCATTGGGGTTATCCCCGAAATCACCGCCGTAGGCCCAGAAGACCTCGCCATCGGGAGCTGTCTTCTCCAGCCCTTGGTCAACCCAGTCCCAGATACAGCCTCCGACAAGCGACGGATATTTTGCAAACAGGTCAACGTATTCCTGCAGATTACCGAGGGCATTACCCATCGCATGGGCATATTCATTGATTAAAAAGGGGCGTTTGTCTTTATTTTTCTGATGGAAGGACTGCTTTTCGAGCTGATCCACTGTCGGATAGCGGTAGGAAACTTTATCCAGACGGCCGCCCCCCAGCACATCGCAGTTCCTCGGACCTTCGGAAAAATGATAATGAGTGGGACGGGTTTTATCGCGCCCATGCACAAAATTATTCATAGCCGTAATATTCTCACCGGTGCCGGCTTCATTACCATGCGACCAAAGCACAACGCAGGGATGATTCTTATCGCGTTCAACCATCATGCGTGAACGCTCCACATGCTGATGCATCCACTCCGGACTGGCTGCCAGAGTCTCATCCCCATAGCCCATGCCGTGACTCTCAACATTAGCTTCATCAATCACCAGGATGCCATACTCATCACAGAGGTCGTAAAAGTATTCATCATGCGGATAATGTGCGGTTCTCACTGTATTGATGTTATGCTGTTTCATGAGTCTGACATCCAGTTCCGCCATAGATCGGCGGATATGCTTGCCTTCCTTCGGATCATGCTCAACCCGGTTTACACCTTTCATAACAACAGATCTGTTGTTCAGAAAAATCTCTGTTCCCCTGACTTCGATTTTTCTGAAACCGAAACGAGAAGTCAATACCTCCAGCACACGCCCCCCTATACCATACTGCACCAGATAAACATGATAGAGACTGGGTGTTTCATGACTCCACAACGCTGGCGAGTCAACAGACATACTCACATTCAAAGTCTTCTCTTCCCCGGCCCTCATAAAACCGGCGAAGACTTTATTACGGCAGACAATCTCATCTTCCGCATCGGCAAGAATAACTTCGACGGACTGGGGAGCCATATCCGAATCGGAGTAGTTACGCAGTCTGATTTCGGTGTTGAAATAAGCAGACGAAAGATTTTCGTCAAGATCCGCAGTCAGGAAAAAATCGCGTATATGAGTTTTCGGAACTGAATAAAGGTAAACATCACGATAAATTCCGCTCAGTCGCCAGCCATCCTGATCCTCAAGATAACTGCCGTCACACCAGCGGAAGACCTGCACAGCCAGCAGGTTCTCTCCTTTACCGATATACTCTGTAATATTGAACTCCGCCGGAGTACGGCTTCCCTGACTGTAACCGACCTTTTCACCATTCACCCAGAGATAAAAGCAGGAATCAACTCCGCCGAAATGAATAAAGACTTCACGCCCTTCAGATATTTGCGACGAGACATCGAAATTCATCCGGTATGACCCTACAGGATTGCCGTTTTCTCCCTGAATAAAAGGCGGGTTTTTATCGTGAGGATATTTTATATTTGTATAAATCGGCTGTCCGAATCCTTTCATCTGCCAGTTGGCGGGAACCGTAATATCACTCCAGGCGGAATCATCAAAATCAGGTTTATAGAAATTTTCGGGACGTTCTTCAGGTGTTTTGACCAGGTTGAACTTCCATATTCCGTTGAGAGACCTGCAAAACGATGATTCAGTTCGATTGATTGAAGCCCTGCGAACAGACCGGAAAGGCATCAGAGTGGCGTGCGGAGATTCTTTATTTATACCGGTGACCCTGACATTCTCCCAGTCATCGGGTTGCGCCTGAGTAGACATCACAAACAGAAGAGTTAAAATAGAAGTGATATATTTCATCGTTATTCCTTTTATAAAAATGAGGAATACATGTCTGGCTCAAAGCAGACGGGCGCATCTGCGAATTGGTGCAAATCATCAAATTTACGGCAATTTGCATCATACATCTTCCGAGGTCAAAGACCTCGGCTACAGTTCTA
>JAWOEI010000117.1:0-9438 GCA_046482825.1 Kiritimatiellia bacterium
GAAAACAGGCCCGCTGCGGTTACGGCTGACATTGAACCAGGTCCCGTAGCTTGTATTCAGCCACTGCATCGCCCTGCTGACATTCCCTTCCGGCGACTCTACAAGAAGATGAATAGTGGTTGCCCATAAGAACATACGCATGCAGAATAATGCTGTATCTTTCAACCATCCCGGCAAGCAGTTCAATGAAATGTTCGCGATCCCGCTCACTCTCAAATATTGCACGACGGCCCAGCCCACGGGTTGTTATGTGGCACCAACCCCCGGCAACATGATGTCTTAACTGTCTCAGCATATTGTCAATTTAACAGGAATATACCGGATTGATTAAGTCAAATGTTATATATTTAAATACGACCCCCGGCCGTTGTTTATAGTCTCAAACTGACTAGGACAAGCCAAAACTAAATAGTATGTGTTGTAACTCTCGTTGTAACTCGGATTATTTAAGGGTAAAAAACAACCATAAACCCTTTGTAAACCGCTGGTATTCAACAGGTTGCCGATTATGGCACCCCCAAGGGGAGTCGAACCCCTCTTTCCGGGATGAGAACCCGATGTCCTAGCCGATAGACGATGGGGGCATGCCTGAAAAAAAGATGGTGCATCCGGAGGGACTTGAACCCCCACGCCTCTCGGCATATGAACCTGAATCATACGTGTCTGCCAATTCCACCACGGATGCAATTAGGCGTGTATAATGCCAAAAACTTCGGTCTTAGTCAACCCTTGTTGCCTTGTTTTTTGCGTTTTTTAAAACTGCACCTCAATACCGCAACTTCCTGAAATATACGGGTTTCCACATTGAAGAGGCCGGGCGGTTTTATTGCTGTGATATCACAGCAGCAAATCATGAACCTGAATTTTGCGTGATACGGGAATCAGCCATTCAGTGTAAAGGGCTGCCACCTTCTCCTGCAGATGGTCGCTGTTGACCTGTTGTTCCCTGGTTGTTTCCAGAATACGTTTGATCACTTTGTTTTCAACAGCCTGATTGGTGATGGCCTTTTCAAGAAGAACAGGGTCTTTCAGTTCTATAGGTTTACGGAGAGCCTCGGGGATCTGCTCCTTTTTTAAAGCGGCTACATGAACTGACAGGTTCAGTCTCTGGACCAGGGCATTCATGCAGCTGCTGTCTGTTGAGATGCATTTCCGGCAGTCTTCATCACTGCCGGGACTGCAAAGTGCTGGCAGAATCACGCTGACATATAACGGGCGTATAATGTGGGCGCGGCCGGCCATGGTGGCTGCTGAGCCGAAGAGTTTTGCAGTTTCAGATGTATCCGGAATGTTTTCTCTGTGCCGGTAAAGTTCAGGATTTAGCCTGAAGCGGGCACGATTGCACAGTGCCCGTACAAGAGTTTCATCTAAAGACGCGATAATGTTTCTCAGTTGATTAAGCTTGTTCATTTTCTGTTCTTTATTCCTAATTGCATTTCAGCTGTTGATGTAAAAATAATCAGTGTTTGACGGTCTGATGTATGCGTGCAATTTATTTTTTCATTTGTTTGTGAAGCTTGCCAGTATGAAAATATACATGAAAGTTCACTTCACAACGTATGTTCCTATCTTCCGTCCGGAATCTGCAAGTGTGCTGATAAGCTGCCAAGCGGCAATGTGGGCCGGAGATGTCCAGTCGGTTACTGCTTCAATAAAAAATGCGTATTCCCATGGACGTCCGGGCAGAGGGCGGCTCTGTATGAAAGTAAGGTTGACACCCGCGGCATCAAAGGGAGAAAGAGCGTGCAGAAGAGCACCGGGGCGGTTGTGCAACACCACATACATCAGTGAACGGATTCCGTCAGAATCTTTACCTGCAGGTCCGGTTGTACGCTTCTTTGTAGTAAGCAACATGAAGCGGGTTATGTTACGGTTGTTGTTCTGCATGTCGCGTTTCATGATTCTGAGACCGTAAATCTCTGCTGCTGTTTCGCTGGCCAGGGCTGCGCTGCCCGTCTCGCTGGCGGCGCGTTCCGCGGATGCAGCAGTGCTGGATTCGGCGATACGTTCAACATGCGGCAGGTGTTTGTCTATATTGGAACAGCATTGGCCCAGGGCCTGAGGATGACTGTATATGCGTTTGATATCTTTAAGCCTTGCTGTTCCCGGATGTGCCATCAGGTGATGTCGTATAGGCACGGAAAAACTTTCAGCAATAGAAATTTCAGGGTTTGCCGCCATTAAATCAAGAGTCTGCGTTACAGGGCCCTCAGTTGAATTTTCAACAGGTACCAGTGCGGAAAGATATTTACGGCTTTTCGTTCCTTCGTGAAGCTGCGTGAATATATCATGATGAGAAATACACGCTTTGAGTTTTACGCTGTCGCCGAAATGTGTCAAAGCGGCATCATGTGAGTGGGTGCCCCGCGGCCCGAGGTATAATACAGTTGACATAAAAAACTCCTCAGTTTTTCTTCTGGTTGTAAGTAGCTTCAGCCAGATCAACCCACGGCTGTATGTCCGCGAGAAAATTATTGAAAGATGATGATTGCAACTGCTGGGTCGCATCACTGAAAGCATTCACCGGATCAGGGTGAGCCTCTACTATAAGTCCGTCAGCTCCGGCTGCAATAGCCGCACGAGCCAAGGGCGGAACCAGCGAGCGGAAGCCAGCAGCATGGCTGGGGTCAACCACAACCGGCAGGTGGGTGAGCCGTTTTGCCACCGCGACTGCGCCTATATCCAGCAGATTGCGGGTTGTCTTATCGAATGAGCGCAGACCTCGTTCGCAGAGTACGACATCCGGGCAGCCGTTAACCACAAGATATTCGGCGGCGGTCAGCCATTCTTCTATAGTGCTTGCCATGCCGCGTTTAAGCAACACGGGTTTTCCGGCTTTAGCAACCTGTTCCAGAAGATCGAAGTTCTGGGCGTTGCGTGCCCCGACCTGAAAAATGTCGGAAATGTCGTGAAGAATTTCAATTTGCGCGGGTCCCGGTATTTCTGAAATGTAAGCGATATTAAATTCCTGTTTAATATCGCGCATGATTTTAGCGCCATCGAGTTTGAGTCCCTGAAAGTCGTAAGGTGATGTCCGCGGTTTGAAAGGCATGGCCCGTATAATTTCAATACCGCAGTCCACCATGTCAGATACCGCGGTTCGGAACTGGTCATAGGATTCAATTGCGCAAGGTCCGGCGATTACAGCAAAATGCCCCTTGCCTATTTCCGTGTTTTTCACCTTTACGCAGGAATCTTCAGGATGATATTCACGGGAGACAAGCTTGAATTTTCTCTGGACAGGGAATACCTGTTCCACTGCCGGAAGGGTTTTCAGAACTTCAAGTGAGCGGTTGCTCATTTCATCACCGATACAGGCGATGATAGTCTGTTCCACACCTCGTATGATACGGGGCTGGTAACGAAGGGAACAGACCAGATCACTTACAGTCTGTATATCGGTTTCTGTCGCATGTGCGCGTAATGCTATTATCATTGCTGATTCCTTCAGTTGTTTATCTGATATGTAAAAAAGCACAAAAAAAACCGCGTGCCCCTGTGGACACGCGGTTCATTGTAAAGTCTTTCCGTATTACTGCATTAGCTTAACGGGTCGACCCGAACCGAGTGTCCGGCAACCTAAAGTAAAAGCTAAAGTAGTAATTTCTGCGGTAATCTGTCATACAGTCGCATTTAACACTATCGGTGTTCCTATGTCAAGTAGAAGAAAAAATAAATGTTTTTTTCAGAGTGCGTTCTGCATGATTCCATACATCTGCTGGATATTGCCAATAGTTTTTATCATGAGAAACACTGAGAAAACAGTAAGAAGGATAACAATGATAGTCCATGCGTATTTTGAAAACCTTGATGCCTGCGGACATAACCACAACAGGGGCAGTGCTAGAGGCCCGACACAGCAGATGGCGATAATAATGAAAGTTGTATGAAAGTAGAATGGAAGCCGTTCTGTTTTTTCTTCCTGCCTTTCCCGAAACGGCGGATGTTCGCCGGAACCGTCCAGGAATTCATGACAGTGTTTGCATTTGATGGCTTCATCCTGAATTTCTTCAGCACAGTATGGGCATTTCTTCATAATGTGATTATAACAGCATTTAATTCATCCGGCACGTGAATATTATGAATAATACAGCGAAATGTTCTGTTGCAGTTCTTTCCAGTCTGATTGCAGATATAAAACAATTACAGGAATGCTCCGAAATCAAGAACTGCCATATCTTTCGCTCCGAGGCGCCGGGCTTCCTTGCAGAGGTCGTTATCGTTGCTTACAAGCAGAACATCGGTTTCAGGAGAGGAGGATTTTAAAAAACGGATCTGATCGATTATCACTTTGTCCGCACGGTGTTCTCCCTCGCCGCCGGAGTAGGTTACCCGTACATTGGGGGCGGGGTCACTGTCGCTTCGGGTGTGTCCGTCAAAATGAACAAAAGCACGCAGGGCCGGATTAGGGGCGGCTATGCGTATAACATCATTAACCAGATTATGGCGTTTTTCTTTGTCGGGAACTGCTTTGCCGCGTGGAGGCATATAACGTGCTTGCAATCCGAAAAGCACATTGTGTCCGTCCAGCAGGAGCATTGCTGAACGTTTGCCGGAAAGGGCAAGCGAAAGTAGCGATGCGGCGTCTTTGCGGGTCTGTTGTTCCGGATCAACAGGAACTCCCAGTGACTGTATAGTATCCATGCGTTTACGGAATTCAGCTTCAATATTTCTGAACGCTTTTTTATTTATGAGCTTCAGGCTTTTCAGCTCTTTGGACAATTTCCGCAGCTGCGAGATAAACTCATCAGGCGTAGAGTGTATTCTGTTGATAAGTTCTTTTTCAAGGGGGGGGGGTTCTGTATGCAGATGAAGCAGCTCGCTGAGATGTTTAATCTCGTCATCCAGCTTTTCTGCAGCCAGTTTCAACTGGGGACTCTGGCTGATAGCGTTCCGGAGAGTATCCTGCACATTTCCATGAAGATCTTCGAGTTCGCGCAACCGCTTTTTCAGCATTGCCCGGTTACCGCTGTGTTTATCATTTTCCTGCTGTTTTTTGAGTGCCTCTCTGGCAAAATCAATGATATCTTCCGAAGCGGTTCTGTGCTGCACTTCGATTTCAACCGCCTTGGCTTCTGCCAGCCAGCCGTGAAACTCTTTTGACAGACTTAGGTCCAGAGCAGACTGCAGGCGTTCCTCGCGGCGAGTCGTTTCCCGCTGGAGTTCGGCTTTTACAAATTCCAGTTCCCTTACGAGTTTTTTGTCGGCATTGCGTTTTTCTTTCAGCTTTTCTGTCAGGCGCGCATTTTCCTCTTTCTCCTTTTCAAGGAGGGTTGCTGTCCGGCGGTTTTTGTCATCAACACCTTTCAGCCGCCGGTTTTCGGACTGAAGCTTTTTTATGCGCTGGTTGAGTTTTTCCTTCTGTTCGTTCCAGCTTTCCTTCGTGACCGTCGGTGCGTGTGCTGGATCCACATTGAGTAATTCGGTGATATCACCGAAGATTTCTGATAATTCATCTATGGCTTTTTCCGGTTTCAACTGTATGAAATGCGGCGTACGCCGCAGCCATATTTCAGCTTTTTTACGGATTTCCTGTCTTTTGTCCAGCAAGGCTGCTACAAGAAAAACATGTTCGCCCAGCACAGCTGACCAGGCAGCGGCTGTGGCTGTCAGTGTGTCTGACGAAAGGTGTGTCAGCAGCGAGGCAGAGCGTGAGTGTGAAGCCAGAAGATTGCGTATTTGTGCTGATACTTCATTTCCGCCCAGCACCAGTTGTTCCAGTCTTTTGCGCAGCAGGGCTGGCTTGTGTGAACGGAACCCGCCGGAGCTGAATGACGGTTCTGTTTTCAGCAGGGTGTTGAGTTCTTTGTCGCTGACATAGCTTACTATGCGCAGCAGTTCGCTGCGGCATGGTTCTGAAAGTTGTTCGCTGGAAATTGACATTGCTGATGGAAAGTTGCCCAGTGTTGAAATGCTGTGTGGTTAATGGATATGTTTCTTTCGTGCTTTATGCTTTCATGAGAACGGAATCTTTCTGTAAATATTGTACTACAGAGAGCCAGTTTGGTAAATACCAATGTGCATCTTTTGACTCATTTTGTCAAGGTGCTCAGTTGCCGTGCGGGGAACATTTCCGGGTTGTTGCGCTAGTTAAGTTATACTCGTTATTTGCCGCCGGATATTAGCTGTCTGTAGCAAATAACCGGAGCGTGACACGATTGACAGTGTCAACGGTTTCTTTTACAATGTAAAGAATGGATCAGACCTTATAGAGAAGGACATGTCTTCCGCTGTTCGACATCACATTTTAGCGCCGGCCGCGAAAAGCCTGTTTGCTGAAATTTATGCCGGGGAAATACTATACGTGTCTGGAGATCCGGAATGTGATGATAAGCAGTTGAAATA
This sequence comes from Kiritimatiellia bacterium, assembly GCA_046482825.1. Lineage (GTDB taxonomy): Bacteria > Verrucomicrobiota > Kiritimatiellia > RFP12 > UBA1067 > M55B167. The sequence goes on from JAWOEI010000117.1 coordinate 6,346, forward strand.
ATTCAGTCCGTCATTTTGAATGTCCTCTATCCCCATATATCTCGTTGTCGGTTTTATTGGTTCAGGCAAAACAAGTTTGCTCAGGCGTCTGGTTCATGCGACTGAAGACCGCAACTTTATTTTTGTGATCAACGAGGTCTCTGCTGTGGATATAGATTCTGCACAGATAGAAAAGGAGGGGGGCGCGGCAGTCGCGTTTGTCGGGGGATCTGTTTTCAGCCGCCGTCAGATGCCCGGTTTTGTTTCTTTTATGGAAAAAATATCAGGCGGGGTGTTGTTCGGCGGCGAGCATCTCAGACCGGATGCCGTGATTATAGAAACCAGCGCTATGACAGATCCGTGCGCCGCAGACAGGGCTCTCAAAGAAAGCGGATTGGATCATAATTATCATATTGCGGGAATCACAGCTGTGGTTGATCCCGGTGTTCTGATGCTTCTGCTTCTGCTTCTGCTTCCCGATATCAAGAGACAGATTCAGTGTGCGGATCTGATTCTTTTCAATAAAACAGATTTGCGATCGACGGAACTGATCAACCGGGTAACTGAAAGAGTGCGTTCCCTCAATTGTAAGGCACCTGTGTTACACTGCACATACTGTGATGTTGATGCCGGTTTTGTTCTGGAATTCCTGCCGTTCTCCATGAAATAACCGTTTGTCTAATCAGGCATCATAACGTTAGCACGTCCTGGGCCGGTGTCGCTCAGTCAAAGTCCCAGCATAAATCTCGATGAAAAATTCCAATGGTCAGCATAATGCAGTACGAGGTGGCCTGCTGATTCGTTTTTTCTGAATAAAGAATACTTAGTTTGACGGATAGAGGATGCAATGATATATTGCTTTTATCAGCGGTAGCGTATGCATGTTATGATCTCTGATCTCAGCTGAATGTAATGAATTTCTGATAAGGCATACAGCGGCCCAGCAGTGGCTTCGCCCTGCCGGTTTTGCGTATCGGCGGTAATTAGCGGAAGGTTAGCGTGCAGATGAGACACAGCCCATCAAGCTGGGAGGAGGAATACAGTGAATAACAAAGAAAATGATCCGGATCAAGAAGGTCGGAAGACAGCGTTGTTGCTGACAGCCATGTTTCTGGTCCTCAGCGTTGCATGGATTATTACAAGTGATTTTGTAGTCGATTATCTTCTGCCTCCCGGTTCTGACCGCGGATTGGCACAGACGTTTAAGGGGCTGCTGTATGTTACGGTGACGACTCTCCTTGTTTTCTGGTTGAGCAGGCTCGCCTTTGCGCATGTTAGTAGAATGACACAGGCAGCTGTGGGTGCGAAAACCGAGCATCTTCTCGCTACTGTGATGGCCAATCTCGGAGATGGCGTTATCCTTGTCGGGCCGCCGAGACGTTTGATTGTCGGCTGCAATTCAGCTGTGCAGTCCATGCTGGGTTACTCTGCAAAGGAACTGATCGGCCAGACAACAGCTGTAATTCACGAGAACGACAGAGCCTTCCGGTCATTCGGTTCAGTCAGCGAATCGGTTCTGGAGAAACAAGGCATTTTCCGCTGCGAGTGGAATCTCAAGCACAAAGATGGGCATACCGTACCTGTTGAAATCACCGTAGTGACACTGCATGAAGTTCTGGGGTGGACTGTCGGGGTTGTCTGTATTATTCATGACCTGACTTCTCAGAAGCAGGTGGAGTCTGATTTGCGTAAAAGCGAACAGATGTACCGGCTTCTTTCAGAAAATACGCTGGACATAATATGGGAAATGGATATGGAGTTATTTTTTACCTATGTGAACCCGGCGATTGAAACGGTGACGGGTTACTCACCGTCTGAATTCATCGGCACACACCTGCGGGAAAATGTCAGTGCGGATGATCTGGCAAAGCTGCAAGATGTCATTCGTGCGAGAATTTCCAGGGGACCTGATACAGGGGGGGCGGTTGTCGAGATTAATATGCTGAGAAAGGACGGTTCCACGGTGGCTACGGAGGTTCACGGCAAGGTTATTTTCGCTGCCGAGGGTAAGCCCGTTGCGGTTCAGGGTACGACTCGGGACATCAGTCATCGGCGTGCTCTTGAGGCTGAGTTACGTCGATCACTCAAGCTGCAGGCGATCGGTACATTCGCTGGCGGAGTTGCTCATGAAATCAACAATCCTATTATGGGGATATCCGGCTACACTCAGATTATTGCTGATTCCGCCAAAGATCCCGCAACCCGGGAGTATTGTGAGGAGATCAGGAAGCAGACATCACGCATTCACGGATTGGTCAAAGATCTGCTGGGCTATGCGCGTGCTGACGAGGCGCAACACCCGCAATCCGTAGCTCTGTCTGAGGTGGTTGATTCCACACTGTCGCTTGTTCGGACTGTGATCCGACATGATTACATCAAGTTAAGTGTTGAGATTCCGGATAACCTTCCACATATCCGCTGCCGATGTCAGCAGATTCAGCAGGTGGTGATGAATCTTGTAACCAATGCTCGTGATGCTTTGAACAGCAGATATTCCGACTCGGATGGCAACAAACGCATCACTATTTCAGCTCAGACAGTTGAGAGAAATGACAAACAGTGTATCCGCCTGTCTGTAGAGGATACGGGAATCGGTATCGCGGACGATGTGCAGCAGAGATTGTTTGATCCGTTTTTCACAACTAAAGCGGAAGGGAAAGGTACGGGTCTGGGGCTGTGGATTGTCTATCGCATCGTGCATGATCACGGAGGTGATATCGGGTTTGAAACCGAGCCGGGGAAATTCACACGCTTTAATATTTATCTACCCGTCAGCATACAGGATTTTGGAAAAGACTGACAGGCAGGCGCAGACAGGCGGGGGGGCGTATCTGCGATTATGTTGCAAATCGTCAAAATTACGGCAATTTGCATCATACATCTTCCGAGGTCAAGGACCTCGGCTACAGTTCTAAACCAGCGGAGCCGCCTGTCTGCCGACAGGCAGGGAACCAAACTGAGCCTCTGTGATATGCAAATGGTTTTTCAGGTATTGAACAGTTGGGTGATATGTACCGCTGGTTTAGTCAACAACGCTATGCGTTGCATAGGAATAAAGAGAAAAAGGAATCCATCTGATTTTTCGTGTTTTTCGTGTTTAAAACTGCGAAGGCC
>JAWOEI010000027.1:0-51192 GCA_046482825.1 Kiritimatiellia bacterium
CAGTAAAAATGCATTAGTCGCTATAAAATCAACTCCTGTCGCAAAAAACAAGAAACTCAGGAGACAATTTGCATAAGTTGTTGAGTGAAAGCAACTAAAGCAGCATTTAAAACAGTAGTTGCCTTCGCATTTTTAACCACGAAAAATCAGATGGATTCCTTTTTCTCTTTATTCCTATGCAACGCGTAGCGTTGTTGACTAAACCAGCGGTGCATATCACCCAACTGTTCAATACATGAAAAACCATTTGCATATCACAGAGGCTCAGTTTGGTTCCCTGCCTGTCGGCAGACAGGCGGCTCCGCTGGTTTAGAACTGTAGCCGAGGTCCTTGACCTCGGAAGATGTATGATGCAAATTGCCATAAATTTGACGATTTGCGCCAATTCGCAGATGCGCCCCGGCAGGTTTTCAGCACTAAATCACCGCTTGATTTTTGATACGTAAAACAGTAAAGTTAGCACCTGCATTTAAAGCCAGCGTAGCTCAGTTGGTAGAGCAACGCATTCGTAATGCGTAGGTCGCGGGTTCGACTCCCACCGCTGGCTCCATACTTTTTCCTGTTTTTTTTATGAATATCCGGACCAACAGCAGTTTCATAAGCTCTATCCTTGTTCAGGATCGGGTCGGGCTGCTAAAAGACGTAACCGAGGCTGTGTTTTCTCTTGAAGGGAATATCGGGGCAATTCGCCAGACTCTTGTTGACGGATTTTTTTCTCTGGTATTCACATCAACTCATCCGCAAAGTGTCACACAGGAAGCACTTAAATCCACGCTGAAGAGCGTACTGGAGGAAAGTGCTGTTATCTCTGTTCAGGAAAGAGAAAAATCCGACCGGGAAAGCACAAATCCATCCAAACCGCGTTACATTGTAATAACTCGCGGAAAGGATAAACCGGGCACCATCTGCGCCATCAGTTCCTTCATGGTGGAAAACGGAATCAATATAGAAGACTGGCTTGTGGAGGAAGAGGGTGGAAACATCATTTACATTGCACAGGTGCATATACCGGGGAAAGTTGATTTTCATAATGTTCAGAACAAGTTCAAAAAGCGCATGGCAACGATAGGTCTCACGGGACTGCTGTGCCACGAAAATATTTTCCGGGCTACAAATGAAATCGGTCCTATAAAAGCGCTGATCGGGTAGCACAGTAGATTTTTTGACGGATTACAGAGTTAACATGACGTCACCGCTACGCTATATTGTTAACCACAGAGAATACAGAGAATTAAAACCGAATCAGGCAGAAAATATGCTAGCAAGACAAGACGTGATTTCAACGATACGCATGGTCCGGGAGGAGAATCTGGATGTCAGAACAGTAACGCTGGGCATAAGTCTTGCGTCGTGCGCATCCCGGGAACCGGAACAGCTTGCTGATTCGGTTTACAGTTTGATTACTGAAAAAGCTGCCCGTCAGGTTACTTTCTGCAATGAGGTAAGCGGAAAATACGGACTGCCCATTGTCAACAAGCGCATTGCAGTCTCACCGGTAAGCTATCTGCTCGAAGGTCATACACCTGAAACAGCGGTGAAGGTCTGCAAAGCGCTTGATGCTGCAGCACGGGATGTGAACATTGATCTTCTCGGCGGATACTCCGCCCTTGTGCAAAAAGGTATAACAGCAGGGGAAAAGACATTAATTGAATCACTCCCTGAAGCACTGGCATCAACAGAGCGGGTCTGTTCATCATTCAATGTCGGCACAACCAGAGCAGGGATAAATGCTGATGCTGTAAAACTGATTTCCGGGGAAATTATTAAAACTGCAACGGCCACAAAAGGCAGCAGGGGCTTCGGCTGCGCAAAAATCGTGGTTTTTGCCAACATGCCCGAAGACAACCCTTTCATGGCCGGCGCCATGCTGGGTGCGGGACAACCGGAGTGTGTAATCAATGTGGGCGTAAGTGGACCGGGTGTTGTGAAACGGGCCGTTGAACGCATGCTGAAGAAACACCCGGCTGCCACTCTCGACGAAATAGCCGAAGAGATAAAACATACCGCATTCCGTGTAACACGCACAGGCGAACTTATAGGCAGCGAAGTAGCACGGATGCTCGACATCCCTTTCGGCATAGTCGATCTTTCCCTGGCCCCGACTCCGCGTGTGGGCGACAGCGTAGGCGAGATATATCAGGCCATGGGCGTTGAATCAATCGGAGCTCCCGGCACAACCGCCGCGGTAATGCTGCTCAATGATGCAGTCAAAAAAGGCGGGGCCTTTGCATCCAGTGCCGTCGGAGGCCTTTCCGGTGCATTTATTCCGGTTATGGAAGATCATGCCCTGTCGCAGGCTGTAACCGACGGCACACTGACACTTGAGAAACTGGAAGCCATGACGGCAGTCTGTTCTGTCGGGCTGGATATGATTCTGCTTCCCGGCGACACGTCAGCTGAAACCATTGCAGGCCTCATCCTCGATGAAGCCGCGATAGGCATCACCAGCCGCAAGACAACCGGTGTAAGGGCCATTCCGGTTCCAGGCGCAAAACACGGCGAATTCATTGATTTCGGAGGTCTGTTCGGTTCCGGAACAATTACCAATCCGGTCAGTCCCAAGGGTGCTGAGACATTTGTGAACAGAGGCGGACACATTCCCGCTCCTATTCACAGCATGCTTAACTAGAGCGGGCTACACCCGCAACGGCATAGAGCATAACGCATAGCGAAAAGATATTGCAGTTTTATATGCAATTTACTGTAGCCGGGGTCCGTGACCCCGGACCAGCCTCGACTGAAACCGACTACAAGAATTGCGAACATGATTCCACAAAGATTTTTATCACTTATCACAGTCATTCGAAACAAGCCGCTACCCCAGACAGGCCTTCTGCTCCAGTAGCACCCAGCGCACATGTTCGAAATCCACATTTCGCACAAGTTCATTTTGCTGGACAGCGCAGGCGGCAGCTACCCCCGCACCCTGGCCTGTAACCCAGCAGTTGGGTATAAGTCGGACCAGATCGGTCATCTTCGTATCAAAGGAGGTTGAGCGCCCCGCTGTCAGCAGGTTATCCACCCGCTTCGGAATAAGTGCGCCCAAAGGAATCTCCCAGGCATGATGATCGGCACTGTCGGCACCTCCGAGGCCGATGCAGTCATCATAGTGACAACGATGCATAAAACCATCAAAGGTAATGGTTTTTGTGCCATCCAGCACACGGCTGACCCGGACTCCGAGCTGAGGAGCCACCTCCACAAGTGATGCGTTTTCACATCCAGGGATCTCTCTGACCTTCTGCAGTCTTTCCCAGATTATTTCACGATGGACCAGTTCACAGTGCGTCAACCAGGTAGCATCCAAACCGTTACCATCCCCCTCCGGGGGCGCATAGGAGCTTGTCCAGTGTACACCGGTCTGCGGGGTTGGATCACCGATTAGCTTATGACGTTTCTCCAGTTCAGAAATACCACCGAATCGGTACGCAAGTCCAACTGCATAATCACGCTCTTCATGAGCAGCACCGGCTGACGCAAAAATATCTCCATCGCCTGTTGCATCGATCACCTGCTTAGCACGTATGGCACGCGGGCCCTGCTTTGTCTGAAAAACGGCACCGACAACTTTTTCACCTTCCAAAATCGCACTCAGGGCATAGCTATGCAGATACAAATCAACTCCTGCCTCCTGCAGCATACGGTTCAGAATAATTTTAAAGATCTCCCCATCCACTACAGGGTTGATACCGGTCTCACGACGGATAATGCCATTGGGCATCTTTTCCAGTCGTTGCATCATCTCCTCACCTACACCCTGGCATACCTGAACATTATCATCAGTCCAGTGTCCGAGAATCGTCAGCACCAATCCGCCGGTAGCCAGCCCGCCGAGATAACCGTAACGTTCTGCCAATACAACACGCACACCGGTGCGAGCAGCGGCAATGGCTGCGGCTGTTCCTGCCGGTCCGCCACCGACAACCAGCACGTCCGTTTCAGCGAGACAAGGGATTCTGCGTTGGGGCTGAACAACGGCCGCATCCTGAATGCTGCAAGCGGAGAAACTCTCTCCATAGGGAATCTTTTTACCCTCCAGCGCATTCATGCGGTAGGGTGATTTCTTAAATAATTTTTCCATCAAACATCCTTTGTTCAGCAGGCTAAAGCCTGTACTACAAACATCATTCAGTAGGTAGTACACAAAGTTGGACAACATACTACACTCGATTGAACCTGTACTACAAACATCATTCAGTATGTAGTACACACTTCAGTGTGCTCTCCGTATTAAAGGTCGCCTAAGACGGTGTCCATCCAATTCTGTTTCACATATATTTTACTCAACCTGGAGGGACTGCGTCCCCGCTGTCCACATCACAAATACAAACACCTCTGCGTCTTCTGCCTCTCTGCGAGGAGTCTTTCAACGCAACAATCAACTCGCATGACTCACAATTCGATCCAACACAAGTTTGCGGAAATCCGGCGAAAGGTTAGCGAAGTAAGCGGTGAAACCGGTGACACGAACAATCAGGTCGGGATACGCATCCGGGTCACGGCTTGCCGCGAGAATCTTTTTTTCGTCCACAATGTTGATATTCATAAGAGTACCGCCCAGCTCAAAATGAGAACGGATAAGTGTTTTCAAACAATCAGCCGCCTGGGAATTATCGACATTCCCGAAATCGACTTCAAGCTGCAGGGGTGCGGTATTGCCATAGCCGGGCTGCACCTGCGCCACAGCTTTAACCAAGGCCGTCACTGCGCCATCCTTGCGGAATCCGACGGAAGGATTAGCTCCGTGAGATATCGGTTCACCCGCATATCTGCCATTCGGCAACGCACCCACATTTTTTCCGAAACGCACAGTATCCGCCCAGGAAAACAACCCGGGAATAAGAACAACGGGCTTGACGAAAGGAATATCAGCTGCCTCATTCCTTACCATTCCTGAAAAATCCTTCACAATCCGTCTGGCCCACAAATCTCCCTGCTGAGACCCCCCGTACTTACGTGAGAGTTTCAGAAGGCGCTGCAACCGCCGGTCATCCTCAAAGTTGTTTTCTGTAGATCTTGAAATTTCATCGAAGCTCAGAACATGTTCTTCATCGACCCTCTGCTCCAAGGCGGCGAAACAATCGGAAACGGTTCCGAGAGCCGCACCGTCAATCGCAATATTGTAATACTGCGCACCGCCATGCGAGGCGTCAAGACCTTCTTCCATCGGTCCGTGAGAAAGCAGGTTCAGTAACAGCTCCGGTTCATTCTCCCACTGGTGCTCTAGATGGAAGGCTATACCCGCACCGGTTACATTGACAGCTTTCTGCAGATGGACGAGAAAGTTTTGATAGAGCATTTCAGTTGTGTCATAATCTTTTCCCTTCCATGCCACTTCAAACACCTTGGCAAAATTGATCTTAACCAGATCATTCATGCAGTATTCCAGACCGGGGAGGCTCATCCAGTTACATCCCAGTGCAATTCTTTTGCGCGCCAGTTCAACAGAATATCCGTTTTTCATGAAACCTCTGCACAAAGCCTCATCTCCTGAAAACCGTGGGAATGACTGCCGTTCGCTGATCAGACAATGAACGCCTTCATCAAAAATTTTTCCGGGCAGCCCTTCATGAACGCGTATAGTGATGTTACATGAACTCTTCAACTCCCGGGCCGCGCGCAGGATCAGGTATGAAATTTCAGAAGTCTGATCCGCACCGGTTTCATCCGGTCCGCCGATCTGATAATAATGCGGATCATTAAGCAGAAGGCAGAAAAGATAAAAGACCGCGTCTTCGTCATCTATCAACCCACTGTTTTTATCACGCTCATAGTAGGGTTGCAACAGAGCATCCAGCTGTCCGCCCGCTCCATCGCGGTTATAAACTCTTGATGAAATATTGAACCAGGCGATCCACTGGCAGGCTTCACGCAGGGTGCGGGGCGGATCATTTACCAGATGATAATTGATCCGGGCCAACTCTTCCAAACCCTGTTTTTCAGCCTCCTGCGCTGTGCGTTGTATCAGGTTCTGAACACCGAGAATTGCATCTTCTTCAGCATCGTACAGCTCAGCACTCTCCTGTAAAGAGTGCTCCAGTTTGTCGCGGTTCGTTCTGACCTTTCTCAGGAGACCACTCCAACCGAGTTCCAGCCCTATGGTGTAATCAGGCGCAAAATGGGCATCCTTGCCTATCCCCGGGGTAATGTCATACCTGATCTGATCAGGTCGCAGATGACTGTAGTCAAAACCGAAGGGAGACAGTTCCAGCTTGTAGTTGGGACGCATACGCGACATCATATACATCCAGCGGCCAGCAAGAGCGTCGCAAGGATCTATATAAACAGGGTGGTGTTCCATCAGATAGCGGAAATTTGTGCTCCAAGCGCGCACACCGTGAAACATGCCATCCCCGTCAACAACAGGAAGCTTAATCTCGTAATCTTCCGGCGGAAGCACCCATCCGTAATCGTCCTCATCCATGGGGCCGAGCCGGCGGCGCTTTTCTTCTGTCTGCCGCAGTTTTGTCTCGCGCAAAGACTTCATTTGTTCTGAATATTTCATACCTTTTTCCCATCCACGAGAAGCGGAATATCCGCTTTCCGGATTTCATCGCAAATTTCTTCCATACGTTTTTCGGACGGAGATTCAAATTCTGGAACAGACCATCCAAGAGCCTTGTATTTTGTCCAACCCAGAGAGTGACAGCGCAGAAGCTCATAATACAGCAGAGATCTGATTTTTTCCAGACATCTAATCGTCCGCCCGATATTGATATCATCATCGTTTACACCTCTGATAACAGGAGTCCTGATAATCAGAGGAACATTTTTATCGCGCAGAAACATAATATTCCTCATGATCTGCGAATTTGATACGCCTGTGTACTTCCGATGGGATTCCGCATCCATAATCTTAAGATCAGCCATCAGCAGGTCCAGCCACGGCAGAATGCTTTTCAATGTATCCAGCGGGTAATTAAGATTTGTTTCTATCGCCGCATGGATGTTTTCCTGCTTGCACCGCTTCAGAAGTTCAAGCAGGAATTCCGGCTGGCAGCAGGGTTCGCCGCCGGAAAATGTTACACCGCCTCCGTTTTTATAAAAGGGCTGATCAGCCCTGATCATATCCATCACTTCTTCAACAGAGTACGTTCTGGAAGAGAAAACTCTGGCACCGTAACGGCATTGATCCGTTTTTTCGGGCATACCACCGCACTTTCCGCAAGCTGTACAGTTTTCCGGATAAAACAGCGGAACCGGCTCAAAGCTCCATGTCTCCGGATTATGGCACCACTGACAGCGCATTGAACAACCCTGCAGAAAAACTACAGTACGGATTCCGGGACCATCGTGAAATGATCCGCGAAGTATCTGAGTTACAAGGCCTTTCATAATCATTCCGTATTGTGTAATGAAAACAGCCTGACTGAAACAATCAGGCTGACGTTCACCGTTGCAAATGTTCTGCCGTCAAAGCTCAGCCGGTTCTATTCAGACGCGGGACTCGGATCTCTGCCGCCTATCGCAAACAGAACAGCCGCCACAACGGCAACCAGAGCACCCCAGCCCCATATTTTTGTCCAGTCGTGCATTGCAAGCTTCCGCCATTCACTTTGAACAACAATCCCGTCGTCATTGCTGTCCGCTTTTGCAAATGCAGACAGAAGCTCCTTTACAGGGTACAAAACTTTATCCGAATATATTCTGACTCCGCTTTCGGAACGTTTCTCAAAATCAGCGATTACAACACTCTGCCCCCCTGTCCCCAAGGCTGAGGGCAGCGTCTCGTTATTTTTCCTGTTCTCCCATGCCGGCAACGCGTGACGTATCTGTTCTCTGCTCCCATCTTCGTTCATGCTTACTGCGGTGAGGCTCTCGGCCTGATAGGAAGCGCCGGTAAAGCCCGCAATCTGTGCTCCGATAAACATGCCGACACCGAAAATCAGCATTGAAATAAAACTCTGTGCACGTGCGCTCATGGCGGGAGGGACGAGTCGCTCCGCATAAATGGATGCACCTGTGACTACAAACCCGTATGAAAAACCGTGCAACAGAAGCCCCGCGATCACAGCAAACTCATTCATGCTGCCAAACGCAAAAAACCTGATCGCCCAGAAAGCCATTCCAGTTATCAATACTTTCTTCAACCCTATTCTGGAAATGACCCACGGGAGTATAATCATCGTCAGTAACTCTGAAATCTGGCACAGAGTCATCAGTGCCGTAGGACGCGGCATTGTGATTTCGGCCAGAAAAGCGTTGGTCCATGTGGTATAGAAGGTTTTCGATATAGTAACCATGGGAATGGTTACTGCGAAAACAAGAAACGCGGGATCTCTGAGAAGCTTAATCGCTGTAAGCCCGAAGATATCCTTTCCTCCCTTTGCGACTCCTTTGGGAGGGGTATGCGGAAGCGTAAGGCAGTACAGAGCCAGAAGGGCTTCACTTCCCGCAGCCAGATAAAAGAATGAGCCGTCCTTTTCACCGAAAAAGAATCCGACCATCAGTCCGGCAACAATCCATCCTGTTGTAGCTCCTATCATGAACCAGGAAAAGCGCTCTGACCTGTCGATATGACGGAAGATAAGATTATTGACCAGCGGCAGTGTCGGCATGAAACAGAGTGCATCAATGACAATCAATGTCATCAGAGCCGGGAAAGTTGTCTGCTGCGGCGCAAGACACAGACAGGCAGCACCGGCAAGATGAAGAACAGCCAGAATACGTTCGGTCGAAAAAAACCTGTCGGCGATATAGCCCAGAAACAGAGGCGAGAACAAAGCGCCAAGAGCGGATGCCCCGCATATCCAGCCGATCTGAGTGCCGCTGAATGCAAGCGAACCGTTCATATAGCTGCTTATAGGAACAATCCACGCGCCCCAGACAAAAAATTCCAGGAACATCAGACTCAGCAGCCTCAGATATTTCACATAGATATTTGACATTTTGCTCCCGCCTGTCGTTTAGTCGAGTTTTATAAGGTCGCCTGTCGCGGCAGAACGCAGACCAGCATCGAAAACCTCAGTCATTGCGAGGTTAAAATCAGCAGAGAGAGTTTCATGAACAGGTTCTCCGGTTTCAAGATGATGAATAAATTCCGCAGCAAGGTTGTCACGACCTTCAGGCAGCGGTTCCGGTTCAAATATCTCCACTTCGTGTCCTGCTCCGCGTGTGAGTTGCACAACAGGCTTTTCACCGTATATTTCAAGTGAAAGGGCTCCTTCTGAACCGAAGATCATCAACGGTCCGGCTGTAAGAAACTGCCTGCCTAAAGTTGTCCATGATCCCTGAGCTACTGCTATGGCATCGGGGAAGCGTGCTATCATGACACCGTTATCATCCGCATCACACCATTTGCTATCGAGATTGGCCCTGATCCCCTGCACCGCAACAGCTTTTTCACCGGTGTACCATACTCCATACATCATTCCATAGCAGCACAGATCTATCATTGCGCCGCCGCCCGCGGCTTCCTGATGCAGCCATATTGCGGCACGTTCCTCTTCTGTAAGTGGTTCGGCAGACTCGCTTACACCCTTATGAGAAGCGCCTGGCCCATACGGGCCGGAGTGGCCCACCCGGTAATTGATTTCAACCAGATGTCCAATGGCCCCGGAGTCAATAAGTTCCTTGGCCTTGCGTGCATGAGGGAGCCAGGTGGCAGGCCAGTTAACAATTATTGAGGTGCCTGCCGCCTGACATGCGTCATTCATGCGCTGCGCGTCAGAAAGCGATATGGCCATCGGTTTTTCAACGCAGACATGAGCACCCGCCCGCGCACTGGCTTCAACAATATCGGGGTGCTGATTGTTTTCAGAATTGATCAGCACAATATCGAGTTTCTCTTCTGCAAGCATCTCGTTGTAATCATTATAGCGTTTGGGAATATCCGCCAGTTTCATTACATTTCTGATATTCCAGTCTCTGGTGTAAGGCACACTCCTGAGCTCAGGGCACAAGGGAATGGTGTCGGCGCAGGCCACAATATCCGCCTGCGGATGGGCAGCAAACATAGATGCTACGTGATTGATATGCGGATGGGCAAAACCTATAATTCCAACTCTGTATTTTCGACTCATTTTCACTTCCTTTTTTTCATTTAGGTGTTTAGCTGTTTAGACTATTAGGCTGTCAGATTTCCAGGAGAACTTCTTCATCCCGTGGGGATTCAAACGTAGGGCGGTGCTCCGCGCCGCCTTCACAGACGGCCCGGAGGACCGTCCTACGTGTTTGTCAACATCCGGTGCAACCAAAAAAGCATTCTTTCCGATGCAACCCTAAACTCCTACAGCCTAAAAACCTAACTTCCTACATTCTATGAAATGCGCACTTCGCAGCCCTCTTCAGCTGACCGGTATATTGCTTCCAATGACCTGATCACATTCAGAACTTCTTCTTTTTTCACGCATACTTCTTCCTCGCCTTTGATAACACGTATGAAGTGTGCGACCTCATTCCAATGTGCGTAAAAGGGGTGATCCGGTTCAGGGGGCATAATTTTCGGAGTGACATCAACCTGATAGCGGCCCATATTTCTAATCAACCGGAGATCAAGCACCCTGGGATCAAAAGAAAGACCGCCCTCGGTTCCCATAATCATTATACCGCCAGCGCTGTCAGGAATATTTGCAGCCCAGCAGACCTTCAGATTGATAGTCGCTCCGTTTTCCAGCCGGAGAAAAGCAGCGGCAAAATCCTCCACGTCAAATTTGTTGCCGTCATATGATTTGTTTGAGGCTCCGCCGGCAAAAGCACCGCTTTCCTTTGACGAAGTTATCAGGCCTTCGTTACGCGTACCGATCTTCGCATAGGTTGTTCCGGAAACAGCGACCACCCTGGGGTTACCCATCAGCCAGAGAACTGTATCCAGCATATGAACACCCAGATCGTAAAGTACACCGCCGCCCGACAATTCCTTTATATGGAAAGTCCCGTAAGTCGGAATGCCGCGTCTCCTAAGTCTGGCAACGTCGGCGCAGTACATATCACCAAGCTGACCGTCTGTCACAAATTCCTTTGCCGCGGAAATCTGATTGTAGAATCGCATTGACTGTCCGACAAGAATCTGACGCTTCGATTCTTCGGCAACACGGAAGATTTCTTCGGCATCAACGCTACTGATAGTCAGCGGTTTTTCGCAGAAGACATGGGCGCCCGACCGCAACGCCGCAATAACCTGATCCTTGTGAAATCCGGCAGGAGTACAGATGGACACCACATCAGGTGAAAGCTCCTTCAGCATTCTGTCAACATCATCATAAACACCGGCAATTCCGTGTTTGCAGGCAGTTGATTCTGCTCTGTCGCGCATAGCATCCATAACGCCTGTAATTTCAACATCTTTTTGCGTCTGCCAGGCCGGAATATGCGCTGAATTGGCAATCATTCCGCACCCGACCACTGCAACTTTCAACTTACTGTCCGACATAACAAGTTCCTCCTTCTGAAATTCAGACACAGTCCGTATCATTGTACGGCATAAAAATCGCGCAGAGCACATAGAAGAGAAACGGCACTATGCCTTACCCGCCATCTGCTCTGCACTCGGTGCTCATCCCTTAAGTCCCTGCAACTTCAAATCCATTTTTCTGTCTCTCTTGTTGATTTCTTCCCAGGTAACGATGTCTCCTTTGTAGCAGGCCTCGCGTGACATGATCGCAATCATATTGCTCTGTATGCTGGATTCAACCGTGGAATTGGTGAAATCACCCGTTGTTATCATCTTATGGAATTTGGCGATATTATTCATGGCGCCGTCTTTATAGAGGGCCGGTGTTTTCCCTCCGGCATAATAATTTTTGCCGAGAATCGCAATCCTTCCCGCATATTCTGTTTTCATGTTGCCTTCTGTCCCGAAAACATCGATTGTATGGCGCTTGCGATGGCCCACGGAATCATTATAGCGCTTTGAAGAGAAAGTGACATGCATGCTATCAGGATACTTGAGTATCACGCTAAAATAATCCCAGTTGTTACCGACTGCCTTTTTCACCTTGCTGCCTCCGGAACCGACCACATACAGCGGCGGTTTTTCAAACATCCAGTTTATCATATCAATTGTATGACTGTTTATTTCCACCATATAGTCACCGGAGAGAGCCTTGTAGCGCAGCCAGTCGCAAAGACGAGCTTCGGGCGCAGACATCTCTGGAGAAGCCTTAACCTTGCCATATCCGTCGCAATGATTGAACGCATTCGCAAACGTAATCTTTCCCAAAGCGCCGTCATGAAGCCTTTTAACCGCTTCCTGAAAGAAAGGATCAACACGGTGTTGAAAATCGACCAGTACCGCTTGTTTGTTTGCCGTGGCCTTTTTTGCCGATGCTGCAACCGTGCGGCAACCAGGAACATCAACCGATAAAGGCTTGGCTGTATAAACATGTTTACCCGCGTCAACGGCAGCAGCAATCTGCTCAGGGTGGAAACATGGCGGAGATTTAACGACTACCGCGTCAAGATCCAGCTCAAGCAGCTTCTTGTATCCATTAAGCCCCGTATAACATCTGGACGGATCAACGCCGAATTTTTCACCGGCCTTGTCCACCTTGTCCTGAAAATAATCGGCACAGGCAACAACTTTGAATCCGCCGTGTTTCTCGAAAAGATTTGCTATCCAAGAACCGCGGGTGCCGCAACCTATCAGACCGATTGAAATTTTACTGTTGGCCTCGGCTCCGCGAACAATCCCCGGCGCCACAATCATGCCGGAAAGCGCCGCTGTGCTGCGGCAAACAAAATTGCGCCGTGAAAACTTAATTGAAGCTTGTTCTCTACTTTTCATGTTTTCCTACCCCTCTATTTGTTATCAGTTGACGGTGCGGGAGCACCATCCTGCGCTTTGTTTAATTCCTGTAGGACGGTCCACCGGACCTCCTTCTGCGAAAGTTATTTACAATTTAGCCCAATGCGCTGTTAAATGCTTGTAAACTCAGGCCGTTTTTATGTATATTGTGACTATGAAAGCACATCAATTTAAACATGATTTCTTTGATAAGCTCGGAGGTATGGAGGTTTTTGAGCAACTGATGGATCTTCTGCCCGATGTTGCCTTCTATGTGAAGGACAGCAAAAGCCGTTTCGTAATGTCGAACAGACGTCACTGTGAAGTCTGTCATGCCGGATCGGAGCTTGAGGTTATCGGGAAAACAGATCACGACTTTTTTCCGCAGGACCGCGCCGATCTATATGTTGAGCGTGACAGGCAGATAATGACGTCGGGTATTCCGACGATAAATGTGGTTTCTCCCGCACCGGAGGAGGAAGGATCCAATCATCTTATCATTGGAAGTAAATTTCCGTTAAAAGACCGTAATGGAAAAATTATCGGAGTCGCCGGGATTCATCGTGCGGTAGATGATATGCGGGCGGCCCCACAATCATACGGCCCTTTTTCCAGGGCAGTGCAATACATTCACGAAAATTATGCAGAGTCAATCAACACCCAGAAAATTGCAAAGATGGTTGGAATGTCTCACCGACAGTTCAACCGCCGTTTCCGGCGATTTTTCAATACATCTCTCTGCCAGTATCTCATGCGTGTGCGGGTTAATGCAGCCTGCAGACTCCTCACGGAAACAGGACACAGCGTTACAGAGATAGCAGGGGAAGTGGGTTTTTATGACCAGAGTCATTTTTCCAGAACATTCACCCGGCTTATGGGGCTCTCTCCAATCAAATATCGCAAGCGGCATATACCGGACTCGAGCGGCGTGTAAAGCTTATCAAGGCGCAGTATGATTATCTTTACTCTTTCCAAAACGCTGTGCGTTGCATAGGAATAAAGAGAAAAAGGAATCCATCTGATTTTTCGTTTTTTTCGTGTTTTTCGTGGTTAAAACTGCGAAGGCAACTACTGTTTTAAATACTGCTTTAGTTGCTTTCAATCAACAACTTATGCAAATGGCCTCCTGAGTTTCTTGTTTTTTGCGACAGGAGTTGATTTTATAGCGACTAAAGCTGCGAAATTGAAAACACAACGAAACATTTAAAGAAAAAAGCTTCGCATATAACAAGAGCATAGTTTAGTTACGATTGAAAGCAACTTTAGCCCTCGAACAAATTGCGTCCGGCAAATTTCGGATCGCTGGTCAACTGGATACCCAGCTGCCGCATTCCGGCTCTGTCGCCGGGAGTCGGTATATGCGTAAGATGCACATCACACCCGCGTAACTGCGCAAGCTTCGCGACACCGAGTCTGGCCAGAGAACTTGTAGCCGCACTCACACTCAAGGCAATCAGCATTTCCTCAAGATCCAAAGTAGGCTGCTTGCAGCCTTTAAGGATGGTCTGCTTCATATCGGAAATCGACTCGATAACAGCAGGCTCAAGCAAATCAAGTTCCTGAGGAATATCCGCCAGACGTTTAACCGCATTCAGAATCAGGCAGGATGAAGCATGCATCAACTGAGAGCTTTTACCTGTCACAACAGTTCCACCGGGCAGCTCGATTGCCGCCGCACAGACTATAATCTCGTCTGACGCTTTTTCAAGGGCCTTTTCAAAAGCCTGTCGGGCAGGCTTGACAACAGTGTGTACTGTATCAGGATCAAGGCCGAGACGGTTGACGATTTTTTCAGCACACTCAACAGTTGACTTGTCAACCAGACCCTGGGCATACTCACAGCGATAGGAATAAACTCTCCGGGCAATTTCACGTAGAGACGCCCTGCGCACAACATCATCATCGACAATGGCGAATCCGGCGCGGTTCACTCCCATATCCGTAGGAGATGCATACATCGATTCAGCACCGGTAACTCTCTCGATAATACGTTTAAGGATAGGAAAACTCTCAACATCGCGGTTGTAATTAACAGCACTCTCTCCATGCGCCTCCAGATGGAAAGGATCTATAACATTGTAATCAGCCAAATCCGCCGTAGCAGCCTCATAGGCTATATTAACCGGATGATCCAGCGGAATATTCCAGATCGGGAATGTTTCAAACTTAGCGTAACCGGATGTCCTGCCCTGCACATGCTCATGATAAAGCTGGTTCAGGCAGGTTGCCATTTTTCCGCTACCAGGGCCGGGAGCAGTCACTACAACCACCGGGCGGCTGGTTTCAATATGCTCGTTGACTCCGAATCCTTCTTTGCAGACAATTCTGTCAACATCATTGGGATAACCCTCAACATTACGGTGAGCGTACACCTTGACACCGCGACGTTTCAACCGTTCCATGAATTGGACAGAAGGCGGCTCCTCGTTGAAACGGGTTACAACCACACCGGAAACCATCAATTCCCGTTTACGCAGATCATCAATCAGACGGAGAATATCAAAATCATAGGTTATACCGAAATCCGCGCGCATTTTTTTGCGCACAATCGCATCAGAATGAATACAGATGATTATCTCGGTATCATCCTTCATCTTTTCCAACAACTTGATCTTGACATTGGGATCAAATCCCGGCAAACATCTGGCCGCATGCATATCGAAAACAAGTTTTCCCCCGAATTCCAGATAAAGGCGACCCTCTAACTGAGAAGCGCGTTCCAGAATATAGCGGCTCTGCTCTTCAAGATACTTTTCGCTGTCAAATCCAATTTCTCTCATTTCAGACAAATCCTCAACCCTTTTTATTCCAGCAATATGTGCAGAGCTTCTCTTTCCCTATACCTATAGATTCAATCAGATCATCCAGCCGCTGATATTTAACACTCGTAATACCGAGATGCTCCGCGATTCTGCGGCACATCTCTTTATGCTCGTCCGAATCAGAATCCAGATATACAGCCGGGGGCTCAACCTCCCCCCCCTCTATCTCATTGATTTTTTTTCTCGCTATAAGATCCTGCTCTGACTTTGAACGTGAGAAATTAAGATACGGACAGCCATAAAACAGAGGAGGACAGGCGGCACGCATGTGCACCTCTTTGGCTCCAACTGCAAAAATACGCTTGATCGTATCTTTCAACTGTGTCCCGCGCACAATGGAATCTTCACAGAAAAGCAGTTTCCGTTGTTTTATCAGCTTGTTAATCGGAATAAGCTTCATCCGCGCGACAAGATCACGGGATGTCTGGTTCTGCGGCATAAAACTGCGCGGCCAGGTGGGTGTGTACTTCACAAATGTCCGCCTGTAAGGCACCCCCGATTCAGCAGCATATCCCAGACCGTGGCCAATGCCTGAATCAGGTATCCCGCAGATTGTATCCACTTCCACATTATCGTTCCTTGCCAGCATGGCCCCGCAGGTATTGCGGCATTGTTCCACATTGCGTCCCTCATAGGTTGATGCCGGATAACCGTAATAAACCCAGAGAAAAGCGCACATTTTCATCTCTTTTTCGCCAGCATATTTCTGTTCTAAACCGTATTCCGTCATAAGCACGATTTCGCCCGGAGCAAGGTCTTTCTCGTATTCATAATCCAGATTGAAGAAAGCGCAACTCTCCATTGTAGCCGCCCGGGCATCGTCTCTCCTGCCGATAACAATCGGCGTACGTCCGAATTTATCGCGCGCAACATATATTCCTTCTTTTGTCAGAATCAGCAGCGAACAGGATCCCTCTATCTGCGACTGGGCATAGCGTATCCCCTCTACAAAATTTTCCTGGCTGTTGATTAACGAAGCCATCAGTTCAGTGGGATTAACCTCACCTGCTGTCATCTCCGCGAAATGTCCTTTATCCTCATTATAAACCCGTTCCGCCAACTCTTTGATATTATTAATCCTGCCCACCGTAACAATCGCGTATCGGCCAAGGTGAGACACGATGAGAAGAGGCTGATCATCAAAATCGCTGATAACCCCGACGCCGTAATTACCCGACATTTTTCCAACATCCTGCCCGAACTTGGAACGGAACTGAGTTGACCGTATATCGTGAATATAGCGGTCAAAAGCGAATTGTCCTTTTTTTACCGTCGCCATACCGCCACGCATTGTTCCCAGATGAGAATGATAATCTGTCCCGTAAAACAGATTTTCCACACAGTCATCCCGCGAGGCCACTCCGAAAAAACCACCCATTTCGTGTTAAACCTTCCTCTTTAAAATCTTTATTAATGACAGACTCATCAACCCCGCAAACATGAAAATGCACGGGGAACTCCCCCATACAGGGGTGAATATACACGGGAAGTTTGTAACAGAAAATTAACTGGATGTAAAAGATAATGCTGTAGTATTTCGGAATTTAACAATATTTTATATTTTTAAAGGCTTTGCAGGATATTTGTCAGAGCTGTGATCGCACAGTCTTCCTCAAAAAACATCTGCTTCAACCCTGCTCCCGCTGTACGGCCGGCGGACGGTATTCCTGCCAGACATGCGGACTGGATTCCGGCACCTGATTCTTTATTTCAGCATAATCCGCCTCATTCAGCATTTCATGATACTGCGTCGTGCGGAACTGATGCTCTATACCGGAAGATGCAATCAGTTCCACACTCTTTCTTAGAGCCGCAACATCACACTCCACCCCGGCAAGAAGCTTGTATTTATGCCAGGGTGCTTTAATATCCATCGCCACAAAATCCACAAGTTTCTCTTTCAGCAGAGCTGCAAGAATCTGCGGGCTGGCACCGTTGGTATCAAGTTTAGTCTTCAAGCCTGTCGATTTTATCTTGAGCAGGAAACCGGCGAGATCTTTCTGGAGAATCGGTTCTCCTCCGGTAAGCACAACCCCATGCAGACGGGAACGGCGTTCCTTTATAAGATACACAAGAGCATCCTCATCCAGCAGGTTTTCACACGAGGCGCTCACAGGAATAAGATGACCGTTATGACAGAAAGGGCATTTGAAATTGCATCCCTGCGTAAACACCACCGCAGCAATGTGACCGGGATAATCACAAAGACTCAAAGGAACAAATCCGGCAATTTTCATACTATCCCCCTTGCAAACCGCTATCGACAGCGGTTCACACAACTCTGTGCTTGTCTCTACGCATTCTTGTCAGCCCGAAGGCGGATGCGAGCTGTAACGTAGTGCTCACTTTCCGGGTTTACAAGGTAAAATGAAGCAATTTGTTAAAATAATCATCTGTCATATTTTAACGTCAGTTTTACACGAGGCTGAAAGTCTTGCGCTTTTCAAACTCATGCTGCTTGCCCTCATTCCATTGCTGCACCGGACGGATATACCCGACAACACGGGAATAAACCTCTGTCTTTCGTCCGCAGTGCGGACAGCTGTACTGCTCACCACTCAGATAACCGTGTTTTTCACAAACCGAGAATGTGGGAGTAACAGTAAAATAAGGCAGATGGTAATTCGAACATACCATCCTGACAAACTCCTTAACCGCTGCGGGATCACTTACAGCCTCGCCTACAAATGTATGCACAACTGTTCCGCCCGTATATTTTGTCTGGATTTCATCCTGAAGATCGAGCACCCGGATTATATCATCGCTGTAACTGACCGGAAGCTGTGTTGAATTGGAATAAAAAGGCTCGCCGTCAGTTCCGGCAGTGATAATCTCCGGATAGAATTTCTTGTCCAGACGTCCCAGCCGGTATGTTGTGCCCTCCGCAGGAGTAGCTTCAAGATTATAGAAATTTCCGGTCTCCTCCTGAAAGTCAGCAAGCCGCTGACGCATAAAATCCATCACATGCAGACCGAAGGCATGCCCCTCTTCAGTGCCTATATCCTTGCCGAACAGATTGAGGCAGGCTTCATTAAGACCAATAAGGCCTATGGTGGAAAAATGATTCTGCCAGTAAGTCCCGAAGCGGTCAAAAACCTGACGCAGATAGAAACGGGTGTAGGGATAGAGATCCTGTCTGGTGAACTGTTCCAGCACTTTGCGTTTTATTTCCAGACTGTTACGCGCAATAGCCATCAGATTGTCAAGCCGTTCGAAAAACTCAGTTTCATCTTCAGCCAGATAGCCGAGACGCGGCATGTTGATAGTAACCACTCCGATTGAACCTGTCTGCGGATTAGCACCGAAAAGCCCGCCGCCGCGTTTATTCAGTTCACGGGTATCCAGACGCAGACGGCAACACATGGAGCGCGCATCATCAGGGCTCATATCCGAATTGACAAAGTTGGCGAAATAAGGAATACCGTATTTCGCAGTCACCTCCCACAGCTTTTCAAGCCCGGGACGCTCCCAGTCAAAATTCTTCGAAACATTGTATGTCGGGATAGGGAAGGTGAACACACGACCCCGCGCATCGCCCTGCGTCATGACTTCGAGGAAGGCGTTGTTTATCATATCCATTTCTTCCTGAAATTCAGCGTAGGTCTCCGGCTTTTCCCGCCCGCCGATCACAACATATTCATTGGCCAAAGTGGAGGGTGCACTGAGATCCATGGTCAGGTTTGTAAAAGGAGTCTGAAAACCGACACGGGTGGGAACATTCACATTGAAAACAAATTCCTGCAGTGCCTGTTTCACTTCCTTATAGCCGAGCTTGTCATAACGCACAAAAGGAGCCAGAAGGGTATCAAAACTGGAAAAAGCCTGTGCTCCCGCAGCTTCCCCCTGAAGTGTATAGAAAAAATTCACAATCTGTCCGAGAGCTGTACGGAAGTGCTTTGCAGGAAGACTCTCCGCCTTTCCCGCCACCCCCTTAAAACCGCTGCGTAGCAGATCCTGCAGATCCCAGCCTACGCAATAGACACTCAGCAATCCGAGATCATGTATATGCAGTGCTCCCGTGTCATGGGCTTCACGCACCTCGGTCGGATAAATCTTATTCAGCCAGTAGATTTTGCTTACTTCACTGGATATGTAATTGTTCAGCCCCTGCAGAGAGTAGGCCATATTGGAGTTTTCCCTGACCTTCCAGTCACCGCGTCCCAGATAGCTGTCGATCAAATCGACATCGGCCTTTTTAACCATCTCACGTATGCGGGCATGCTGCTCGCGGTAAATGATATAAGCCTTCGCGGTTTTTCGATAAGGAGAAGCAAGAAGAACTTCCTCAACAACATCCTGAATGCTTTCCACAGAAATTTCCAATGTGTCGTGAAGTGAGTGTGTGATTGTCATAACCTTGAGAGTCAGCTTGCGGGCTTCGTCAGCGCCAAACTCCCCTGTTGCTTCACCAGCTTTATTTATCGCCGATATAATCTTTTTCAGATCAAAAGCTTCCTCACGTCCATCTCGCTTCTTAATACGCAGAATCAGATCCGGCTGAACCATACTTTTCATTACACACCCTCCAGCAAATTTTTTCCAGACACGCCTCGTGTACAACCATCAATGCACTATCGGCAACAATGTAATCACTATATATTGTTATCTTTTAAATTTCAACCGCTAAATATAGTATTTTTGTGATTACTGTTTTTCCGCTTTAAAGCCCAGCTCAACCTCCAGCTGCTGATCCATATCATAGGAACGCAGGGCATCCAGCAAAGGTTGCATTTCGCCCTCGACAATGCGATCAAGAGAGTAAAGCGTAAGATTAACGCGATGATCAGTCATGCGGTTCTGCGGAAAATTATAGGTGCGGATGCGCTGACTGCGGTCCCCTGAGCCACGCAGGTCAAGCCGGGTTTTACCAAGTTTTGCTTCCTCTTCCCGACGCTGCTTGTCCAGAATACGCGAACACAAAACGCCCATAGCCTTCTCTTTATTGCGGTGCTGGGATCGTTCATCCTGGCACTGGGCAACCAGACCGGTCGGTAAATGGGTAATGCGGATAGCAGAATAGGTTGTATTTACTCCCTGCCCGCCATGTCCGCTGGCACAGAAGGTATCTATACGCAGTTCATTCTCGGGAATATGCAATTCATCTTCCTCATCCGCTTCGGGGAGCACAATAACTGTGGCGGCGGAGGTGTGAATACGCCCCTGTGTCTCGGTCTCCGGTATGCGCTGAACACGATGACCTCCGCTTTCGTATTTAAAGGCCTTGTAAGCTCCGTCACCGATAACAGTGAAAACTATCTCTTTGTATCCTCCCAGTTCAGTTTCACTGGAATCTATGACGGATATTTTCCAGCCCGTATGATCACAGTAACGGGAGTACATGCGGAAAAGAACCGCAGCAAAAAGTGCCGCTTCCTCTCCACCTGTTCCAGCACGGATTTCGACGACCGCGTTTTTAGCGTCAGCGGAGTCTTCCGGCAGAAGGCCTTCGAGTACCTTTTTTTCAACAACCGGAATGCGCTCTTCCGCAAGTGCGATTTCATTCCGGGCCATCTCCGCCAGTTCCGGATCAATATCCGGATCATTCACCATCGTGTGGTTCTCTTCCAATTCAGCCAGAAGACTGAAATACTCGTGTGAAATGCCTTCAAGTTTCTTTAATGAGGCATGCTCGCGCACTGTTTTACGGTAAAGGGGGGCATTGCCGAGCACAGCCGGATCCGAAAGAGCTTCCTCGGCATCTTTTATGCGGGCCAGCACTTGTTCTATATGCGCTTTGTCTATCATAAAAAAAAGGCCGGCAGAACGCTGCAAAATCAAGCGTTACCCGACCTGAAGATAAAACAATTCCGGAGACCGCGCAACTGCGCGGATCCTTCATTTTTTAATGGCATAACGTTTCATGAAGCGGTCTACACGGCCCTCTGTATCAAGCATGGTCTTCTGACCGGTGAAATACGGATGGCAGGCTGAACACGTGTTGACGTGCATCTCTTTTTTTGTTGAGCGCGTAGTAATTACATTGCCGCAGGCACACGTAATCGTAGCTTCCTCGTATTCAGGATGAATATTTTTCTTCATAATTTCAAAAAGCCTTTCCTTAGCGGGTTAATCAGGATAAAATGAAACGGTGGTCAAATGCAAGCCGAAAAACTGAAATTACACCGGTTTTTTTATCTTTTGCGGTTGATTATATATAATTCTACAGTATATACTGACAGAGATTTGAGAGCATTATTCACTGCTGACACTTTTTCGAACTCATTACGTAAACACGACCATTACAGGAGAACCATGATACGCAAAGCGTTTGTAATGCAGGTCAATCCCGGCAAACAGGAAGAGTACATAAAACGGCACAACGCGATATGGACAGAACTCGAAGCGGCACTAAAAGAACGGGGAGCGCACAATTACTCCATTTTTCTGGATAACGAAACCAATCAGCTCTTCGGTTATGTTGAAATCGAAGATGAAGAACGCTGGAACAATGTCGCCGACACGGAAATCTGCCGGAAGTGGTGGAAATATATGAGTGATATCATGCCTTCCAACCCAGACAACAGTCCTGTTTCCAAAGAGCTTAAGGAAGTCTTCCATCTGAACTGAAGCTGCCGGCGGAAGCGACAGGCTCCGGACATCAATAAACGCAATCACAATCTAAGAATGTCGGGTTGAATCCTCAAATCAGCATCTTAGCAAAAAACGATCCGCATTATAATGACTGCAAAACATAAGCAGCAAAAACGGAAATAACCATGCTTAAAACCGGATTTATTGTATCCTCTGTTTTACTGGGCTTAATTGTCAATGTCCCGGATCTGAACGCCGACGAAAAGTATCCTCTGAAAAACAATCCCGCCCGATGCGAAGAATTCATGGACTGGGGAATGGGGTTGTTCATACACTGGAGTCTGGATTCCGAACTGGGAAGTGTCATCTCTCACAGCATGGTCGGGGCTTCTGAAGCCTACCTTAACCGTTATATAAGTGAACTCCCGGGTTACTTCAACCCCACGAAGTATAATCCCGAAGAGTGGGCCAGACTGGCAAAACTTGCCGGATTCAAATACATGGTTCTCACAACAAAACATCACAGCGGTTTCTGTCTGTGGCCGACAAAATCAACCGAATTCTGCATCAAAAACACACCGTACGAAAAAGACATTATCAAGCCCTATGTCAAAGCCTGCCGCAAATACGGCCTGAAAGTCGGCTTTTACTTCTCCCCTGAGGATTTTCTTTTCCTGCACAAGCAGGGCCATGATATACGCCGTAAAAGCAAGTACTCAAATGTATCTTCAAATCCGGAGCTTCTGGCTTACAACCGCCGGCAGATAAAAGAACTTTTCACAAAATACGGTGCAATAGACATTGCGTTTCTGGATGCCTTCGACAATGCCCCCATACGTCAGTATATTCACGAACTGCAACCGGAATGCCTGGTAACACGCGGGGAAATGAAGACACCGGAGCAGGATATACCCAACTCCCCCATACCAGGCCCATGGGAGGCCTGCTTCACGCTGGGAACGCAGTGGCAGTTCAAGCCGACCAATGAGGATTACAAGTCCGGGACAAAGCTGATAGAAATGCTGATAGACATTCGGGCAAAAGGGGGCAATCTGCTGATCAATACGGGGCCGGAACCATCCGGCAGAATTCCTTTTGAACAGCGTCGCATCTTCCGTGAGCTGGCTTTATGGATGTTTATAAACCGCGAAGCCGTCCATAATATCCGTCCCTGCCCTGTCATTAAAGAGCAGAACCTATGGTTCACACGCAGCAAAGAGAATGAAAGCACAGTTTATGTGCTGATTCCGCAAGGCAACGATCTGTGGGAGCACGGAGCACGCCGGGAATACAAGCTTAAGTCCCTGAAATCCACTGACAGCACACGCATCTCAGTGCTCGGTCAGAACGACAGAGTCGTGGAATACCAGCCGGAAAAGATCCCGGAATCACGTTTTAAACAAGACGAAGAAGGCCTTGCAATATCAGTTGTCCGGGCACAGCGCATCTATAACAACTGCTACTGGCCCAATCCGGTTGTTGTCAAACTGGAAAACGTGAAATTCAAGTAATAATCGGACAAAGGCATCATATCCACACTAAACAAAGTAATTGCCGCCAGGCACCTTGATTATCACCCGGAACAGGAGTGATTTTACAGCAGAACTGATATCTGCTTTAAATTGTGTAAGGGTTCTGAAAGAAAAACCATATTTCCCTGTACACAGGAGAGGTTTTATACTTGATTTTACAAGCTGAAATACCGCATAATTCCCCCCTTATCAATTTTTTACAGGGCAAACAGCATGAGTGAAAAACAAAAAGAAAATGCCGTCGAGAAAGATGTCGGAAAAATCAAGCCTATTCCTGAAAACCTTCCTGAGGAGCTGCTGCCTCTCTATGACTGGTGGAAGGAAAAAGGTTTCACAACACTGATCACAGCTGTTACCGTTATTCTTCTGGCTGTCGGTATCTTTGGTTACAGACAGTTTCGTATTTCTAAAATTACGGAAGCCAATATCGGACTGACTCAAGCCAGCGGCATGGAAGAACTGGAAGAGCTTGTTGCGAAATACGGCAAATTCAAAGCGGGAAATAGCGCCAGAATTCGTCTGGCGAAAGCCTACTATGACGCATCCAAATACGAAGATGCTCTTGCAGTATACAGGGATTGTGAAAAAGCAGGCGTTCCTCAAGGCTTCGAAGACATAGTAACTCTGGGAAAAGCGCACTCTCTTGAAGCCGTGGAAAAAACAGATGAAGCGCTGGCCATTTTCAAAAATTTCGTTGAAACAAAAAAAGACAGCTATCTCTATCCTCACGCCGTAATGGGATTTGCCCGGGCATTGACATTGCAGGGCAAAAAAGACGAAGCCGGAATTATTCTTGAAGAGTTAAAAGCGGAAAAAACCGGAGACACGGCCTGGGAAATGATTATAGCCGATACGGAAGATCTTATCGAAGGCTATGAGCCACGTGCCGGGCGCTCCCTTTTTGACATGGCTGATGAAGCCGGTAAAAAGATGGAAAAGGAAGCGGAAAAGGCGGAACCGGAAGCGGGAACGGAATAATCCCTGACTAAACATTAATTCTCAAAAAAGCTGATTTGCATCCGGTCACCAGTAAGGCACCTTTTTTGAAAAGCCGCGATTGACGCCAGACCTCATATGTTATATTATCAGAGGGTTTAATGACGGGAAGGTCAATTGTTTTAGGATACGTGTAAGTGAAGGAGCTATCTTCATGATATTTCGAAGAGGATTTCTGGTATCGGGTATGTGTGCCGCAGCCATGCTGCTGACAGTGAATGCGCAGGATGACCAAGAGGTCGAGGGCGAGAACAATAACAATCCGGACGGGCAGATCGCTCCCCAGCTGGATCAGGATGTACAGTTTGCACATCTTGTGCGTGTTGTCAGCATTCATGGTGTGTGTGAAGTGAAAAATCCTGACGACGGGACATTCAAGCCTGCCCGTCACAACAAGGCCTATCCGCTGGAAAGTGTTTTCCGCACCGGACCAAACAGCTCGTGTTTTCTTATTTTTTCATCGGAAAACAATGCTGAGCTGGGTGAAAACACCGAGGCATCTGTCACAGGCAGAAAGAAAAACCGCCTGACCTGTGACAGTTTAACCCTACAGCTGATTGCAGGAACAGTAAAAACGACTTTACGCGAAACCCTGAAAAACAGTACCTTCAACATAAAAACACCCAATGCTGACGTAAAAGATTTAACCGGACGCGCGGAGTACACTCTTTCGTTCGAGGATGAAAATGAGCTTTTTGAAGCCGCTACTATAACAGGGTCGTCCAGAATTGAAGGTCCTCATTACACAATCCCTTTGCTGCAGGCTGCCAACACGGTGAACATCATGACTTCAGCCAACCGCAGTTTCAGCCGGCTCACATCTGTATCCGGTGATTTTGATATTATTCTGCCGAACGGCACGAAAGAACCGGTTACTTACGGAATGTCTCCCAATGCAATCGTCAAAATATGGAGAGAAACGGCTCCTGTCGGCGGACGCACCATTGTCTCAACGCTGGTAATAAGCCCCACCGGCATGGCACGTCACAGATTTGCCTATGCTGAAGGGCGCAAAGCGCTTATAACAGGCGAACTAGTTCAGAAAGACGAGGATCTTGAAATTCCCGATCTTCCTGTTCTGCATTCCGACAAGAAAAAAGAGGAAGAAGAGCAGAAAGACACCGCCCTGTAATATTGTTGACAGGCCAGGCAGCTTTTCAGAAAACCGGCGGCAAGCGCAAGCCTCCGGTTTTCTTGTCGAAGGAAGTTGCGCAATTAACTTTGTAACAGCTGAGTAAAAACCGTGTTTATATATCATTTCAATCGCCTTATTCGCAATCGGATTCTCTGGGGAATTTTCGCTGTTTTCATTGCATTGGCATTTGTCGGCGCCGGTTCTTGTATGAAATCGCCGCAGGAAGGGCAGAGTGTCGGGAAAATCAACGGAGATGCCGTCACTCTCAGTGATTTCAGGATGGTAACACGAGCTGTTCGCGGCTTCGGTCCTAATCGCGATACGGAAAAATCTGCGGCCACTGTTGATCGTCAGGCCTGGGAGCAGATTGCCGCCGTACAATTGGCTGAGGAAAACGGGCTCAATGCCAGCAACAGGGAAATTCAGAACACACTGAGAGAAGCTCAACCGTTTCAAGGCCCCAACGGATTTGACATAAACCGTTACCGCGCTATCGTCAGACAGCAGGGTTTTACACCGGCACTTTACGAACAACTTGTATCTCACCAGCTGTCTCTTTCAAAAATCGCATCTCTGGTACAGACAGCCAGCTGGATTTCGCCTATGGAGCTGGAAAACGAACTGGCTGACATGACAGATCAGTTCACGGTACGCACAGTAACAATAAGCAACAAATTCGCAAATGCCGAAATGAATCTTACCCGCGATGATTACCTCAAATATTATGAGGAGAATAAAAAGAGTTTCGCTCTGCCCGACCGGATTGCAGTCCGCTACATAGAAATACCGGCAAGTAATTACATGGCATCGGTCAGTATTACTGAAGATGATATGCTCAAATTCTATGATGACAACATAGAGGAATACGAGCACTCGACAACCAACAACACGACTGAAACAATTCCATTTGCCGAGGTAAGAAGCGAGATTGAAAAAAAACTGAAAATTGATGAAGCGCTTTTCTGTGCCGAAACCAATCTCAAATTCACAATTTACGGGGCTCTGGCCGGAGGAGAATCGGTTTCTCTTGATTCCACTGCCAAGGAGAAAGGTGTGAAAATAAAAGAATCACCGTTCTTCAGCGCAACCGATAAGCTTTACTGGGCACAGAACGAAGAAGACTTCATAACAACTGCATTTGAGCTGAATCCCGACCGTGAAGACACACGCTACGGTGTTGTTGCCGGCACTGACCGTGTTTATGTTATGGAACAACTCAAAATGTCAGAGGCACATACTCCCGATTTCGAAGCTGTTCTGGACAAACTGCGTCCGCAGGCTCTGGCAGAGGCACGCAACGATGCCTTCAATGATTATGCCGGACAATTGAATGATGGCATAAGTGAACTTCTTGAAAAGGGCAAGTCGTTTACCGAAACTGCCAAAGCAAAGGCGATGAATGTGTCAACATCCATCACCTACAGTGTGAACACAATCCGGGACCAGAACTTTAAAAACAATTTTTCGATTGCGTACGGAGCAATGAAATTGAAGAAAGGCGAGATTTCAGAGCCTATACCCGTGAGTGCTGCCGAAGCCGTGCTGGTTTATGTGGAAGACCGTAAACCGGGCGATGCGCTCTCAGCCGAAATGATGCGTGCACAGGTTCGTTCAGGTATCGAACGCCGTCGCGCATCAACAGATACATTCAGCAAATGGCTGACATGGAATCTGAAGCAGCAGAATTTCAAACCAAAACGTCCTCTTCTGGAAGAAGATGAAGAGGAAGAATCATCTCTCAGCGCCAGTGATGAAACAGACAGCGATGATGTCTGATTCAGGATTTGGAATGAGAGAATAAAAAAACCGCGGCTATCAAAGCCCGCGGTTTTTTTGTGATTTTCGTGGTTCCAAACACGTATTCAGTATAACCGAATCTGTCGATTCCCTCGACCAAAGCTCAGTCTACTATAGGCCAGCAACCAGGTGTGCGCCTTCAGATGGCGTAATCACGCTCACTTCGCAGGGGTGCCCGTACTCAGCATCAAATGCACTTTCGAGTGCTGCCGCAATCGTTTCCGCATCACGCGGATTCACCAGTATCACAGCTGAACCGCCGAAACCGCCACCTGAAAGCCGTGCACCCAGTACGCCGGGAATTCTTTTAGCTTGAGCAACGGCAAAATCCAGCTCTTCGCAGGAGTTTCCAAAGAGAACCCGCGAACTTTCATGTGAATCAAACATCAGAGCGCCGAATGCTTTGACATCTCCTTTTTCCAGCAGCCCGGCTCCCCGCAGAACGCGTTCATTTTCGCCTATAGGATGTGCTCCACGGTCAGCGACATCTTCGGGCAGGCCACGCTTATAGATTGCCCATTCGGTCATGGATACATCGCGGAGCGCGGACACCGGATGATTCAACCTTCGGCGGAAATGCTCAGCGCACTGCTCACACGCTTGCCGCAACCTGTTGTACGCACCATCAGACAGTTCATGTCTGGAAAGAGTGTTACACATAAGAAAACAGACATCATCGCCTATTGTAACGCTTTCATAGTCAACACTTCTGAAATCGGTTTTGACCAGCTTGCCGCTTTCTCCCGCCAGACTTGATATCTGATCCAGCAGTCCGCAGTTGCAGCCAGCATAGTCGTGTTCCGCCTTTTGACCTATCCGGGCCAGAGTCACGGGATCAACAGAAATCCCGTAAAGTTTTCCCAGAGTCAGGCCTGTACTCATTTCGAGGGCGGCAGAACTGGACAAACCGCTGCCCAGCGGAATATTGCCGAAAAACATTCCGTCAAATCCGCAATCTGCATCTCCGTGCTGCATAAGCCCGGCAAGTGTACCTTTGACATAATTCTGCCATGTATCCTCTGAGGATGCTTCAATTGTTCCGACGTCAAAAGCCACCTCTTTCATCAGATCGCCTGCGACCAGACGGCAGCGCACACCTTCCGCCTTACGAGCGGCAAAAAATGTCCCGAAGTTAATAGCGGCGGACAAAACATATCCTTCGTTATAATCCGTATGGTTGCCGAGCACTTCAATGCGTCCGGGCGCATAGGAAATCACATCAGACTCAAAACCGTAGTGATCCCTGTATTTCCGCATCAGCTCATTATAAATCGACTCATTGATCATTTTAACTCCTCTTATTTTTTTGACGGCATTGAGGTTCTCTGCGATCAAAGCCAAACCCCAGAGGCAAGACGATATTCAATTCCCGAATAACGGCCAGCTGGCAGCGCATTACCGTTCACCGAAAGGCTGTTGCAACGGAGCGGCTGCCTTACAAACTCAAATTCCGCGGTACCGCAGTCTTAGTTCAGGCAGACTCTGCAAATTCGGTACGCAAAGTACTGCTGATTCAACTCGCACATTCGCAAATTTACGCACTTGCGAACTATCCTGACTGTGGCTCATCCGCGAACAACCGCCAGAATTTCATCCCGTTTTTCGAGCATCATCTCTTCGGTATCCGCCTCCAGATTGAGGCGTACCAGAGGTTCGGTATTGGAACAGCGCACATTGAACCACCAGTCATTAAACTCGACACTAACTCCATCCAGCTCAAAAACGTATCCCTTTCCACTACTGAACATCTCTTTCAGTCTGCTCAAGACGGCCCGGGGATCACCATCAACCCTGGTGTTGATCTCACCGCTCTGGAAATATTTACGCAGCGGGGCGATGAGTTCCGAAAGCGATTTGCCGGATTTACTGACAATATTGGCCATTGAGAGTATCGCCATAGCAGAACTTTCAGCTGTAAAATTCTCCTTGAAGTAATAGTGACCGCTCAGCTCACCGGCAAACAATGCGTTGTTTTCACGCATCTGTTTTTTGATAAAGGCATGCCCCACACGGCTCATCATAGCTCTGCCCCCCGCAGCCTCGATAGTTTCTTTCACCACCCGGCTGCTTCTCAGGTCATAGAACACAGTTCCTTTCTGCGCAGAGAGAACATCCTGAGCAATCAGGGCCGTAACAAAATCCATGGGAATGACATCACCCTTTTCATCAACAAATCCGGCACGATCGGCATCACCGTCATAAGCCACGCCGAAAGCGTAATCCCCCTTGCGCACCTTTTTCTGCAAGTCTTCCAGGGTTTCGATATTCAGCGGATTAGCCTCATGATTAGGAAACGATCCATCGGGATCACCGAACAGAGGATCCCATGATATATTTTTCACCCCCTCTAAAGTTTTATTCTCCCAGATACCCATTCCATTGGCAAAATCAATAGCAATGTTAATCGGAGCGGCAATATCCGCAAATTCCCGCACATGCTTTTTGTACTCCGGCAGGATATCATACTGCGAAACAGTTCCCTGCTTTTCAGATGCGGGAGCAAAAGAGCCATCTTCCACAATTCTCTGTATATCCATGATTCCCGTATCGCCACTGACAGGTTCGGCATTGGCCCGGCACAACTTGAATCCGTTCCAGGGAGCGGGATTATGCGAAGCAGTAATCATCACGGAACCGTCAACACCCAGAAAGCCGTTGGCATAATACAACATAGGCGTTGAAGCATGGCCTATATCTATCACATCAGCCCCCTGCTCACAGATTCCTTTCGCAAGCGCTTTAAAAAGAGGTTCGGAATGCGGCCTTATATCCCTGCCGATAACAACCCTTTCTGCGTCAGTCAAAGTTATATACGCACGACCGATCCTGTAGGCCAGATCTTCAGTCAACTGCTCACCGTAAATACCTCTTATATCATAGGCTTTAAATATTCCCGCCATAACGAATCTCCATCTTTTTATTTAAATCAACGAAAGCTTATTCTACCCTTTTTATGTTCCGGAGACAATCAACATCAGGGCTTGAATATCGGCGGCAGAACCCGGGGCAACCACGAAAATCACAGATTTTTTATCAGTTCGCGTTCTTGGAGATATGCAAGGAAACGATCGATCTCAGCGGCAGCGGTTCCGGAATCCACATCGTATTCCGCCAGCATGTTTTTGAGAAGCTGCGCTTTTGTGACCGACTTTTCCAGCTGCCGCCAGAACCATAATCCCAAGCCGTTCAGATTGAACATCTTCGATTCACCGGCATCCAGCACTATAAGGTAATATTCACCCGCCATAGTGCGCAAGGCGATATTTTCTGATTGTGTGTAGGTTGTTTCATTCATAGTAACGGTGCCACAAAAAACAAACGAATATGTGTCGCTCACAAAGCAACTACTACAGGCAAAGCATCACCGCAACTCACGCATTTCAGAAATCATGCACCAAGCATAGCGCAATTGTTTGCCTCAGGTTTTATCAGTGCAGTTTAAATACTGTCGGATAATATGGTTTATAAAGGGGCATGGATGGATCTCCCAGCAGAACGACATGTTCAATGTGAGCCAAATCATCCGCGCCGGTCTGTTCAAGTGCCGCACACCACGCGTCTCCGAGACGTTGTGCTCCGTAGAGGTTGACCTCATCTGAAAACAGCTCTGTCAAGGCCTGCGCTTCGCCGGGATACACATAACCGGATGATGTTATCACAGCGGAAAAAGCGGAGGAAGGATTTTTTACAGCGGTCTCCATAAGACAGCTGGTAAGGTTCACCACATCAAGAGATGTATAGCGTCCCATGCGGCAACCCATGCAGAAAGCAAAAGGCGCATAATCCCACTCCGCATACTGCAGATCGACGCTTTTCAGAAGAAAACCGCCTGAACTTTCCGAATGACCCATTACAGTATCGGAGGAATGTCCCAAGTAATAAAAGAAATCGCGTCCTGCCATAAACTCATCCCACACATCAACAGCATAATCATTTTTCCAAAACCCGCTGAATCCCGATGCAATCGAGCATGAGTATAAATTGGTATTCCACCCGGCCGAAGCAAGCTCACAGGAAAAATCACTGACAAAACCCGAGAAATTATAATATGCGTACTCTTCACCGCCCAGACCGGACACAAGAACGGCCCGATTCCAAGAATTTTTCAAATCATGAGTCAGCGTTTTGGCAACCATATTGGAAAGTTCAGCCGCATCAGTGGCAAGAAAACGTCCCACGGCCACATCGGGCACACCGCCGCGATCCGCATCACCAAGCATCATATCGCATGGCAGCAGCAACTGAGCATACTGCCCGTTTAAAATATCAAGTGCCTCAAACTGATAATGCTGCAACAGAGGGAAAAGCGCCGGAAACCCTTTTTTGCCGTTTTTAAATACAGTATCAGGATAAAAGACCTCAAGCTGATAATCCGTTGACGCATAACCGGCAAAAAGCAAATAACGCAGTTTGCGCGATCCGCTGTTCACACCGGCATTTACAAAATCCTGAAAAGCATGCGGTGTTACAAGTCCATGGGAAAATTCATTATAAATTTCTTCGGCATCAACAACGCGCACACTGAGACCCTGAGCACGGCGTAGCAGAACCAGAGGTTCAAGAGCCTCTTCAAAGCCGCTGACCCAACGTCGGGGAGGAGTTATAATCACAAGGGAGGGGATCGCTCCGTCGGCATACCAGTTAATATCGCTGAAACCGGTTACAGAAGGCTCAGAACAGTCAGCTTTTTCAAAAACAGCATACCGGTTTGATTCGTCACCGCATTGAAAAACAGTTCTCCAGCCGTCAGTGTCAGAAGACACCACGCTATCTAAAACAACGGCATTCTGCGGATCGGTAATATCCCAGACCTTTACCACAGCATCGGTTGACAATCCTGTAACACAGATATTAGACGCTGTTCCGCCGAAACACAGAAGCGGCTCCGAGTTAACCTCATACAGACGGGGATAGGTTAATTCGACATCCAGAAGCAGTATATGTTCCGAAGGCGTGGGGTTTGTCACACGCAGAGATAACTGATTAGCGGTAACAGAAGCGGGAGCCGCCTGAGTGTTATATACAACACTTTGCTCTCCGCTCCAGGTGCAGGATCCACAGGATGTGCCTTCAACAAAAACTTCAAAACAATGGATATCGTATGCGTCACCATAATCCCCATAAGATACAGCAGACACACTCAAAACGATGTTTGTCGATGCCGATGCGAAATACCCGGGAACATCTGCATCAAATTCACAGGACATACGGTTGCACATACTGTCACCCAGAGACATACCGAAATTCTTCTCCATGATAATCGAAGCGTCTGATGATCTCCGGTCAAAGTATGCGGTCACATCGAGAAAATCGGCACGATGCAGCCCGCTTTGCATGAACCACCTGTTTGTAGCGCATTGCGGCTCAGGCGCGGCTGATCGGGAGGTCATTACAACTCCGCTTGCAGGACGCAGAAAATAAACGTTCTCCGGCGCATAGAACTCATCTGTTGACTGCCCGTAAAAAAATAGATTTGTCCCGTCCGTCGTCCAGGAAACGGGATCATTACCGCATGTCAGAGCAAAACCACCTGAAGAGAGACGGCTAACGACATTGCTTTCCGTTTCACCGGATGCCGCTGCAATATCAGCTGAAGAAAGACAATAAACCCCGTCCTTAAACACACCCAGCCGCAGATAATCAGCGGTATCCGAACGACTCCAGGGATGCACACGATCACCGTTCCCAAGCCAGCACTGATTATTCCATCCATATGCGTTAATGCTTAAATTCAACCAAAAAAAAACAAAAAAAAGCACTGTAAACCGCATATTCACTCCTACCCTCTCATATGATAAGGATCATAAAACGAAACAACTGATAAGTCAATGAATATTTAATACCTTTGATATATTTTTTATAATCTTTTTTTACTAGTTTGCATGCTTACACTTATTTTTAAGCCAAAGACATCTAAACCAGCGGAGCCGCCTGTCTGCCGACAGGCAGGGAACCAAACTGAGCCTCTGTTATATGCAAATGGTTTTTCATGTATTGAACAGTTGGGTGATATGCACCGCTGGTTTAGTCAACAACGCTACGCGTTGCATAGGAATAAAGAGAAAAAGGAATCCATCTGATTTTTCGTGTTTTTCGTGTTTTTCGTGGTTAAAACTGCGAAGGCAACTACTGTTTTAAATGCTGCTTTAGTTGCTTTCGATCAACAACTTATGCAAATGGTCTCCTGAGTTTCTTGTTTTTATTGCAGAAGTTGATTGAATAGCGACTAAAATTAAAGCTGCTCTCAGCCGCCTGTCTTATAGTATGTCTGAAGTTATAAACAGGCTTCTGAAAGCAGCTTTATTTAATAGTCAAAATATTCTATACGCTCGACTTGCTCAAAACGCGAGTCAGAATCATTGCCTGTTTGCGCCTTATACTCTTCAAAAGACGCACTGGGCTTTTCCCAGCCCTTCCACATAAACAGATTCTGTTTTTCCGGTTCAGCGCCATCCTGCCAGTATATGTTATTATTGCAGTTCATTTCATCTAAGCGGGGATTGAAATACCATATCAGCGCATTTGCGGCATTGTAGAAAACATTGTTCCTGTAGGTGATATTGACCTTTCCGGATTCAAGCCGGTAGGCCAGAATATGAGTACCGTTTTTATTGGGACGCTGCACATGGCCCCAGCCGAAACCGCAGTCATAGCTGCGGTTGCCTTCGTACAAGAGACTTTCAACCTCTGACTCCTTATGAGTCAGCCAGATTTCATAGGCCTGCTCACAGAGATAAATGACATTATTCCGCCAAATCATATTACGGATACGACATTTATCCGGTCCCTGGTTGGTCATTGCCGTATCATATATCTGCCAGAAGCGGCAGTTTTCAACCAGGTTATTTTCGGCAGCGCACCAGAACTCGATCCCGTTCCCATAGCGGGTCGGATTATTGTTGCGTGTATAGAGATGCCCGCCGCCTATCCAGAAAAAATCACAGTTTTTTATGATTGAATTTCTGACACCGGCACCGTTAATCCCGTGTGCAGCCGTATATCCGAAAGCGAGTCCATCTATCACAAACCATTTCCTGCCGGCCATAGAAGCAGTCGGTATTTTTAAAGCAGCTTCAATAAATCCGTAAACCTCTGCAGGATTCTTTTCGGAATAAAAATACAGCGTGCGCGAGCCAGCTGAAGGGCTGAGCGGATCGCTGTAAAAATCACCCTGCCTTTTCAACGATTCAAGGTTCCAGCGCTTGAAAGCCGCGGTTTTATCCGCCTTGCTGTTTTTCGCCAGAATAATGTTTCCTACATCCGCCTTGAGTCCGAGAGTGCTGACTGCTGCTTCAAAAGCACCGAGCGGAACTATTTCAAACACACAGTCTGCAGGAATATCCTTGCCGAGAAACATTGACAGACGCCCGTCCTCCGCATCAGTATCCGATTCGCACAGCAGTTCAAATTCCTTCCACTCCTTGTCAAACCGCAGAGTCCCGCCGACGGATCCATAGCAAGTCCATGGGGAGCTGGATTTCAACAGCCGGATATTTCCGACAGTAAAAGGAATCGTCGCACGGGCCCGGAATCGGTAAACATACGATCCGTCTATCTCAATCTTAAAGGGTCGGTTATTCAGCTGAATATCAGTTGGACGGGATCCGCTTTTTAAACATGTTAGTCGAAACAGTTTTTTCCCATCCTCACTGCTGTCGATTTCGAGTTTTACCTCAGCCTGCCGCGCACAGTAGATGTTCCAATCCCTGCGGGCAAAGTCAGCGGAACTGCTGCTGACTTCAGCTCTGTCCGGTATGGTTTTCCAGAGGTTCTCCCCCGCTGGCAGCCAGACATCCGGGCTGCTCAGGTCGACACTGCCAATAATCCTGGGTTTAGGCAGACTGTCCGGTCCGAACGAAGAGTAAACAACGGGATTGTTAATTTCACCCGATACAATTTTCAAGGTGCCGCGCCAAATCTGTCCTCTTCTGAAAAGCACACGGTCGCCCGGCTTGATTGCTGCCGAATTGACATGATTAAGAGTCTTCCAGGCGCTGTCAGCCGAAGTGCCCGCATATCCGTCGTTTCCTTTTACAGCGTCCACGTAATAATCATCCGCCCGCACCTGCATACAGGCAAACAGCAAACAGACCGACGTAAAACAAGATAAAACCAACTTCACCGATTTTTTAATATTTATTATCATTTGTGACCTCCGAAAGGGCAGAAATATCTACTATCCGATGACATTCTGCAACAAAAAAAGAGACAATTCATATCCGCGTTGCATTAAATAAAAATGGCACTGAATGTCTTGTTTTTTGTAACTTAATGCGATATTATAGAGTAGATACAGTTCAATCAAGCGTAGTTGGAACCAAATTTTGCTTAACCACAGAGAACACTGAGGAACAGAGAATTTTTTTCTGTGTCTCCGTGCCCGGGCGCATCTGCGATTATGTTGCGCGCAACATAATCGCAGATGCGCCCCAGTTTGTGAGATTTGCATAATCGTGAGTTTATTGAATCCCGCATACAGGAACGGCTACCGCATTGCATCCCGGTTAAGTTGCGGTCATCGGCAGCAGATGCCCGGAAGACATCCGGGCTGTCAGCTACTGATTTCACCGTGTTTCTGCTGAACCGCCACGGCGACATAAAACCATAAGGATCACACGGCAAAAGCTGTTATTTTCCTGCTGAAAAAAATTGCAGCTTGCGCCTGAGCATAAACGAAATGCCACACAGAAAACATTCCAGAGCACCCCAGGTAGCTGTTCTGCTACCTTCCTCGGTGAAGATCTGCCGCGATATACGTCGCGGTATTCTGCGTTATGTGCATCAGCACGGTCCCTGGGGGCTACACATACTCGAGGGGCGTGACGGGGAACAGAAACTCACAAACATGAAAAAATGGGGCTGCACGGGAATAATCATCCGGCCGGGATCACCGGAACTTGACAGCATTATAATGAGAACCTCTGTTCCCGCTGTACTTGTTGAAGATCCCAACGGGTTATTTCTCTCGGAATTCCCTCCCAACAACAATTACAGCGTCCTCCGCAGTGATACTCAGGCAATTGGAAATATGGCCGCCGCATATTTTCTGAAAAACGGGTTTAAGAATTTTGCCTATGTGGGCGAAATTCACGGAATAGACTGGTCGTTGAAACGCGGTGATACATTTGTGGCGGCCATTGAGAAAGCCGGTTACTCCTGTCGCCGCTACGGCGCACTTGCAAACGAAGATGAAGATGCCGGTGTTGAACGCGACCGGTTATGCGGATGGCTGACTGATCTGTCCAAACCGGTTGCGCTGCTGGCTGCGATGGACAATCGCGCCCGCCAGGTGATTGACGCCTGCAACTGGGCTGGCATCAATGTTCCGTCTGAAATCGCCGTGCTGGGAGTGGACAACGACAAAGACCTGTGTGAAAATGAAAACCCGCCTATGTCCAGTATCCTTCTTGATGCTGAGCGGGCCGGTTATGATGTCGCCGCCTATCTTGACCGCATGATGCGTGAAGGTTTTACAGAACGCAAGACATTCCGCTACGGTCCCTCACATGTGGTTTCACGCAAATCCACCGCCTCATTCGACTTCGCTGATCCTGTATTGAAAAAAGCACTCGATTACATCAAGGCAAACGCCTGCAATACAATCAACATTCCGGAAATTGCGGAACACGCATGTGCCTCCCGTCGCCTGCTGGAACTGCGTTTCCGTAACAAGCTCGGCCATACGATTCTGGAAGAAATCCGCAAGGTGCGCCTGGAACATGTATGCACCCTGCTCAAAGAGAGCGATAAATCCATCGGTGAAATCACCGCCGAATGCGGCTTTGAATCCGAGAGCTACCTCGGGGTTATCTTCCGCCGCAAATTCGGATGCACCATGCGGGACTACCGCAAACAAGGATGAGATCTCTTGTTTCAGTGTACATGCAACGATATTAATTTAAATCCTTGAGCTTATATAAGGGGTTATGCTATTTTGCGATTATGAAACGGATTACTTTTGCATCTTCTCTTCTTCTGATCGCCACTTCTCTGATAACGGATAACGCCGGTGCACGTCCGCCCAATTATGACGAATCAAAGGTCGGATCTTACACTCTGCCAGATCCTCTGACATTCGCAAGCGGAGAAAAACTGACATCCCCCGAACAGTGGCCGCAACGGCGGAAAGAGATTCTGGGTTTACCGGGGCTGCCGTTGGAAA
The DNA here is from genome assembly GCA_046482825.1 of Kiritimatiellia bacterium. Taxonomy (GTDB): domain Bacteria; phylum Verrucomicrobiota; class Kiritimatiellia; order RFP12; family UBA1067; genus M55B167. The sequence continues at coordinate 37,700 of JAWOEI010000027.1, forward strand.
AACAGCCCGCTCTGAACAAACCTACAATCAGTTCCCATCTTGCCTATCATTGCCGTCCCGGTGCCCACGGCATCGATACCTTTGACTGGGAACAATATATCTCTTTCACCGACCGGGCTTTCGGAATCAAATGAGATTTTTTCCGATCTTCAATATTCCGGTTTCACATCCCGGTCCATCAGCAACCGTACCGCTTCTGAAGCTGATGATCTAAGATAGCAGAGACTGTAAACCTGATCTGTTATAGGCATCTGCACGCCTTTTTCAACTCCGAGCGAATGGATAACCCTGGAATTCCAGACTCCCTCAGCCACCATCTTCATGCTGCCCAGGATATCATCTATTGTTTCACCTCTCCCCAGACGCTCACCGACAGTATGATTACGGCTGTGCCGACTGGTACACGTGACAATAAGATCCCCTACTCCACTCAGACCAGCAAAAGTTTCAGGACAGGCCCCCATCGCAACTCCGAATCTTGTCACTTCCGCAAGCCCCCGGGTAATCAGTGCGGCACGCGTATTATCACCGAAGCCTAGTCCGTCCGCAGCCCCGACAGCAATAGCAATCACATTCTTTACCGCGCCTCCCAATTCCACTCCCAATGGGTCGTTGGACGTGTACACACGAAACAGAGGACCGGTAAAAAGCTCCTGTGTTCTTTTCGCGATTACATCGCTGACAGACGCTGCTGTTACAGCAGTGGGAATGCCCCTCGCCACCTCCTCCGCATGACTGGGACCTGAAAGAACCGCAATATTGTGAACACCCAGAATTTCCTTCGCCCTTTCACTCATACGCTTATGGGTTTTTCCGCAAATACCTTTTGTCAGGCTCACAACAAACTGGTCCCGGGGAATCAGACCTGAAAAAGTTTCACAAACCCCGGGCAGAAACTTCGATGGCGAGGCCAGAACAACCCCCTCCGCACCGTCAACAGCCTCAGCCGGATCTGTCAGCCAGCGTATATTTTCCGGCAGTTTTATTCCAGGCAGAAAACGGATATTCTCTCTATGCTCCGCAATCTCATTCCTGTTTTCTTCAAAAGGACACCACATCGTAATATCATGCCCATACGAATTCAGCAGAATACCAATGGCTGTTCCCCAGCCACCATCACCTATAATCGAAATTTTCATCTGTTATTTCCTGAATGATATATCAGCTTTTTGTTTTGTAGAAACTAAAACGCGATTCCGTTCCGGCCTTAAGTCTGGCAATATTCGCTCGATGCTTCCAGACTCCGAGAAGCGCCAGAAAATCCAGGATCAGGGGAAACCATATACCCTCCTGATTCATGTGAAAAGGCCAGACCGCTATCGCAAGCAAAACACAAGCCGTGATGGATGCCACCGAAACATAACGAAAAGCAAGAAAAACGGCCAGCCAACCGGCAAAAGCGATACCCACACAAACCGGCGCAAGCCCTATTAACATTCCGGCACTGGTTGCAATGCCTTTACCGCCCTTAAATTTCAGAAAGCAGGTCCAGTTATGACCTGCAATCACCATGGCCCCGCAAAACAGGGGAAGGCCCTTGCCACCCAGTGCAACGCCTGTCAATTCTGATACGGCAAGCGGTATCAGAAGTACAGCAGCCAATCCCTTGCCCACATCCATAGCAAAGGTTATCATACCCGGTGTTCTGCCGACAGAACGGAAAACATTTGTTGCACCTATGTTACCGCTGCCAAGTGTACGTATATCCACACCTTTCAGTTTAGCAATTAAAAAACCGAAAGGAATTGACCCGAGTATATAGGATAAAATGCCTCCTGCAATCCAGATGCTGTATTCTTTCATGTCCGCAATTATAGCAATTCAATGTTCAAACTGCAAAGCTCTGTCATACGGGCAGGACAAAAGGCGTGCATCTGCGAATCGGTGCACGGCGGGGTCACGGACCCCGCCTTACAGTAAAAATGCATTAGTCGCTATAAAATCAACTCCTGTCGCAAAAAACAAGAAACTCAGGAGACCATTTGCATAAGTTGTTGATTGAAAGCAACTAAAGCAGCATTTAAAACAGTAGTTACCTTCGCAGTTTTAACCACGAAAAACACGAAAAACACGAAAAATCAGATGGATTCCTTTTTCTCTTTATTCCTATGCAACGCATAGCGTTGTTGACTAAACCAGCGGTGCATATCACCCAACTGTTCAATACATGAAAAACCATTTGCATATCACATAATCTCACTTCGGTTGCGGTCCCGCTCAGCGGGGCAGCTTTGGTTTAATATCCGCATTTATTCGTGTCATCCGCAGTTACTTTCCCCGGGGTGCAGTTCTTTTTCGCTGTGCCTCAATCCGCAATTTTGCTATATATACCTTTGTAAAAAAGAACCACGGAGACACGTAGTGTGCACTGTGAAATGGCAAAACGGTTCATCCCGTCTCCGCCTGCAAGCGGGGCTACGCTGTGACAGAGCACGATGTTCGCTCTCACGGCTCTGTGCCTCTGCGGGGAATTGAAGAAAATGATTTTAACAAATTGCTTCACTTTAATTTGTGATGCATTGAGGTAACATTGAAAGCAGGAATTTTTTCAAAAATAATATTTTTTAGCCTTTGCGCTGCATTTGTCCGTTCTCAGGACAGCTCGAAACCTGAGTCTGCGGAAGCGGCTGAAGAGGAGAAAGTGACCGCCCGGGAGCTTCTGGAGTCCGGCACCCGGATGATACCGCTGGAGCCTTTGGTTCTTAAAGGATCTCTGATTGTACGCAAGCAGCGAGGTATTGAACTTGCCCGCCATCCATTTCAGCTTATGACTGACTGGGGAAAGAATCCGCCTTCGGCAGAGTGCCTTCTGCTGTCTCCGGAAGGCACATCTGTTGTCGAGCGTGCTGTTTTAACGCGTCCCCTGGATGGACCGGCTGAAATCAAAGTTTACAAGGGTCTTGAAACCTCTTCATCTGAATCAGTTTCCTTCGCCGGACGTATTCGCGGAACCGATATGACCTGGATGGATATCTCTCTTGATTTTCTGTGGTGGGAGGACGTGCGTTTTGACGATAAACCCTCAGGAAAATGCAGAACCGGACGTAACTGCTATATTCTCATCGCGGCTTCGCCCGAGTCCGTTCCGGGCTGTTCCGCTGTGCGTATATGGATTGATAAAAGGCTTAAGTGCGTGATGCAGACCGAACAGCTTGATCCTCAGGGAAATCCCGTTCGCAGAATGTGGGTTCAGAAAATCAGGGAATATGAGGATAAACGCTGGATGATCAGTCATATGGAGATTGAAACGCTGGGAAGCGGGCATAGAACCAAGTTGCTGGTGAATGACATTGCCAAACCATGAGTATATTCCTGCCATTGATATATTTTTCGGTTCTGCTGGTGTTGATTGTCTTTTCGGCACTGTTTTCCGGAAGCGAAACTGTTCTTTTTTCTCTCTCTCCTGTTCAGGTGCAACGCATCAGCAACAGTAATCCCGTAGTGGGTGCACGCCTGACCAGATATCTTGATGCTCCCGATAAAACTCTTTCCACTCTGCTCATCGGCAATACTCTGATCAATTTCGCCATCGCGAGTATAGGTTATCTGATAATGGATTTCTTCGTGCCGAATTACAGCGAAATCCTGAATATCATAATTATAACGATTATACTGCTGCTGTTCTGTGAGGTTGCTCCTAAACGCATCGGCCTTCATTATGCCGAGGAACTTGTTCCGTTTTCGTGTCGGTTTATTTTTTTCTGGTTTCTTCTGTTCTCTCCCTTCAGCAGCCTCATGATAAAAGGAGCATTCCCTTTCAGAAAAATGCTGAGGCGTGAACGCGAAGCATTGAACGATGAGGAACTCTTATCCGTGGTCGAGGTGGGAGAGGAGCAGGGGTCTCTGGATGAAGAGGAGGCCCAGATGGTGGACGGGATTATGCGTATCTGCGACCTCAAAGCGAGTGACGTTATGACACCTCGTGTTGATATGGTGGGAATCGATGCCGAGGAGCCGCTGGAAGAGCAGCTTGAGATGATACGCAGAGCATGTTTCCGTAAAGTTCCTGTCTTTGAACGTACCCCGGATACCATCATAGGTTTTGTGAATGTGGTAAAGCTGCTGCTCGAACCTGAACCGGATCTGGAACGTCTGACTTTTCCCGCAGTTTTTGTGCCGGAAAGTGCGCCGCTTGACAGTATCCTCGTGACATTGCAGAGGGAAAACTGTCGTATCGCCTGTGTGCTGGATGAATTCGGTGGAACAGCCGGTCTGATTACCCGCAGCGATATCCTGGAGATCATCAGCAAACCTGTTCATCCGACAAACCATGAATCCAATGCCGATATGCGTAAACTGGGGGATGATCTCTGGCTGGTCAACGGAAGTGTGAACCTGGATGAGATAAACCATCAGCTGGAACTTGAACTGGATGCCGATGATGCCGACCGTATATCCGGCTGGATACTTTTTCACGCGGAACGCATGCCTCATGCCGGTGAGGTTGTCGAAGCCCAGGGGTGCCGCGCACTGGTCCGTAGAGTTCGTAACAACCGTATTGAACTTGTGCAGCTCGAGATAGTTGAACGTCCGGAGGATGACGATCTGGAGGACCTGCTGGAAGCAGCTGATGAAGAAATCAAGGCTGAAGAAACGGGAGCCGGAGCATCCTGATGTATATGCCTCTTCACATAATCGGCATCCTGATCGGATTCATCGGTTCCGCTTTCTTTTCGGGGCTGGAAATCGGTGTGCTTTCTGTCAACCGTGCCCGTCTTGTGCATTATGTACGCGAAGATGGAATCAGGGCGGCTATGCTTCTTGAAAATTATCTGCAGAATGCACATCAGTTTCTCGGTTCTATCCTTGTGGGAAATAATCTGTTCAATGTTCTGCTTTCCACCCTTTCCGCTGCTCTGGCTAAAGAGCTGTTCGCGGGAAACAGCGCTCTCCAGAGTAGCTGGGCGGTTTTCATGGCTGTGATTGTTCTCATTTTCTGTGAATATATTCCCAAACTGGTTTTCGAATCGCGTCCTCTGCGCCGCACTCTGCCTCTTGTGCAGATTTTCCATGTTTTTGATATTGTCCTTCGCCCGATTACTGTACTGGTCCTCTTTATCACTCAGTGGATAATACCCAGGAAATGCCAGCCGGGAGATTCCAGACTGATGATTACCCGTGAATTTCTGCACGATATGGTGACGGATAGAGAAAGCGGCGCTAAAATCAATCCTGTAGAAAGAATTATGATAAAACGCGTGCTGGCTCTTCAGTCTTTTACAGCTGCCGAAATCATGACGCCCCTGGAAAAAGTTAGTAAGGTTTCCGAAAACATCCGCCTGAAAAAGTGCTATGATGTGATACGCAAATCCGGACATGTGCGATTGCCTGTTTTCAGCACTGACGGAAAACAATGCGTCGGCGTATTGCATGGTCTGGATGTTCTCTCGTTTATGCCGAATCCGGAAACCACATTCGCCAGCGCTTATATGCAGCCTCCTTTCTTTGTTTCTTTTGATATCCGGGCCGATGATCTGCTACCGCTTATGCGCCGGAACAAGCAGCCTATGGCCTTTGTGCGCAACCGCGATGCCGGGGTGATAGGTATTGTCACCGAAGCCAATATTCTCGGACGACTTACAGTTAACCTTGCCGGAGGCTGATATTCCGAGTTGCTCGGTATATCTGCGACTGTGCGGTGGCTTAACCTGTATGTTTTTCGAAGCTGCTTTCAGCCTGTTTGCCGATTATGAGTTTAAGGAAAACAGCCACTTAACTTGCTTGTTTTCCGCGACAGAAATTGAGAGAATAACAACCAATGTGGATTTCACCCGTAACCCGGAAAACGGATGCTGTCTGGCCTCACCCCGGTTTTTGCGACAGAATTTAAAAAACAGTAACTGATGTAATTCGAATACAGGAGACACTATGAATAAAGTGATGATGGCTTGTGCCGGCGCTGCGGCAGTGATGATATGCGGCTGTGATGAGCAGACAACTGAAACCGATAAGCCCTGTGATGGCGGCGACAGAGTAAAAATAAAATTGATAACCATTGATCCTGGTCATTTTCATGCCGCTCTGGTTCAGAAACGCATGTATCCGGATGTCGATAAGACGGTTCATATCTATGCCCCTGACGGGGATGACCTGGCCATGCATATGGAGCGTATCAACAGCTTCAATGAACGTGCTGACAATCCGACTGACTGGAATAATGTTGTTTACAGGGGAGATGATTTTCTCGAGAAGGCTGTTTCCGAAAAGAAAGGTAACGTTGTTGTTCTGGCCGGGAACAATGCGCGTAAAATCGATTATATCCTCAGGTGCGTCGAAGCTGGCTATAATGTGCTTTCCGACAAACCCATGGTGATCAACCCCGAAGGCTATGAAAAACTGAAAAAGGCTTTTGCGATTGCCAAAGAGAAAGGAGTTGTGCTCTATGATATCATGACAGAACGCTACGAGGTTTCCACCGCACTTCAGCGTGAACTTTCTCAGATACCCGGAATTTACGGTCAACAGGACAAAGGAAGCCCGGAAGATCCTGCCGTTACAAAGGAAAGTGTCCATCATTTCTGTAAAATGGTGGCAGGCAAACCCCTGCGTCGTCCAGCTTGGTATTATGACACCGATATACAGGGTGAGGCTATAGTGGATGTCAACACTCATCTGGTGGACCTGATTCAGTGGGAAGTCTTTCCCCGTGTCACACTCTCCCCCGCCGATGTAAACGTTGTCAAGGCTCGGACATGGGATACATCCATTACCCCCGCCCAGTTTGAAGAGTCCACAGGATTGAAACAGTGGCCTGATTCCCTTAAGAATAAAGTTGAAAACGGCAAGCTCATGGTCAATGCCAACGGCGCCTTCACATACAGCCTCAAAGGTGTTTATGCCAGGTCGTCTGTTATCTGGAATGTTAAAGCACCGGAAGACGCCAAGGATACCCATTACTCGATGATGCGCGGTACCAGGAGTTCTCTTATCATCCGTCAGGGCGCCGAACAGGATTATAAAACAGCTTTGTATGTGGAACCCCGCGAAGGTGCCGATCCGGCTGCCATAGAAAAAGCTCTGACCGATGCCATCGCCGGGCTTCAGGATGAATATCCCGGTATTGCACCCCGGAAAACCGATAAAGGCTGGCAGGTTGTTATCCCTCCGGCGCTTAAGGTCGGTCATGAGGCCCACTTCGGACAGGTGACCGAAAAATATCTCGGCTTTTTGCAAAACAAAGATATGCCCGCATGGGAAGTGCCCAACATGCTGGTGAAATACCACACTCTCATGGAAGCCTACAGACTCAGTCGTTAAGACTGAAAAATGCGTTGAAAACGTCCGGATCCGCCGAATTGCCCCGGCTTCAGCCGGGGAGGGGTGTTTTGCTGTTCTACACAAGTTCAATGTATCCGGCCAGATCCGGAATCGCGCTTGTATTGAACGGCTCCGCCCCTGTAGGGCAAGTGACCTCACCTGTCGAACAGGTCAATTGGTCGGTGATGCCATCCCTTTCTTAGTCCCGCAAGCGTAACTACGGCGTGGCATGGCAGAACCGCACATTTATAAACGCAGACGAGATCTGCGCACTCCAGAGCCTGCGGCGGATCAGCCACACCTGCATATTCATTGCATTTTTCTATAGTTTTCAAAAAAAATGTGTAGAACAGCAAGGTAGAGGCGTGCCGCTTCCGGTGTCCCTCCCGAAGCATGCGGACGACCTTATCTTTATCTTTCTGTCTTACGCCCGTATCCGGGCCTTTCAGCTTCCTGAATCCTGATATTATCTCTAGCTGAAACCGCCTGAATATGGTATTATAACTTCTAACTTTCCGTACAGAAAAATGGAGTCTAAATGAGTGACGAGATCTTATCAGGGGAAATAGTCGAAAACGGTTTGAGCTCAATCAGTATTGAGGATGAAATGAGCGCATCCTATATTGATTATTCCATGAGCGTAATAATCGGAAGAGCCTTGCCGGATGCGCGTGACGGCCTGAAACCGGTACATCGCCGTGTGCTTTTTGCGATGAATGAACTGGGGAATGTATGGAATAAGCCTTACAAAAAATCCGCCCGCGTTGTCGGTGATGTGATAGGTAAGTATCATCCGCACGGAGATCAGGCTGTTTACGATACGATTGTGCGTCTGGCACAGGATTTCTCGATGCGCTACCCTTTGGTGGATGGACAGGGCAACTTCGGTTCTCTCGACGGTGATCCGCCAGCTGCCATGCGTTATACCGAAGTACGTATGGACCGCCTGACCGAGGAAATGCTTAATGACCTGGAAAAGGATACCGTTGATTTCAGACCCAATTACGATGAAACCTGCCCCGAACCTGTTGTTCTTCCCGCACGGCTTCCCAATCTTCTGCTGAACGGTTCTACCGGTATTGCTGTCGGAATGGCCACCAATATCCCGCCCCACAACCTTGCAGAACTTGTTGACGGCATCACTTATTATATAGAAAATCCCGATTGCACTATAGATGACCTGATGCAGTTTGTCAAAGGGCCCGATTTTCCGACCGGCGCTAAAATCTACGGTACCCGCGGTATTGAGGCCATGTATAAACTGGGTCGCGGATCCATTGTGATGCGCGGTTGCGCCGAGGTCGTTGAATATAAGAAAAAAGAAGCCGTCATTGTCACCGAAATTCCCTACATGGTGAATAAAGCTAATCTTATCGAGAAAATGGCCAGCCTTGTGAATAATAAGGTTATCGAGGGAATCAGCGATATACGGGATGAGACTTCCAGTGCAGGAGTCCGTATTGTGATTGAACTCAAACGGGGTGCAATGGGACAAGTTGTCCTGAACAATCTCTATAAACATACCCAGTTGCAGACTACCTTCGGCGCTAATATGCTGGCTATCGACCATGATCAGCCCAAACGTCTGACGCTGAAGGAGTTTTTCCGCTGTTATGTGGATCACCGTTTTGAAGTGATTACCCGGCGTACCCGTTTTGATCTCAATAAGGCTCTGGCCCGTAAACATATTCTTGATGGATTGCTGATCGCCCTTGATAATCTTGACGAAGTGGTCAGAATTATCCGTGCTTCTGAAAACCGCGAAAAGGCGAAAATCAGTTTGGTGGAACGCTTCGGTTTTTCCGATCGTCAGGTATCCGCTATCCTGGAAATGCGCCTCTATCAGCTTACCGGTCTTGAACGCGAGAAAGTGGAGAGTGAATACAAGCAGTTGCTGGAACGTATTGAATATCTTGAAGAACTCCTGGCCACCCCCTCAAAAATCTACGACCTGATCAAAGAGGATCTGGCTGATATCAAGACGCGTTTTACCGAAGGAAAACGTTTCGACGAACGCCGCTCTCAGATAGTTCCGGTAGAGGGCGAAGTCAATATGGAGGACCTTATTGCGGATGAACCCTGCGTTGTGACTCTCAGTCATCGCGGCTATATCAAACGTGTTCCGCTGAGCATCTACCGGGAGCAGAAACGGGGAGGCAAGGGTATTACAGGAGCATCAATAAAAGATGAGGATTTTCTGACTACTGTTTTTGTGGCGGAAACCCATGATACTCTGCTCTTCTTTACCAATTACGGACGTGTTTTTTCAGCTCGTGCTTTCGATATACCCGAAGCGCCGCGGACATCCTTCGGTAAACCGATTGTGAATCTCCTGCAGTGCCGCGAGGGAGAACAGGTGGCCCGCCTTCTGCCGATCCGGGCCTTTGATGAGGGTGTGGACGTGATGTTCGCAACCGAAAAGGGAACCGTCAAAAAGACCGCTCTGTCAGCTTATAAAAATATCAACCGCAACGGAATCCGGGCCATAAATATCAACGATGACGACCGCCTGATTATGGTGCGGCTTACGCATGAGGGCGATGACGTGCTCATGATAACCGCTAAAGGCAAGGCGATGCGCTTTGCTGAATCGGATGTCCGCCGTATGGGACGTACGGCAACCGGTGTGCGCGGAATCAGGCTTCTCGGTGATGATGCCGTCCGCAGCCTTGATGTGGTTGAAGATGATGCGACTTTGGTGATCGCTACCGAGAACGGCTATGGTAAACGGACGGAATTCGACACTTTCACCCGGCATCGCCGCGGCGGTCAGGGGATGATCGCCATCAAGGATGATGACGGACGCAACGGGCTTGTTGTCGCCGCTTACGCAGTTAAGGACGGAGAGTCTCTGATGATGATCACTTCCAGAGGACTGATTGTCCGCTCACCTGTGGATCAGATCAGTATAGTCGGCCGTTCCGCCAAAGGCGTGCGCCTGATACGTCTGGATAATGACGCCAAACTGGTTTCCGCCTCCATTGCCGAAGCTGGAGATGATGCCGATGAGAAATCTCCTTCACCGGGAAACGACAGCGACGCTGAAGTGCCTGAGTTTGCTGAACCGATTGCCTCTGAAGACGATACACCGGGAACAGAACCCGGTTCGCCGGATACAGAAGAGTAAAACATCCGGTGTCTCGGGCCTCAACCCGTCTGATATGTGATTGTCCGTTAGGACGCCGGTCCTGGCGCCCCCGACACCTGTGCTGATGTTTACGCATACACACTTATAAATATTTATGCATCCACATCTTAAAGTAGAAAAACTGGTTTACGGCGGTTTCGGCCCGGTATCGTTTGAAGCGGCAGGTGGTGAGTGTATAGGCATTTTCGGCGAGTCCGGCTGTGGAAAAACCCGGCTTCTCAGATCAATAGCCGATCTCGACCCTCATGACGGCAGGGTGACGGTAAATGATGATGACTGCCTTTCAATGCCGGCTCCTCAGTGGCGACGCAAGGTGTCTTTTCTCCCGGCGGACAGTCAGTGGTGGTTTGATTCTGTCTCATCGCATTTCACTCGTCCGCCGGACTCCCGGGAACTAAAATCTCTCGGCTTGTCACAATCTGTTCTGAATGCCGAAGTAAGTCATCTTTCCAGCGGTGAAAAGCAACGTCTGGCATTGCTTCGTACCTTATTCAACTCACCTGCTGTTCTTCTTCTCGATGAGGTGACGGCTCATCTTGATGCGGAGCGTGTCGGACTCACAGAACAGAAAATTATTAAACTTCTGTCCAGCGGGAAGCTCGCGGCTGTATGGGTTTCACACAACATCAATCAGCTGCGCCGGGTTTGTTCGCGCATACTCTTTATGCAAAAGGGCGGTATTATAGTAAAAGAGGACCGCTTCTGATGTTTAAAACTCCGGCACTCTTCCGGGACGGGAAAACGTGTCTTTTTTGAAAACCAGAAGAACAACTGCCTATGAATATTATATCTCTATCATGGTTTGACATATTATCTGCGCTTGTTCCGCTGCTGGTGATTGTCGCTGTTCTGGGTTACATGCGCCTGGGGGTGAGCCGCCAGCTCTCTATAGGCATCCTGCGCACCATGATTCAGCTTTCGCTGGTGGGTGCTGTTCTGACAGCTGTTTTTCAACACGAAAACCCGCTATGGACAATAGGATTCGCCACGGTAATGCTCTGTGCTGGCACTTTTGAAGTAACGCGGCGTCAGACACGCAGATTTCTTGCCGGCTGGTCAATTGGACTTTCGTTTACAGGACTGATAAGCGCAGCGGTGCTTTCCACAGGTTACGCTCTGCTGGTGGTTGTGGATGTATCCCCTTGGTGGAAAGCCCGGTATGCGATTCCCTTGCTGGGCATGATTCTGGGTAATACTATGAATGGTATTTCTCTCGGGCTTAACACACTGACAAACGGTGTATGGCAGCAGCGGGCTGTGATTGAAAACCGTCTGGCTCTGGGCGAGACCGCTCAGGAGTCAGTCAGGGATATCAAAAGGGAGTGCTTGCGAAATGCCCTCACTCCCATAATGAATGCTTTGGCTGTCTGTGGAGTGGTCAGCCTGCCCGGTATGATGACAGGCCAGATACTGGCTGGCAATGACCCGCATGTGGCGGCGCGCTATCAGATGATGATCATGTATCTTATCGGTACGGGTTGCGCTGCCGGGTGCCTGGTAACCGTGACCCTGGCATCCAGACGCCTCTTCGACCACCGCGACCGCCTCCGCCTCGACCGATTGCAACTGAAATGATATGCATCCGCAAAAACGGGAGTATGTTTGCCGTTAATCAGTGGGATAAACTCCGCAGTCAGATCAACGCAGATCTTTGAACGCACCCACCATCTTTAATAGGGGCGACTGCCGCATTTCAATGGCATCCGCCGGACACACCTCATGGCAGCAGCTGCAGGTAATGCACTTTTTTGTGTCGAGCCGAGGGGCTGGCAAGACATCATTGAGTGTCAGTGCTCCGACCGGACAGGCCTTGACGCAGAGTCCGCACTTGACGCAATTTTCTTTTGAAAAAGACGGACGCACCCACACCAGCCCCATGGCCGGTTTAAGCAACCATCCCGGAATCCGGCTTGTTAGGTGTGCTCCTGTAGGAATTTCAAAGCCTTTCACCTGTATAGGATCACCTTCAATCTCCGGCTGATTTTTCTTCAAGCCGTCGTCAACTGAAAGATATGGAATCCGGTAAGCGTCTATGCCAAGGATTTTACATAGGGCAATATCCAGAGCAAAAGGGTTTCGGGATACCGCCAGAAATTCAAGGTGTACCGGTTTTCCGTTAGCCGGTCCCTGCCCTTCCATGCCCGTTACTCCGTCGGCGATACTCCAGACAGGGGGAAGACAGTCGTGAATGGTTTTAATCAGGGTTCCGAAATCATTCAGTTCGGCATGTTTCTTATGGAGAGCTGTTTTCGTATAACCGGGTATCACTCCGTAGATATTCTTCACAGCTGCCGTCAGAATCGTCAGAGAGTGAGTTTTCACCTTGGGCAGGCTGATAATCAGATCAGCTTCCAGCGCAGGTTTTGCAATGGATATTTCGTATCCGTTCCGACGGGTTATTTCGGTGCCCGCCTGTTCGAAGGAAATCAGTTCAGTTTTTTCCTCATTACAGACCTGCTCCAGGCCGGTTTTCTGCCAGACCGTTTTCAAATTGGCAGCGCTGGCCGGGCTGTCGCCGACAGTTATTTGAGCTTTGCGTTTTTTCAGGTGGCGTATCACCTGTCTCAGCACCTCCGGGTGGGTAGTCACCGCCTGCTCAGGAGTTCGATCCGTCAGCATGTTGGGTTTAACCAGAACCATCTTCCCCTTCAGGGAATCAGACGAAAGCCAATTCAGATTGGTGAAAATCCTTTGGACTGCTGTTTCCAGCGATTTGTCATAATCTTTGCACTTAACTGTAAAAACTTCATTCATGATGTATATTGTAACGGAATAGAAGCGTAAAAACACGTTGTAAAAAGGTGAAAGGCGTGAAAATGATGAATTTTATATATGCGCGAATTATGTATCAGCCGCTTTTTACTCTCGTCATTGCGACCACTGTGTTCTGTAACGTTAATACCGCCTGGGACAAGTTGTATCCACCGCTTTTTACTCTCGTTATTGCGACCACTGTGTTCTGTAACGTTAATACCGCCTGGGACAAGTTGTATCCACCGCTTTTTACTCTCGTCATTGCGACCACTGTGTTCTGTAACGTTAATACCGCCTGGGACAAGTTGTATCCACCGCTTTTTACTCTCGTCAT
>JAWOEI010000046.1:0-12324 GCA_046482825.1 Kiritimatiellia bacterium
CGAGGCAAGCCGCACCGTAAGTTCGCCGGAATCCGACTGCACAAACCCCGGCAGCGAATGCGGCATCTCCACCTCCTGCGATGCGGACTGGTGTATTATGCGTACGGGAGGAACATCGGCAAACCTGTCATGCAGATCAGACCATAAAGATCTGCCGTTTATTCCCGACCAGTAAATTACCGTGACCATAAGAAAAGCCGCCACAGCCGCCGCACTTTTCCACCATGCGCCTCTGAAAAACGCACGTTTCGCTCTTTTCCTGTCAGGAACACCAATGCAACGTGCATCATCGAGATACCGACACATCAACCCGTGAACACGCATCTGCTCAAAATACTGGAATATAAACTCAGGGTGTTCATGCAACAGCGCATGAAAATCGGCAAGATCAGCATCGGTTGCGGTATCTTCAACCACAGCCATCACCAGGGCGGTAAAACGGATTTCCTGTTCAGCGATTCCCATACAGAGCACCTCCCAGGTTTTCCTCAATACACGCCCCCAGCAACTGACGGATTCGATAGAGGCTTGCGGATATTGCATTGGCGGGCCGGCCTAAAGCATCAGCGATTTCATTTACAGCCTGTCCCTCTTCATAGCGAGCGGCAACCAGTTTACGCATGCGTTCGGGCAGTTTTGAAAAACAGTGCTCCAAAACATCCAGATGTTTATTCGAGTAAAAAGGGACATCCTTCAACGTACTTACAACATCTTCCAGCAGATCATCATCAAAAACAAGCCTCTCCCGCACCTGTTTCTTGCGCCAGGTCAGAACTTCATAGTAGGCCACTGTACGAGCCCATGCTATAAATGGACGCTCCGGATCATAACGATCCATCTCCCGGCAGAGAACAAGATTTGTCTCCTGCAGAATATCACGCGCCGCATCCGGCTTGCCAGTCAGTGCACACACATATAGAAACAGGTCATTCTGCACTGCTGTCAGCTCTTTATAAAATATTTTATCCACTCCGCTCCTTATTGTATTAAAATCACAAGCATCCCATAGGATACCATCTGATAGGTGTTTAGGGTTTGATAATTCCGCAAACAAATACAAATAGCCTTATATTATATATGGGCGGATGAACAGGAAAATATGACGAAATAATTTTAAAAATTTGCAAATTAATATATTGATATAAGAAAAAATGGTGACAGTCATTAAATTGTAACGCGGTGCCAGGGAAATGAAGAGCGGAAAGTGCCGGTGGAACGGACTGTATGCGGCGGGGGAGCTACGTTCTGAAATTGTCTGCGGTTGAAAACAGCTTCGGTCTTGACCTCATGTCTGTTTTAGCTCATACTGGGTAAGCACGAGAAAGAGGACTTTTTTATGAAATTAGCAGGAACCTATACAGCTATTGTAACTCCGTTCAACAAAGACGAGAGTGTGGATTACGGGGCGCTTAAACAACTCGTTGCATGGCAGATTGAAAATGGTGTTGAAGGCCTTGTCCCCGTGGGCACAACAGGAGAATCGCCGACTCTTAATCCACCGGAACACCTGAAAGTTATCGCAACTGTGGTTGAAGCCGCCGCAGGGAAAGCGCAGATTATCGCAGGTACGGGAGCAAATTCCACAGGGGAAGCGGTTGAGCTTACGAAAACCGCGCTTGATCTGGGAATCGACGCTTCTCTTCAGGTTACGCCATACTATAACAAACCGAGTCCAGAAGGACTTTACCGGCATTTTTCAGCTGTGGCGGACATAGGCATTCCGGTTGTACTGTATAATGTGCCGGGAAGAGCTTCAGAAGAAATTCCTATCAGCGTTGTAAAACGTCTGGCATCGCATCCCAAGGTAGTTGCGGTCAAAGAAGCAGGCGGAAGCGTTGACCGGGTAAGTGCCATAAGAAACGTCTGTGATCTGACGGTTGTATCCGGGGATGACGGTCTGACTCTTCCGATGATAAGCGTCGGAGCCTCAGGAGTGATTAGTGTGGCATCCAATATCATACCGAAAGAGATGTCCACATTGGTGAGACTTGCTCTCGCAGGTGATTTCACGAAAGCACTTGAAATGCACCGTACTTATTACCAGCTCTTCAGCGACATATTTATCGAGACCAATCCGATACCGATAAAAGCCGCAATGGCAATGAAGGGGCTGATCAACGAAATCTACCGCCTGCCGCTTTGCGAACTTTCCACTGAAAACAGGAAAACGCTTTCCCGGACTTTAGAAAGCACCGGGGTTATTTAACCACAGAGTGCACTGAGACACAGAGGATAATTTGCAGAAAGCAGTATGTGGAATGTGCAATCTCACATTCCGGATCTACAGTATTATTTCTCCTTTTATGTTATTTTTGTGTTTTTTGTGGTTTCAACAACATTGTTAAGCAACTGCCTCTGCGAGGAATACAATTTAAGGAGTAGAATAATGAAAATCGCAATACTCGGAGCAGCTGGTCGAATGGGATACAACCTTCTCGATTGCGCCGGAGACGTGAGCGGATGTGAGATTGCCGCAGCATGTGATATAGCAGAACACCCGGCCATAGGTCAAACAGTCAGGGAATTCTCCGGCATAAGATCCGATGCGGTTCCGGAAAGTCTGACCTACACCGCCGAATGGCCGAAAGAAGCCGAAGTGGTCATAGACTTCACTTTTCACAGCGCTGTTATACAGAATCTCAGAAACGCAGTTGATAACGGGCAGGCCTATGTACTGGGAACCACCGGTCTTACCGACGAAGAGAAAAATGCTGTCAGCGAAGCAGCTGGAAAAATCCCGGTTGTCTGGGCACCCAATATGAGTCTGGGTGTCAATCTGCTGCTGGAACTGGTACGTAGGTCGGCCTCGATTCTGGGAGACGACTACGACGCTGAAATCGTAGAAATGCACCACCGCCTCAAAAAAGACGCTCCCAGCGGAACAGCTATCGGTCTGGCCGAGGCTCTGGCTGAAGGGCGGAAAGTCGATCTGCAGGATGTGGCAATCTATGGACGCGAAGGCATCATAGGGGAACGGCCGAAAGGCGAGATAGCTGTTCATGCCCTGCGCGGCGGATCTGTAGTGGGAGATCATACCGTGATGTTCACAGCTGACGAGGAACGTGTGGAAATCACCCACAAGGCAGTTTCACGGAAAGCCTTTGCAAAAGGTGCCCTGCGAGCCTCTTTATGGCTTTCCGGCAAGCGCCCGGGAATGTATAACATGCGTCATGTTCTGGGTTTCGAGGCCGTGTAATTCGCCTGTGGCGAATTACTGTATTCCGTTTCGCGGAATTATATGTTGGATGTCGGAATCAGTTTGATTCACCTGTAAATGACACAACAGTTTTTCACATGCCTTTTTCCACAATAGAAATATCCGGCCTACACTTTCGTAACCATGCAAATCAAACCACATGCCGCCATTCTCTCTCTGGGCAGTAATCTCGGTAAACGGATTATGTGGATGGGGTATGCGGCAGATGCTATCGACTCTTTAACCGACACACATATAACCGCACGTTCATCAATATATGAAACTGAACCAGTTGATGTGCCGGAGAAATTCAGAGACGAATATTTTCTCAATGCGGTTCTACTTGTTGAAACAATTCTGATGCCTCACCGGCTGTCGGCCGCTGTTCACAGCATTGAAGCCCGGCTTCAGCGCAGACGCGACACCCCAAACCAGCCGCGCACTATAGACATAGACATCATCTCCTTCGACCGGCTGATATCCGACAAGCCTTCTCTGATTCTCCCTCACCCCCGGGCACACGAGCGCAGGTTTGTACTTCAGCCCCTTTCAGAAATTGCTCCGGATCTTATTCTGCCGAAACAGAAGAAAAACGTCCGCGCCCTTCTGAAAACACTCCCCGAAACACCCGCTGTCAGAATCAGCCCGGAGCAATGGACAGAATAACAGAACTCCGACATCGAGTCCGATATCGGAACAGGCGTGTCATTTCTACTCGATATTCATCGCTCATCGGAGGATATGCTTTTTCCCAGTAAATATCCTCCCGGAACTGAAATACAGGAAAAACACAGCGGGATAAGTTGGTTGCGGCTGAAAGCAGCTTTGGTATAATAGTTGTTTACGTTTATCTGAAAAAGGAGATATAGCTGTGTCCCTTTCAAAAAATATCTGGCGGCATAATATAAATGTCCGCGATTACATTGTTGCAAATTACACTCCTTATGACGGTGACGACTCTTTTCTTGCGCCACCCTCTGAACAGACTCAGAAACTCTGGGATAAAGTCAGAACCCTGCTTGAGACGGAACGCAAGCGCGGCGGCGTATTCGACATTGACGAAAAAACCATTTCCACTATCTGTGCTTTTGAGCCGGGATACATCGACCGTAAACTTGAAAAGATAGTCGGCATACAGACCGATGAACCGCTCAAACGCGCAATACTGCCATTCGGCGGCATAAGGACAGTTAAATCATCGCTCAAAGCTTACAACCGCGAACTCCCCAGCGAAATTGAAAATGTTTTCAGGTATCGTAAAACACACAACGACGGAGTGTTTGACGCATACTCGGATGAAATGAAGCTTGCCCGTCACAACGGAATAATTACAGGGCTCCCTGATGCCTATGGACGTGGCAGAATCATCGGTGACTACCGCCGGGTTCCTTTATACGGCATCGATTTTCTGATTGAACACAAGGAAGCGGCCAGGCAGCGACATGTATTCGACGCCATGGATCTTGAGGCCATACAGCTGCGCGAAGAACTAGCGGAACAGAAACGCGCCCTTCAAGAGCTGAAAGAAATGGCATCATCCTACGGATTCGACATTTCCCAGCCCGCAAAAGACACCGGCGAAGCCATACAGTGGCTTTACTTCGCCTACCTGGCCGCGATTAAAGAACAGAACGGTGCGGCGATGTCACTGGGACGTGTATCTACATTTCTTGACACTTATGCCGAGCGTGATCTGGCGGAAGGACGTTACACCGAATCACAGATTCAGACATTTGTAGATCACTTTGTGATGAAGCTGCGCCTGGTACGTTTTCTGCGCACTCCTGCATACGATGCGCTTTTCTCGGGTGATCCCACCTGGGTTACGGAAGCTCTGGGAGGAATAGGAGTGGATGGCCGTCACATGGTTACAAAAATGACCTACCGGTTTCTGCACACGCTGACGAATCTGGGGCCGGCGCCTGAACCGAATATGACCATACTCTGGAGTCCACGGCTGCCTGATAATTTCAAAAAATTCTGCGCACGTCTTTCAATAAAAACTTCATCCATACAGTATGAGAATGATGAAATGATGCGCGAGAAATTCGGTGATGACTATGGTATCGCCTGCTGTGTCTCGGCAATGCGCATAGGGAAACAGATGCAGTTCTTCGGAGCACGCGCCAATCTCGGTAAAGCCCTGCTGTACTGCATCAACGGCGGCAAAGACGAAGTCACGGGTGATCAGGTCGGTCCTGAAATGGCACCTGTCACATCGGAATATCTTGATCATGAAGAGATCGCCAGAAAATTCGACCAGATCTGCCGCTGGCTCTCACGGCTTTACATCAACACACTCAATGTCATCCATTACATGCATGACAAATACTGCTACGAGAGACTCCAGATGGCCCTTCATGATGAAAATGTGATACGCACATCCGCCTGCGGGATTGCCGGGCTATCAGTGGTTGCCGACAGTTTTTCGGCGATAAAATATGCAAAGGTAAAACCCATACGCAATGAAAAAGGGCTGGCTGTTGATTTTGAGATAGAGGGCGAATATCCCAAGTTCGGAAACAACGATGAGAGGGTTGACCGGATAGCTGTGGAAATAGTCAAAACTTTCATGGGGCGTATTTCCAGGCACCGCACTTATCGTCATGCCATACCTACGCTGTCTATTCTGACTATAACTTCCAATGTTGTTTACGGCAAGGTTACAGGATCAACACCTGACGGCCGGAAAAAGGGAGAACCCTTTGCCCCCGGAGCCAATCCTATGCACGGACGCGATTCCAACGGCTGCATCGCATCAATGAAATCTGTTGCGAAACTGCCTTATAACGACAGCGAGGACGGAATTTCCTTCACCTTTTCGGTTGTACCTGAGGCGCTGGGACGGGAGAAGGATACAAGAATCAGCAATCTGGTGGATCTGCTCGACAGCTATTTTACGGAAAAGGGACATCATATAAACGTAAATGTGCTTAAACGGGAGATGCTGCTGGATGCAATGGAACATCCGGAAAAATATCCTCAGCTGACCATCAGGGTATCAGGATATGCGGTGAATTTTATAAAGCTGACACGCGAACAGCAGATGGATGTAATCAACCGGACATTCCACCAGAAATTCTGAATACGCAGCATACTGCACTGCGGCAATTAAACATTTTTATTTCTGAGGCGCTCATGAATATCCGGTCTTTCCCGCGCTTTGAGCAACAGGACTATAGGAGCACCCTCCAGTCCGAAGCGTTCACGCAGAGAACGGATAATAAAATCCTTGTACTGTCTGATAATCAGCTTAGGGTTATTCACGAAAAGCCGTATGCGCTGCGGGGCTGTACCCACCTGCACCGCATAGTAAACCTTGAGTCGTTTGCCCCCGCGGCGCGGAGGGCTGGTACGCTCCATCGCCTCCCTGACAGTACGGTTGAGAATACCGGTGGGAAGCGCAGCACGGGACTGAGCGGCAACTTCATCGATGACACCAATGCTCTTGCGGATATTAAGACCGCTTACTGTTGAAACAAACACAACAGGGCAGAAACTCATAAAAGGCATCATCTGGCGTATAACAGGTTCGGCCCGGGTCTGCGTCATACCCTTCTCCAATGCCAGATCCCACTTATTCATGATAATCACACAGGCTTTTTCATGCTTCTGTATAAGCGATGCGATATGTTTATCACGGCTGGTCGGACCGATCTCAGGATCCATCACAAGCACCACAACATCAGCCTCTTCAACACTCTGTTCCGCCCGGAAAAGGCTGAAGCGTTCAACTGAATTATCAATCTTATGCTTATGACGCATGCCCGCTGTATCGATGAGAGAATAATGACGGGCCTGATCGCCCTTCCCGATTGTAAAGGGAACAGCTATGGAATCGCGAGTGGTTCCCGCTACATCGGATACAATCACACGGTCACTGCGCAGGAGACGGTTGATATAGGATGACTTTCCCGCATTGGGACGTCCGACAACAGCAACCTTCAACGGTTCTTTTACGGTCTCGTTTTCAACATCCGGCAGAAGCGGAACAACCTCGGACATCAACTCGCCTATACCGCGATTATGCTGGGCCGCCACAGGAAAATAGGAAAACCCCAACCTGGCAAATTCCTCTGCATTTTCATCATTGGCCGGCATATCACACTTGTTGACTGCTACAACACAGGGGATTCCCTGTCTGCGTACAATCGAAGCGACCTCTTCATCCATCGGGTGGATCCCCTGTTGCACATCAACAACCAGGATGACGACAGCCGAGTCACCCAGGGCCATATCCACCTGACCTCTGATTCCGGACTCAATGGTATCGGATTCACTTGCACCATCAGGCACCGCAACTCCACCGGTATCAATCAGTTCAAAACGTTCATCACGCCAGGTCACCTCACGCATCAGGCGGTCACGAGTTACCCCGCTTTGATTATGAACAATAGCTATACGTTTACCGGCTATCCGGTTGAAAACAGCCGATTTTCCTACATTCGGACGTCCTACAATGGCGACAATTCTCGATTTTTCTGTCTTTTTATCAATCATTTGCGGCACATTATAGGATTTATCGCAAAAAATGAATACCGCAAAGTTCAAAAACACAGACATTCGGAACATATACACGGTATCCCGTGGTAGCACATACGCGTCAATGTAAGCTGAAAATGCCACTTTTACGCTGTTGGGCGGGGACCGTGAACCCGCCGACGAATATTTTCATGTCATTCGTGATAAATAACGTTTATGCGCTCTGCGGAATAACCGCGTGTCCTGTACTGCGGTAAGCCAAACGTTGAGCAGACAATTAAGACCAGCTCTGCCGGAAACATCAATTCTTAGGATTTTCAGGAAGATTCCGGATAATCCTGTAACTTCCGGCGGTATATTCCTTTGTTTCGCCGCCGGGTATAGTCACCGAAGCTGAAGTATTTGCAGGAACTGTAAATGTCCATGACCACAAGCTATTCTCATCATACTTCCATGCAGAACGAATAGTGCCGTAGGCGGAATTGTATTCCGCGGTCACTTTGCCGACGCGCCGATCCGGAACGGGAGCAAGAATAAAATGTTTGAAGCCCGGAGCAGAGATATCTTCCCGGATACCCGCCATAGTGTTATACATCCAGGCAAGCACTGCGCCGTAGGCATAATGATTAAAGCTGTTCATACTTGCCGGACCGAAACCGGTTGCCTTGACGTAGCTATTCCAGCGTTCCCATATTGTGGTTGCCCCCTGATCAACTGAATAGAGCCAGCTCGGGTTCTTATGCTGCAGAAGAAGAGTGTAAGCCATTTCCGGTGCATCGGCATCATACGTGAGAGTATTCATAAGAATCGAGGTACCCAGAAATCCCGTCTGCAGACAGTCGCCGTGATTCTTGATGTTGTTCATGAGAATAGACTTTGTTTCCGCGACTGCCTTTTCGTCTTTCAGCAGACCTAGCTTGAGCGCAAAAAGACTTGCTGTCTGAAGATCGCGAAATGTTTTTGAGAGCAGACCGTCATCCATAACATAGGTGGACCGTATATGTGC
The DNA here is from genome assembly GCA_046482825.1 of Kiritimatiellia bacterium. GTDB lineage: Bacteria > Verrucomicrobiota > Kiritimatiellia > RFP12 > UBA1067 > M55B167. The sequence goes on from JAWOEI010000046.1 coordinate 8,685, forward strand.
GAGTGCTTTTGCCGCCATCCTGCGGTAAATCTTTTCATCGGTATTTTCACTGATAGCTCTCGCCATGTCTGTCATCATACGGGCATCCCAGAGCCAATAGCAAGCGCCGAGAAAATTCCAGTATTCCAAGGCTTCCTTTGGTGGATTTTTTCCCCAGCCAGCGTTGCAGGGCTGATATTTTTCATAGGACAGCCAATCCGCATACTGTCCTTTGCCGGGCAATGTGACATGTTTCGTTTCGTCGAGGCGCGCCATGAATTTCTTCATCGACGCCCAATTCTCCTTTATGATAGACGTGTCGCCGTAGCGGCGCCACATAGTGTGAGGCACGATGATTCCCGCATCAGCCCACCCGAAGCGATCTCCCTCGTTGCCATACTGAGCCAGCGGTGCCACGGAGGGATATGATCCTGTTGTTTCAAGCTGGCTGTCGCGCATGTCACGCATCCATTTGGAAAGGAAGCCGTAAACATCCGCGTTACAGGAAGCCGCTGCCGCAAAGACCTGCGTATCAGCCGTCCAGCCGAGACGTTCGTTGCGCTGGGGACAATCCGTCGGCACGGAAAGATAATTCGAATACTGGCCCCACAACACATTTGAGATAAGCTGATTGACATTCTCCTCACCCGTTTTTATCCGTCCGGTTTCAAGTTCCTTCGCAATGGATGTAACAGGAACAGATTCCAGTTTATTTATCGTCACCCTGTCCGTTGCCGTAAGCGAAAGATAACGATATCCGAAAAAGGTGAAACGCGGCATGTATGTTTCTTTGTTCTCTCCCGCGAAAGTGTAGATCGCCTGAGCGCCCTCCTTGTGGATATTACGCAGATTAAGGCGGTAAACGGAACCTTCCGGACCGTCATTCCCGCGGCTTTTGAGTCCGTTTTCATCGTTCAGCATTTCGGCTGGCAGCAGAGTAATCTCCGTTCCCGCAGCAGCCGATGCCGTAAAGCGAGGTTCAGCGGCGGCATTCTGCCCGAAATCGACAACAAGGGTTTCTCCCGGAGAAAGCGTTATTGCTACTCCGGATTTGTACGTGCGTATGATTCTGACTTTTCCGAATCTATCCTTTTTATCACCTCCTTCAACTCCCTGCCAAACATACGCGCGCACCGGAAGCATTACAAGATCCTCGCGGAGACACACGGGACTACCTTGCGCAGGGACAATTTCACCTTTGAATTCATCAATGGTTTTAACAGACCTGAACGAATCGGATCCACCTTTTTTCGTCCATTCCATCGTTTCACTGGCATCATACACTTCCCCTTCGAAGATCGATGCGCGCTTCACAGGGCCGGCAACAGCTCCGAACCATGAATCATCCGTTCCGAAGTTTTTCCCGGATCCATCCGCATAACGGACAGTCAGCTGTGCGCGGAAAGCGGATTCTCTGCCGCGGTAACCGACGATTTTATCGCGCCACCAGCCTGAGGAAACCATTGCGGCAAAAACATTTTCATTATTCTTTTCCGACAGAAGTTCCGTAACATCGTAAGTAAAGGCATGACGTGTTTTAAAAACGTGTGTGAAGCCGGGCTTGAGAAAATCGTTACCGACACGCACCCCGTTTACGTATGCTTCAAAAACTCCCTGTCCTGTCACAGTCCAATAGGCTTTCTCAACTTTCCCGCCGAGATCAAGGCTTTTTACAAAACAACTCGTTCCCGGAACGGAGTGCTCATTCTTCGGAGCGTTACCCGCTGTAATAATGTCCTGTCCGGGAACGGCTATCCATGCTGACCCTTCCCAGTTGCTTCTGTCAAGCAAGCCTGTTGTAAAGACACTCCTGACGGGTTCAAGCCACGCGCCTGTTTCGTCGCGCACCGAAACCTCCCAGACGTATTCCGTCGCGCTCTTCAGAGCAGGACCGGTATATTCAATTCCTGCCGAGCAGTCATCCGAAACAATACCGGAATCCCATACAGTCTTTTCCGAAGATCCAACTTTGATCCTATAGGCTGTCTGCCGTGCTCCACGTCTCGATGAAACCATTTTCCAGCTGAAAACAGGCTTGACGATATTGGAGGGAGAAGACAGACGGCAGGTCTGCAATTCTACGGTTTTTATCTTTTCTTTTCCGATGATACGGGAAACGCATCCGGCAACGAGCACGGCGGATGCGCAAACAATCACAATTTTTTTCACTTTATTTTCCTTCCTACATTTAACCTTGTTCATTAAAATAGATGTTTTTACTTTTAATATCAATCATTCTTTATAGATTTAAACGCCAAAGTTACTTTCAACAACCTGTCTATGTATAACGCACAGGCAGGCAACCAACTTGTCCCGCCGTAATGCGGGAGGGAACACTTCATGCGGCCCGAATATATGAAAACTGAATAGATTAAGGGAATTTTTAATACGACAACGCTGGCCATGGAGCCGTCTGGTGGACATCAACTATGTGCTGACTGGTGACCCCGCCGACAGAGCGGATATCACACTCACAGCCAGCAACGGATCGGAAACACTCAGTCTGTGGCCAGCGACAATTAGACTTCCCTATTAACCGGTGAAACCCGAGACTCTATTTTCATAGATAAAATAGGAGTTTTGAATGGTTACACCAGACAGAAAAGTGAGGAAGTTAAGGTACGAATACCAAAAAACAGGGAAGTTAACTACAGCATCTTTGAGAGCTGATTTGGACCAGAAAACAGCCAGAAAATACTTAAAGAGCGGTAAGTTGCCATCGGATATGAAGAAAGAACATACCTGGAAAACCCGGGAAGATCCATTTGAAGAGTATTGGCCCGAATCAGAGCAAATTAGCCGGTATTGTGCGTTACGCCAAAATAAAGAAGTGGAATGTTCAGGTCATTGAACCGACTGAGAAAGCCGATCAGGTGCAAAAGCTGATCGGATTCTGGAAACCTATCGGATGCATTGTCGAGGCGAGCTGTGATAAAAAACCTTACAGGCCGAAGGATTTCGGCAATACGCCTGTTGTATTCACAAATTGTGATCCTGCGCTGATCGGAACGCAAGCACCTTGTGTGGTCAACAATTCACACGCCATAGCGGAACTTGCGGCGCGGGAACTTTTGGCTTTCAACGCGCGTCATTTTTCCAAGCAGTCAGACCGTACGCAAAGCTGTTGAGCGCATACGTCGTGACGCATGCGCAGGACTTAAAGCGGCGGATGTGGCACAGCTTTTCGACTGCTCACCGCGAATGACGGAAATGAAGTTCAAACGCGCAACAGGACACTCCATTCAGGATGAAATTCTTTCCGTTCGACTCGAAAAAGCTTTCAGCTACCTCAGAAACAAAGATCTGCCTATCAATGCGGTTGCTGATTTCTGCGGATGGAAATCATGCATTGCTTTCCGTAAATTATTCAAGAAGCGGACAGGTCTAACGCCAGGCGCCTGGAGACGAGCACAAACACCCGATGGCACATAAACCTGGAAAAATCAATTAAACCACGAAAATCACGAAAGGCTTGGAGCAGCAAAGCCGCAACCAATTTTTTTTAACTACGAATAACGCGAATAACGCGAATTGATAGTACGTGAAAAAAACAGTAGTATTCTCCTCAAGCTAAAAAGTTAATAAAAACAAGGAGAATACCACTGTGAAACTGGAAGAATTATACAAGAAACAGGTTATGGGCACAATCAGAGGTTTTGAC
>JAWOEI010000070.1:0-6319 GCA_046482825.1 Kiritimatiellia bacterium
TTCACTTCCATGTATAGTTCCCGGTGGATATTTAGGGGCTTCAGGTCCGTTAAAAAATTGTTCCACGCACCTACAACAGCCAGGAGCTCATTTTCAGTTTCATGATATTCCTCCTGTTAATCAGGCCCTTCACCAAAGGGCAAGATCCCGCCATGCGGGATTGCTGGCAAATTTGTGGGGTCGGCGACTTCACCGACCAATCCGGCAGGTGGGGTCACTTGCCCTACAGCTGCGCCGTCGTTCGATCCGAGTACAGTCGCTATTCAATCAGCTTCTGCCATAAATAACAACCTTATAATATACATTAGGGCGCATCTGCTAATCGTTGCACTTTGCAGGCTGAAGCCTGAACTACAAACGGTTCCTTGCTTGCAGCACACACTTTAGTGTGCTGTTTGGGTTTATGGTACAGCGTCTGTCCCCCTTTGCACCGATTAACAGATGCGCCCTATACATTAACGGCTTTCTGCCATTTTGTCTTGATTTCCCGTGTCAGGAGTTGAGAAAATAAAACTTCATAAAACTGAAAGGATTTATTATGTATGATTTTAAAAAGATTTTAACCATTGCTGTCGTATTGAGCGGCTTTGTATCTACGTTTTCAGAAGCGGAAGAACCCGATTACAATGAAGCAAATGTTCCGCAATACAAAATGATAGATCCTTTGGTAATGACCGATGGAACAAGAGTTACAGACAAAACGCTGTGGCGCAGACGCAGGGCTGAGATACAGCGGCTTTTCGAACAGCATGTCTATGGAAAAACACCGGCGACAGAACCTGTGCGTTTTGAGCTTGTTGAAGAAAACTCTGAAGCACTGGACGGCAAGGCAGTTCGCCGGCAGATCCGTGCGCACTTTACGGATGAACCGGGTGGGCCGGGCATGAATATTCTTATTTATCTGCCAGCAAAGGCAAAGGGCCCTGTGCCGATATTTGTCGGTCTCAATTTCTATGGGAACCAGACAATATGTGATGATCCCGCTGTTCTTATCACACAGAGCTATGTCAGGAACAGAAAACAATACGGTATTACAAACAACAGAGCTACAGAGGAAAGTCGGGGTAAGGCATCCGGACGCTGGCCTCTGGATCTTATTCTCTCCCGCGGTTACGGTCTTGCCACCATGTATTGCGGCGAAATCGAACCTGATAAGAAAGATGGTTTTAATGAGAGCATTCGGGCCCTTTATCCATACTCCGCTGAGGATAGCTGGGCTGCTGTCGGTGCCTGGGCCTGGGGACTGAGTCGCGCGCTGGATTATTTTGAGTTGGATAGACGGATCGACGAAAAACACGTGGTTGTCATAGGGCATTCACGTCTGGGAAAGGCTGCACTGTGGGCCGGTGCATGTGATGAACGTTTTGCAATGGTTGTTTCCAACAACTCCGGCTGCGGTGGCGCTGCTCTTTCAAAACGCGTTTACGGCGAAACCGTGAAAAGAATAAACAGAACTTTCCCGCACTGGTTCTGCGGTAATTTCAAACAGTATAACAACAATGAATCCGCTTTGCCCCTGGATCAGCACATGCTGCTTTCCATGGTGGCGCCACGGCCGCTTTATGTGGCCAGTGCTGTTGAGGATCGTTGGGCCGATCCGCGCGGAGAATTTCTGGTCGCCAAAGCAGCTTCCCGGGTGTATAAGTTTTTGGGAACAGAGGGACTGCCTGCCTCGGAAATGCCTTTTGTCAATGAACCTTCACATGGCCGCATCGGTTATCATATCCGCTCAGGTAAACACAACATAACCGGATATGATTGGAGCCAGTATCTGGATTTTGCAGATAAGAATGTTAGAAACCCTTGAAAGATATTCAACTCCGGATATTTTATCCCTGAATCGGCTGTTAGTCGCTATAAAATCAACTCCTGTCGCAAAAAACAAGAAACTCAGGAGACCATTTGCATAAGTTGTTGATTGAAAGCAATTAAAGTAGCATTTAAAACAGTAGTTGCCTTCGCAGTTTTAACCACGAAAAACACGAAAAATCAGATGGATTCCTTTTTCTCTTTATTCCTATGCAACGCATAGCGTTGTTGACTAAACCAGCGGTGCATATCACCCAACTGTTCAATACCTGAAAAACCATTTGCATATCACAGAGGCTCAGTTTGGTTCTCTGCCTGTCGGCAGACAGGCGGCTCCGCTGGTTTAGTGATTCACTGAAATTTTCCGGCCTTCAATCCGATAAGCGTTGAAAGACATAGGCGGCATCGGAGTGCTGAGTTCTGATGCGGTCTTGATCGGCAGACCGGTGGAGAGGTCGGTGATCTTCTTGATCCTGCCGGTGAAAGCAACATCAAACATCGCCTCTCTCTGAGACGGGTTGACTGCGTAGAGATACATGCTATTGCCGTTGTGCAGGTACCGTACTGTCAGAGGCGCATCCGCGCTCTCGAGATCGCTGAAGGGTTCGGCTGGCAGAGAACGGAAGGCGCGGGAGAATGGTCTGAGGTGGTTCTCCATACCGTGTGTGCCGATTAGAAAACCTCCCTTGGTAAAGGTCATGATATCGGCGTTAGCCAGTGGAATGAGATATGACTCCAGCGCATAGCGTCCGGTCGGATTGAGTGTTGAAACGCGCCATCCGTGTTCGCGTCCCCAGAAAGATTTCCATTTCGGTTTTTTGCGCCCTATGGCATCCTCCCAGTAACGGTCGTGCATATTGATCCAGGAGCTGCCTCCGGCAGTCACACTCTGATATCCCTCGGAAGCGGTTAACAGATTTCGAATGGCGACGGGGTCTTCGTCTTTTGCTTTGTGCGAGCGGTACCAGCGGTAGTCGGCCGGATAGATTGTGCGATCCAGTATGACATTGGGCAGATCGGCGTAAAGGAGCGGGTCAATGCCGCCCTCGCGGTTGATCTGACGCACAAAATCGTTGGACGGCACTTTGCCGGGGTCCGGGTAGATATCCCGAAAAACCGGACGGTAGAGAGCGAGCACGAGTTTCAGGTCCGGACGTTTATCAGCCAGACGGGCTGCAATTTCTCCATAGAACGCTCGCAATACTTTGCAACGCCAATCCGTCCAGGGCTCAAGTGCATTTTCCCTTATCCAGCGATAACGTTTCGGAACACGCATCGGATCATCGTTTGAAACGGGAATTTTGATGCCGTTCTCTTGCTCGAATGTCTCCACGCAGATGTCATTGTAACCGCCGTCGAGATTGCCGAACCAGAGCATGCAATGCTTGGTCAGATGGAAACAGATTCCTTTAAATGCTTTTGAATCTCCGTAGAGTTCGAGCATTTCGTCTATCATAGTCAGAATGGCGGCACGTACTTCCGGGTGATAGATGTTATAGTCCGGTCGGGTGCCATGCCAGCCGCGCAGGTTTGGACTGCCGTCCCATCCCGCTGCCAGTGCTCCCTCGGCTGCCGCGCCGCTGAAGGTCATGCCCGGTTTCCATTTGTGGTGTGCAAGCGAAGGAAGGGAGTGCAGGTTGATTGTCGGGATGAAGCTAATGTTCTCCGCTTCAAAACGCAACAGCAGATATTCAATGAAATTATGGGGATGCGGCCGGGGCATAACGACCCCCTGACTCTTTGATGGATAGAGGGGCCCGTGATACCAGACCCCTGGATACATAAAGGTGTCCTGCCCTGAGTAGTGCATGTAGGTTATCAGTCGGTCAATCAGCGTTTCGAAACCTGGCATGGTGTTAAGATTGCCGAAATCGTGGCACAGATCCGGATCTTCATAATAAATGCCGACATGACGGCGTTTGCCGGTATCTGCTGACGGGCTTTTTATTTCAGTGAGGTTAGCGTCCGATTTTGTAGGCCCGGTGCCCTCACCGGGCGTTGGTTTCGCCGGGTGCGGGTGGTGCATTCGGCCTACAGGGGCTGCGGCTCGTTTTATACCTCCATTCACCTTGTATATGCGCAATTTTGAAACAGCCGCCGGTTTGTTATCTTCAGCCGTCATGAAGATCAGGGCCGTTTCATGATGACGCGGCCAGTAAAGACACCGGTGAATCTTCATTTGATTGGACAGGGGATATTCATCACCCGTAAACAGACCGGTCTGCAGTTCATATTCACCGGATGCCGCATTAATTGACTGGGAGATCATCTCCATGGTGCGGGGTTTGTCACATTGCAGTTCAGACGCCAGCGTATCCTGCTTTTACTTCCTGTTCCGTAATACAGGCGGTCAGTTTCAGGGGATACCGGATATATGTCTCCGAACACTCTCCCGATTTGCTCAGCGGAGAGAGGCCGATCATAAATACGCAGGTCGTCAATCAGACCGTCAACCGGATGGCCGGATGAGTCACCGCCGATCTGAAACCATCTGAACGGGAAAGTGTTCCATTGATAGACGATAAAGGGTTTGCTTTTATCAGATGCTCCGCCTGCACAGCATTTCCCGTCAATATACAGGGCAATGCCTTTATGACAATCCCATGTTGCGACGATATGGTGCCATTCTCCGGGTTTCCAGCCGGTGATGTCGGTTGTGACAAACCGGTCTTGGGGATCACGCACGTCAAACCTCAGGGTGCTGCCGTATTTCCATATCCAGATACTGTTTAATCCGGCTTTGCGGGGGCCGTTTTCCCAGAAAAAGGCATGGGGGGTTCTACTGTCTTCCTCCCAGCTACACTTTACCCACAAGACTATACTTCCCCGGGCTTTGTCAAGATTGTCTACTGCTGAATAGATAAGCTCTGCATCGGCTGAGTCGATCTGTACGGCCTGTCCTGTTTTTCCAGGAACATAACTTTCAGTGCGGGAAAGTCCCGTTTTGTTACCCGCCGCATAATCCGCATCCAGAGATTTGTCAAACGAACAGTGCATCAGAATATCTGCGGCGCTGGCATGAGACAGGACGAGAATTACAAGTAGAGTTGTTGTTTGTAATGCGGATACAGATTTAAAAAAAGAATAGAGCGGATTCTTTAACATAACAGTTTTCCCCCATATAGACATATGGTGATAAATCTTCCGGGATAGTAAATCCCGGATGCAGTAAACGCAGATCTGATTCCGGAGCGGGGTCTGTGACCCCGCTGTGCGCGAGATCACAGCTGCGTCCGAATGATATAACCGCTTTACAGTATAACAAATCTTTGCTTTGATACAAAACAAAGCTGTTGATCAATATGGCCGCGCAGGACGATCCTTCCGCCGTCCCGCAGGCGGGAACTTAGGCAGGCTGAAACGGCGGTGTCCCGCTGTATTGCCGTTTGCTGTACGACGGCGGATGCTTTTTCCAGGCGGCAATTATTGAACGGTTGAGGATAAATTAAAAGAGGACAGAAAATGAAATACAGAAGTATTGCACTTGCATCGTTGGGGATTGTTTTGCTGATGGGAGCTGGCTGCACGACAAGCAGGAGCTTCCCTGAACTGTCAAAGGCAAGGGCTGTGACAGGGGGAGATAAGGATCATCTTTTTGCATCCTACTATGCTGTCAATTCCTGGAGCGCGGATAACCGGTACATTACGGTTCTGCAGACTGACATCAGGGACAGACTTCCCACGAAAGATGAACCTGCAGGCCTGGGACTGGTCGATCTCAAGGATGACAATCGCTATATTCCTTTGACCACGACTCACTGCTGGAACTTCCAGGAGGGCACGATGGCCTACTGGCTGGGCAGCGATCCGAACCGTAAGTTTATCTATAACGACATGGTGGATGGCAAATTCGTTTCAATCATTTTTGATATAGTCTCTCGCGAGAAGAAAATTATTCCCTATCCGATCAGTGCTGTTTCTCCCGACGGCAAGTGGGCTGTCAGTATTAACTACGCCCGCCTGAGTCTGACACGTCCGGATTACGGTTATGACGGCGATGGGCAGGATGCCCGTTTAAATATAACCTGGCCTAAGGATGACGGACTTTTTCTTGTCAATCTTGAAACCGGTGAGGGCAAGCTGATTGTCTCCATTGATTCCGCAAAAGATCAGATGCCGGAGGTCAAGGATCCCAAGGGGTTGGCCTATTTCTGTCATACGGTGATCAGCCGTGACGGCAAACAGATTTTCTGGCTGGCACGTTCAGTGGAAAACATGCCGAAACAGAAAAAAGTTATGCGTAAATGGCAGACAACCTCCTTTGTCTGTAACCTTGACGGCAGCAATGTGCGTCGCTGTTTTCCCGATGGCTGGGGTGGATCACATTTCAATTGGATTGACGGAAAACGTATGGTGGTTACGGCGAAGTACGCTAACAAGGTTTATTCGCATGTCATGTTCACTCCCGGAGAGAATGACCACCGCCGTGTCGGCAAAGGAGATTTCGAGATTAACAATGGACACATTTCTTTTACCCTGTTCAATGCCGGCAATATATGTTCTATCTAAT
>JAWOEI010000088.1:0-19896 GCA_046482825.1 Kiritimatiellia bacterium
AACACGCTATTTGTCTCAAACAGCACACTAAAGTGTGTACTACGAACATAAAAACGTTTGTAGTACAGGCTTTAGCCTGCCGGATGAGACCATTTAGTCACGTTTCAACTAAATTGAATCGCACCCAACTTGAGGCGGGTACAGTTTTCTTTTACCGGAAAACGGAATACTCAGATCACTCAAAACCGCAGGAGCCTGAACAGCATGATCCGGTGGAACATGCAGAGCCGCTTGAGGACTTTTCTCCCGTGCTGAAAGCGGAAAAGGCTTTGGTTAGTTTTTTCGATCCGCAAGCAGGACACTTTACGGGACGTTCTGAGATTTTTTTCGCCAGAAAATCGAAACGTCTGCCGCATTTGTCGCATTGATATTCATAGATAGGCATGATGTATTTCTCCTTATTTTAATGATTGACCGCAACGTTGAAACAGCGTCGCTCTTATAACAATTACAAAGGGAAGCTGCAGTTTTCCGGTATATCTTTGCTACTGAAAATCAGAGCGTATGCGGAAGGCAGGAAAAGCAGTGTGAGCAATAGCGAGTATAAAAGACCTCCGATTACGGCAATGGCCATCGAAACCAGCATGCCGCCTTCTTCACCCAGATTCAGCGCCAGAGGAATGAGTCCCAGCACCGTGGTTAACTGCGTCATGAGGATCGGTCGTATACGGGTGGGAGCGGCCTTGCGGATTGCATCGAGCGGCGACAAACCGCAACGACGGTACTGTTCAGCCATATCCACCAGAACGACACCCTGCGAAGTGATCCCGCCCATCATGACCAGCAATCCGATCTGCACGGTTACACTGACGGACTGTCCCAGCAGGGCCAGCGCAAGCAGGCTGCCGGTCGTAGCCAGCGGCACATTGAGTATAATAAGAAACGGCAGTATGAATGATTCATATTGAATTGCCAGGATTACGTAGGCGAACAATGTTGCGAAGCCTATGATCAGTCCTACTACACGCCGGCTCTCTTCCATGAAACGGGCCTCGCTGCCCATTGATACTTCAACGCCTTTGGGCGGGTTTAAATCATGGGCGATCATCTCCGCTTTTTCCAGGGCTTCACCTACACTGATTCTGTTCGGATCAGCCCGCACAATAACTCGGGCTACCTGATCCTCACGGGATATTTCAACCGGACCGACGGCTCTACGCACATCTGCCACATCGCGTAGATAAATTGGTTCCCCTTTACGGGTGTCGATGATCAGATTCTCCAGATCTTTTTTGCCGGTAAGGGCTATTTCCGGCACCATGACGCGTATCGGATAATATTCGTTATCTTCCTGGTACCGCGAAGCCACAAGTCCGTGAACCTGCGAGCGCAGAACTTCGGCCACACGTGTAACGGATATCCCCATAGCTGAAGAGCGTGCCCTGTCCACAAAAACGCGGTATTCCGGTTTGGTCATATCCATGGATATGTTCACGCCCGAGAAGCCCGGTGTGCTGCTGAGAGTCGCAGCCAGTTGTTCGGAGAATTCGTAGAGCTGTGTGATGTCGCTCCCCTTGACATTCACTTCCACATCCTGTTCGCCGACTTTGCGCAGACCTTTGATGGGACGGGGTTTTACAGGCAGTTTCGCACCGGGTTCCGAGGCCTGTATTTTGTATACCATGGGACGGATTTTATTGACAAACTGTTCTGTGGTGATTGAGCGCTGACTGCGTGGAACAAGCTGGATGTCCAGTTTTCCTTCATTCCCGACTTCCAGTGTGTAGAGGCCGAAAACACGACCTCCCGCCATACGGAAGGTGGTTTGGATTTCGGGAAGACCGCGCAGTCTGTCCTCAACACGTTGCAGAATACGGTCACACTCGCCTACAGAGGTGCCGCTGGGCATTTTGATCTTCACCATGACGCGTCCGTCATCCAGTTTGGGCAGAAATTCGGTTCCCGAACGGAGCATCAGTAAGACACCTGTTCCGAAAAAAATCAGAGCCGCCAAAATAACCAGCCATTTGACGCGCAGACATCTGCCGAGAATACGCCTGTAAGCTGAGATAATCGCCGCAATCACCCGATCGAAAGTGCGTGCCGTCATTGACACTTTTTCTGCTTTTTCACTTTTCAGAAGACGATGAGTTAACAGCGGCGTGAAGGTTAAAGCCACCAGAAGTGAAATCAGCACAACACCTCCGACAACAAAGACCATCTCTTTCAGAAGAACCGCCACCATGCCGGGAACGAAAACAAAGGGAAGAAACAGAGCCAGAAACGTGAGAGTGGCTGCAACAATAGCGGATCCCACCTCTTTCGTACCTTCCAGAGTGTAATTTTCACGTCCTTCAGATTTCAGCCGTGTGATGTTTTCCAGTACAACAATCGAATTGTCAAGTATCACGCCTAACGCAACAATCAGTCCGCCCAGAGAAAAGACATTGATAGAGAAATCCCCTGCCTTCATCAGAAGGAAATTCACTGTCAATGTAACCGGCAGGGCTACCAGCATAACGATAACCTGGCGCCAGCGTCCCAGAAAAAGATAAACTACCAGGATCACCAGTAATGCCGAGAGCAATGCGGAATCGCGCACGCTGGACACGGAATTACGCACATAGAGTCCATCATCCTCCACATAACCGAAATCAATGCTTTTGGGAATATCACCTCGTTTCCGCAGTTGCTCTAGTTTTGCTTTCACCCCTTCTGCAACTGACAGCGCATTCGCGGAGTACTGTTTAAGAATTTTGAATTCCACACAGGGTTTGCCGTTGAAATGGGTGTGAATCCGCATTTCCTCATGGCTGTCCTCCACACGGGCGATATCCCGGAGATAGATGTTCTCCCCGTCTGAGCTGACAGCTACAACAACATTGCGGATCTCGTCGAGATTTTCAAATTCACCCATGGTCCGGGCAATGATTTCGCGTGTTTCGACTGTCACACGGCCGGCGAAGGTCTCGATGTTCTCATCGCCCAGAACCCGGGTTATCTGTTCCGGTGAAAGTTGATATGCCTGCAGGCGGTCTGGATCCAGATGAACCCTGATCTCCCGTTGCATGCCGCCCACCACTTCGGCACCTGCGGTTCCATCCACACTTACCAGACGATCGACAAGCCACTCTTCGGCCCACTGTCGCAGCCAGACAAGATCGTGTTCATCGGAAGTCAGCAGCACTTCGATCACCGGCAGCTGGGAGGGATCAGCCTTGATGATAACCGGCGGATCCATATCGCGCGGCAGCCGTTTTGTTACGCGCCCCATCGCAGCGACAACATCCTGGAAGGCCACTTCTACGTCAACGCCGTAATTGAAGTTTGCCAGCAGTGTGTACATTCCTTCCATGCTGGATGATTCAATGTAATCCAGATCATCCACTGTCGCGATGATTTCCTCCAGCGGATCAGCAATGTTGTTTTCAATGTCATCCGCAGTTGCACCGCGCCACCAGATGTGAATTTTCACCATAGGGTAGGAGATGTCCGGCAGATAGTTGACATCCAGCTGAGTAAGACTGAAAAATCCGGTGATGACAGCGGCAAGCGTGAGCACCGTGACGGCAACAGGACGTTTAAGCGCCAGTTCGGTCAGTTTCATGATTCACCTTCTCCCTTTTCCGGCTTGGACGCAATATCGCTGTTCCCGGTGTCCGAAGCGGCAGAAGCTCCGCGAATACGCACTTTCGCGCCGTTCCTTAAATTGAGATTCCCTGCGGTGACAACAGTCTCACCCGCTTTTAATCCCTCCAGAATCTGTATGGCTCCATTCTGTTCAATGCCTGTAACAACTTTTTGCTGTTCCGCTTCACCGTTTTTTAAGACATATACAACATTATATCCGCGTGGTGTGGTGATGATACTTTCGACAGGCACGGTAACCGCGTTTTCAAAAATTATACCCTGAGCCTTGATGCGGGCGAACATATGCGGCAGAAGCTCCGTTTTTTCAGTGATTACGGCTTCAACAATACGTGTGCGTGAGCCATGTTCTATTCTGGGATAAATACGGGAGATTTCTGCTTTAAAAGTCCTGTTGGGAAAAGCATCCAGCCGCACAGATGCTTCTGTGCCTTTTACAATGTGTGTGGCGCTTTTTTCAGGAAGTCCCGCTCGGACAACCAGTGAAGAAGGATCCATCATTTTCAGCAGTTTGGTTCGCGGTGTCGCGAGATCGCCTTGACGCACGTAAACCTCGGTTATCACACCGGCAAAAGGAGAGTAGAGCGAGCATTCATCAAGTTTGGCCTGCGCCATTTGCGCTTTTGCGGCAGCTTCGTTAACTGAGGCTCTCGCAACTGCCAGTTCTGTTTTTGTAGGACCGGCCTCCAGCATAGCCAGCTCCTCTTCAGCTGACATCAGCTGCGTCTGGCATTTTATAAAACCGACACGGGCTTTTTCCGCCGTCTCCGCCGGGAGTGTTCCGCTTTTCACAAGAGAGCGTACACGCTTAAGATCGGATTCCGCAAAGGCTGTACAGTCTATAAAATGGCGTAATTTTTCTTTGGCCTGTGCGATTTCTTCGGGGCGCGCCCCGGCTTTCAGATCGTTGAATCTGGCCTGCATTACGTCTCTGGCGGCCTGCGCTGCCGCCAGTTCCTGTTTGTAGAGAGGTCGGTCAATTACAATAAGCTTTTCGCCAGCACGCTTTATCTCGTCCCCTTCTCTCCAGGGGCAGAAAGAAATCGGTCCTTCCACTGTTGCTTCAAGCGTCACTGTGTTCACAGCTATGAGTTCACCTGTTGTTTCCAGGTGTTCAACCAGACGCGTCTCTTCGGCGACAGCTGTTTCAACCAGCGGCGGCATTCCGGCTTTCTTCTTTGTTTCTTTCTTCTGCCCGCAACCGGTAATCAGAAAAGTCAGCATCAGAAAAAAGACATTCATTAAGATATATGTTTTACCGGTTTTCATTTTTCATTCTCCTCGTTGAAGTTTTTGCCGACCGCAAAATTATATTCTGCGATTGCTGTGCTGTGATCTGCCAGAGCCCGGCTGTAACTTACCTGTGTGGTTAAAAGTGCGGCTTGGGCATCCAGCACATCGGTGATGGATCCTTTTGCGAAACTGTATTTCTCCCGTTCAACACGCAGGCTTTCAATCGCCTGTTCAATGCTCTTCTCTGTGGCCCTGACCCGTTCCAGAGAAGAGTTGATGTTCAGGATGGCTGTTTCCACTTCCAGCCGGATGCGAAGCTCTTTTTCGCGTAGTCTCTCCTGCATCGCATGCAGTTTCGCACGTTCGCGGCGGATCTCCGCGTTAATCATTCCCCCCTCGAAAATAGGCAGGGAAACCGCGACGCCCACACTTCCGACTTCGTTGTCATCCGTTGTGTTGCGTGCATCCCAGCGGTTTCCGGTGGTTGCCTCGAGCATTACATCGGGCAGATGTCTGCCGCGCGCAATGTCCACCTTTTCCGCCTGGGCTTTCAGTGCAAGACGCATGGCCCGGTAGTCGTTACGAAAAACAAATGCCTTTGCTATGGATGCGCTGTGATTTAGATGAAAAGCTGTTGTATTTCTGAATCCGCCTGTCACAGCAGGCGGCGAGTCACAGCGGATGTTGATGCCCAGCATGTTGATAAATGCCTGTCTCTGTATGGCAAGTATGTTTTTTTCCTCAACCAGCTGCTGTTCAAGATCCGCCATACGCACTTCCGTCCGCAGTTCATCAACTTTAGCCGCCTTCTGGGCGCGTATCATTTCCCGTATCTTCTTTAAGTGTTCATCAAGTACATCCTGCGAAAACTTCAGCGACTGAACAACACTTTTCTGTGCCATTATGCTGTAGTAAATGCTGGATACATTGAAAACAAGTTCCTCCCGTGTATGGGCAAGATCCCGCAAAACCGCATGACGGGAAAGATCAGCGGCGCGTACTCCTTTGATCAGCCTTCCTCCGGCGAAAAGCGGGGTTCTGAGAACGATGTCACCCGAAAGCTGACGATCAGCAAAATAGATAGTGTCGATTGTCCCCGGACGACGGGGGTTTATTATGCGGTTCTGACGATATTGCGTAAGACCGGCTCGAGCTTCAACTTTCGGAAGAAGGGCTCCCCAGGCTCTGTCATACAGCGCATCGGAAGCTTCCACATCGTATGCTTTCGCGGCTATACCCGGATTGTTGGTAAGGGCTATGCCTATGGCAACGCCGAGTGTAAGTTCCGGTGGAATGCTGACGGTGGACTCTTCAGCCGATATTATCTCTCCGTCACTGCTGCCGTAACTTGGCAACATATATGACGAACTGTGCTGCGGTTCAAAGGGATCGGTCGGATCTACAAGAACGCATCCCGTAATTGTAAGAATCAGCAATGCGCATATTATCGCGGGCATTTTTTCAGGCTTAATCTTTTTTTCTCTGTTCATTATGAAACCTCAAAATGGGTGTTCTTTCAAGGCGGCATAATACATTGAGTTATTTAAATATGTCAAATATAAAATATAAAAAAACACAGCATTACTTTTAACGGTGATATTTCTGTAATATTTTGGATTTTATGGAGGGGTGCGGCAGGATATTGGTGACAACATGCAGATGACATGCCCCTTTAATCTGATCTGCCGTTTTTTTTATGATAACATTGGCACACACATTCCAATATTTTTAAAACACGCGGGTTTGATATTCTGTATATTATCTCTTTACCGTCTCTCTTAGACGTGAGTAGATCCATACGTTTCATCTGATTGAGATGAAGCGAGACTGATGATTGGGGGATCTGCATTTCTTCTGTAATGCCCGAGACATTCATCTTTTTCTGCCGCTCAAGAATTTCAATGATTTTCAGTCTTTGGGGATGGGCAATTAAACGCAGAAAGGCGGATGATCTCATCGGGCGTCGGTGCGCCGGGTCGGGGACCCGGCCTACAGCGGCGTAGTCACTTGATCCGGGCGCAGACTCGGATCGGGTCTAGATTCTGTCCCACAGCGGAACGCCCAGAAACTCAGCCAGACTTTCGGCGTCTTTTCGCAGTCTGGCATAATTGCCGTGATCAATAACATTAATGCGCTTTGAATCATCAAGCACGAGGTTGAGTTCGTAACTTCGATATGAACTGCCTCCGTTGTTGCTTCTGCTTCTGCAGTACTCCGATATGATCTGCAGAGCATGGATATTTGCAAGCCAGACGTTTTGTTTGATTTTTCCCGGATGCTGAACTTGTGTGGGGGACTTGCGTCCTTTCCGGAACGTGCCACTTTGTTTGTCAAAAATTATCGGAGTTGTGAATTTATAAAGCATTCCGCCGCCGATGCCGCCGAATACCAGTCCGAATAGAAGAATCAGAAGGTTCATGGACCACTCGCCTTTGGTATCTGCGATAATCGCAAGGCTGATTAAACCTATGCTAACCGCTATAAAAATGCCAGAAAAGAGTATTGCTCCGATGGTTGGTTTAAACGCTATCTGCCAATCGTCCTTTTTGGAGAGACTGTGTGTTCTGAAGTTTATGCCGTCGTTTTTGACGGGACCCCATCCGGTTTGAAGTGCAACCTGGTCGTTGAATCGCGATGGGTCAAACCTTTCCCGTTTTCCGGCAAATTCTTTCACTTGTTCCATGATTTTATTCAGCATGAAGACCTCTTGTTTTTTCTGATTGCCTGTTTGGATGCTTTATAGAGAACCTGTCGTTCTCTGGCTATCATTGCGTTGATGTCGATGTCGCTGTAACCGAACTGAGAGACCAGATTTTTGAGGATACGGCGTTCGCTATGACTTACGTTGCCGTCAGCCAGACACATGCGGACAAGTCCCTGGAAGAAACGGTTGCGGTCCTGCCAATCATCCAGTTCGGGGATGTCGGTCTCTTCGCCTGTCTGCACCTGGTGAACCAGTTCATAGAGTCGTTGCGGTGGAACTTTATGCTTGGCCGCCATCTTTTTCAACTGACGGTCTTCTGCGGGATCAATCTCTCCATCAGCCAGCATAACGGCTGCCATGCATTGAATCATGGACTCCTGTTCTTTGAGGGAGATCTGCATGCCGATTGCCGGCGCTTCGGTGCTGTTGACAGGCTGATCGGCTGGAGGTTGGAGCATGAAGCCGCTGAAAGCGGAAACCGATTCCAGTACCCAGGAGCTGCTGCCGTCGTTTTGTGCCAGGCCGCAATAGCGGCACTCTCCTGTGGACTCGGCAACCTGCGGTGCGCCGCATCCCGGACAGTGTGATGAGGTGAGTGCCGTCTTTTCAACACTTTTAACTCCCTGTTTCCGCATGAGTATATAATCCTGGCGCATCAGGCGCGACAGGTTCCACTGTGGTTTTATCAGTCCGGGAACCTTTCCCGTTTCACGGTGGCCGGACCACTCAACCATAACGCGCACCCGGTCAGGATCGTCAGTCGTTTCCGCCGGAATCACCTCTGCCAGGTCCACACGTCCTACGGCTGTATCGGCATAGAAGCGATGACGTCCACTTGCATCGCCAACCCAGAATTTTTCTTCCCTTTCGGTAAATGTCGGCAGGGCAACTCCTGAAAGAAGTTTGCGGTTGGCAAAAAATTCAGCGGCATGGTGATGCCAGAAAACAGCGGATACCCTGTCTTCAATTGCCTGTGCGTTGAAGCCGGGGTCTCTCTCCCGCAGTTTCTGTATCCCGGGGATATGCCTCCGGTTATGCGGACTCCAGACCTCCGCCTGGGTGATTTCACTCAGAACCCAGTCATATTCGCCTGAATTGATCAGGGCTCCGCAGGATCCGCATGTTGTTGATGTTGAGAGCCGCAGCCGGGTTCCGCAGTTGGGACAGAAGCCCTCCAGCAGGCCGGGACGTTCCAGGGTTTCGGCTCCGGGACGGCGTAGGAAGGTCCAGATCTCGGTAAAACGTTCAGGAGCACTCGATCCCTGCAGTCTGCGATTGCCGTCAAGGGTGACTAGTTGGTCAACCGCCCGGGCTGTGATCGCAAGATGTATGGTATCAAAGAAATCATCGGATTCCGCATCCACCAGACGTGTGTTCGTTACCTGAACATCCTCCATAATGTTTCTGATGCCGCTGCCTTTCTGTATCTCTATCTGAAGAGTAAAGCGGTCAAATACTCCGTCAGAGACAAAATGACGGACAGGAAGCATATCCTGTGCACTCCAGGCATACTGAATTTCAGGAAGTAGTTTCGCACACCGCTGTTTGAAACGTTCCGCATCAAAGGAAGGATCACGGGCGATGATTTTATTCATCTCGTTTTTCAGACGCAGGGACACGGCTGCCGTACCGCCTTTACGGATTGTGCGGCTGATCGAGGACGACCGGCCCTTTTTCGCGCTCAGTACAAAACCCGCGGTTATTGTTGCGGCAACAGGTATGCCTATCAGCGGTTTCTCAACAATCAGCCGTATTAAAAAGTAAATGATGATTCCCAGTCCGTCGCCGCCGGAAGAACCTCCTCCACCTCCTCTACTTCCGCCTCCTGAAAAACCGCCGCCGCCGCCAGCACGTGCCAGAAGATCATCGCAGATAAACAGAGCTGCCCCTGTGAGCAGGAGAATCAGGATGTGACGGTTGAGTTTCAGTTTCATATGATCGCACTCTGTTACTGCGTGGTATCATTGTTGATGCCGGTTTGCTGCTGTAAATTCACTTTCTGCCGTATAAATGTGCATGTTGGTTTACGGGGCTGAAAGCAGCTTTGGTTGTTTATGCTTCCAGCTTTGCGCCGCACTTGCCGCAGAATACGTCCCCGGCCTGTACATCAGCTCCGCATTTCGGGCATATTATCTGCTGCGGAGCACCGCATTTACTGCAGAACTTCGCTCCGTCAGTAAGGGGTGCACCGCATTTGACGCATTTCCTTCCTTCGGGAATCAGGGGTGTGCCGCACTTACCGCAGAATTTTGCATCCGCTGCGCAGCCGGCACCGCATTTCGGGCACTTTACTTCGGATACAGGTGATGATGCCTGTGCTGAAGCATCATCCTGTTTCAATACCCCGTTCATGCCGCCGGCGAGCTGGCCGCCGACCATCATACCCATCATGTTGCCGGCACCTCCCTGGTTGCCTGCGGCATCACGCAGGGCCTGTGCCGCCTGATATTGGGAGAATCGGTTGAGGTTGCCTACGGCTCCCATGGATGCACGTTGATCCATGGCGCGTTCCACCTCTTCCGGCACAGTTACGTTCTCAACGATGAAACCTAGCAGCTCTAGCCCCAGTTCGTCAAACATGGGCGCCAGTTTTTCTTTCATCGTCACACCGATTTCATCATATTGCGCCTGTAAGTCGAGGATGGGAATCTGCAACTCACCGAGGGCATCGGAAAAGGAGGAAACCGTTTTAGCTTTGAGCTGTCCTTCAACATAGTCACAACGGTAGGAGTCGCGGGAACCTACCAGGCGGCTGATCATCTCTTTGTCGGAGCTGACTTTGTAGGAGAAATTTCCGCGTGCCCTTAGACGCACCGTTCCCAGGTCGCTGTCACGTATAATCACCGGCGTAGCAGTACCCCACTTGCGGTCAAGCTGTTCTGTTATGTTGAGAAAGTAAATTTCGGCTTTGAAAGGAGAGCTTAATCCGTATTTCCATCCTTTCAGGGTTGCAAGTATGGGGAGGTTTTCGGTATCCAGTCTGTGCATACCCTCATCAAAAACATCGGCGATTTCCCCTTCATTCACAAAAACCGCTTTCTGTCCGGGGCGTACAGTTAGTTGTGCCCCCATTTTAATCTCGTGTTCGTAACGTTCAAAACGGTGTACAAGCACACCGCGTTCCATCTCGCGCCATTCAATAATGTCAATAAATTCGCCGCGAATTCTGTCAAAAAGCCCCATGATGATTCTCCTGTATAATGATTTTTCAGAGATATTAAAATTCTACAGGAATGGGTGATAAAAGCAAGTCGGGGTTTTGTCATTATAGAGTTCAGAGGTCATAGGCGCGGTCCCGGTCTCGGCTTCATCGAGACGTAAAGCATTGCGGACTGTATTTTCTGAGGATGTGTTGAATCCACAGCAACGGCAGCATTGCAGCAGAAGTTTGATACATGCATGTGCGCGAAAAACTGTACGGCATTTCCACACTTGCGTATTCGCGCACTATTTTTTTCAAAACGGGGTTTCTTCCTCGGACGGATAGACCTTGCCGCACTCCATGCATATATATCTGGTGTCGGTTTTCCTGAAACCGTGATATACAGGCTCCGGTTTTACAAGAGTATTTTTTACGGTTCTTCCCCTAAAAAAACCGGAATGAAGCTGTTTTACATAAACAGGCTTCCGACCTGATAGACCGCCAGTGTGATGACATAGGCCATGGCTGTCAGGCCCCCGAGTTGAAAGAGAGCCCATCCCCAGGAACCGCTCTCGCGGCGGGTCATTGCGATTGTTGCCATGCACGGGGTGGCAATCAGCATGAACAGCATTATGCATATTCCGGTCAGCGGTGTATAGTTCTTCTGCAGTTGTTCGCGAAGGGGTACGGATTCCTCATCGGCTGCGCCGACGGAATAAACAATGCCCAGCTGCGCAACAAATACCTCTTTGGCGGCAAATGCTCCTATCATTGCTGTTCCCAGCTTCCAGTCAAAGCCCAGAGGCCTGAGGGCCGGTTCTATGGCATGACCTATCTGTCCAGCCACTGTATGCGATAGCTCCTCCGCCCGCTGCTGTTCAGGTGTAAGGCTGGGATCGGTTTCAACTTTGGGATAGTTTGTCAATGCCCACAGAATAATTGATATGCCCAGAATTACTGTTCCCGCCTTTTTTATATACATCCAGGCCTTTTCCCATGTGTGAATGAAAAGGCCTTTCAGTGTGGGCAGCCGGTATGGCGGCAGTTCCATCACAAAAGGCATGGAGTCGCCTTTGAGAATGGTCTTGCGCAGGATGCGCGCCAGCAGAATGGCCAGCAGGATGCCGCTGATATAGATGCACCAGAGTATCGGGGCACGCCAGGGTTCGCTGAAGAATGCCGGTATTATCAATGCGTATATCGGCAGGCGTGCACCGCAGCTTATTAAGGGCAGAATGAACATGGTGGTCAGGCGGTCCCGCCTGTTTTCCAGAGTGCGTGTTGCCATAATAGCAGGCACAGTGCAGCCGAAACCGGTCAGCAGAGGAATAAAACTTTTTCCATGCAGCCCTATTTTGTGCATCAGATGATCCATTATGAAGGCCGTTCGTGCCATGTAGCCGGAGTCTTCCAGCATGGCAATGGCAAGGAACAGCAGTATAATGTTAGGCACAAAAACCAGTACGCCGCCTACCCCGGCAATAAGACCGTCAATAATAAGATCTCGCAGGGCAGGCAGGGTGTCCGGTGACCATGACGCGCTGATTGTGTTGCCCAGCCATCCGAAAAATGAGGCAAGCCATTCCATCGGCGGGGTGCCTACGGTGAATGTCAGCCAGAACAGAAGATACATCATTCCTAGAAATACCGGTACACCCCATACCCGGTGCAATACGATTTCATCAATGCGGTCGGAATTGGTGTGGCGGGTTTCAATTGTAGCACGCACGGTTTCGTGATATGCTCCTGATATAAATCCATAACGATGATCAGCTATCAGCATCTCCGCCGTGTCGCCCAGTATAAATTCGATACGCTGCTGTTGCTCGCAGACGAGTTGATGTACATCATCCGATTTTATCTGCTCAACAACCTCTTTGTCGTTTTCCAGCAGTTTGATCGCGGTCCAGCGTTGCTTGAGTTCACCGGATACCAGATCAAGCTCATCCACTTTTTCAGAAATAACTGAAATTGCGTCTTCGATGTATCTTCCGTATAAAATTTTCGGAGGAGGTTCACTGTAATTGTTTTTGAGCATCTCCACTGTACGGTTCATCAGACGCTGGGTTCCCGTGTTTTTGCTGCCGATGGTTTCCACAATCGGTGCGCCAAGCAGCGAGGAAAGTAGCTTCATGTCCAGTTTAAGACCGCGTGCCTCTGCAATGTCCATCATGTTGAAGGCAAGCAGTACCGGAATGCCCAGCTCCATCAGCTGTACATAAAGATAAAGATTCCGCTCCAGATTGGATGCGTCGATTACATCAATTATCAGGTCCGGCTTTTCATTCAGAATATAATTGCGTGTCACAACCTCTTCGGATGAATAGGCGGTTAAAGAGTAGGTGCCCGGCAGATCCACAATGTTTAATCGCATGCCCTTGTGTTCGCAGATACCCTCTTTCTTTTCCACCGTCACTCCGGGATAGTTGCCTACATGCTGACGTGCACCGGTGATGTTGTTGAAAATACAGGTTTTTCCGGAGTTGGGATTGCCGGCAATGGCTATGTTATATTGTTTGTTCATTCAGTACTCCAATTCCGATGTATATTGTTTGGTATTCCGAACTCTATTAATGCGGCACCGCCCGGAGGCGGTCGGCGGGATTATTGTCTGGGGGTGTGAACGATGATGTCTGCCGCTTCGTCTTTTCGAAGCGAGAGATGATAATCTTTGACTTTCACCTCAATGGGATCTCCCATTGGGGCAACCCGTATAACTTCTATCATACTTCCGTTGGTTACGCCCATGTCACGTATCCTGCGTTTAATGGCACTGCTGCCGGATATACTCTCGATTATACCCTTCTCGCCGGGTTTGAGTTCTTTCAGCGTACGGACAGTCATGTTGGAGGCGGTTTGTGAAAGTCCTTCAGAACGGATTTTTGCCTGTTCAAGAGCCTGGCATTTCTGACATCTTTCCCCGGCTTGATTCCGGTACTCCGGCGCGCAGGTGTAGCCTATGCCCTCCACCCACTTGACACCCGCATTGGGACAGACCTTGAAGTAATGGGCAAAGTCCATCAGGCGGTTGGCTATGTTCTTGGATATGCCGTGCTCCATGCGGCAGGCCGCTTCATCAGCCTCTTCCTCTTCAATGGAAAGAACATCGATGAAAAACTCTTTGAGTGTGTTGTGACGGTGAACAACATTGGCCGCTATTTTACGCCCCTCTTCCGTGAGTGTTATGAATTCATAAGGCTCATAGTTTATCAGTCCGCGACTGCGCAAAGACTGCAACCCCCCCGTAACAGAGGATCTGTTGATCTGCAGATGCTTTGCAATGTCTTTCGAGCGGGCTACCTTGTTTTTTTCTATCAGCAGATAGATTGCCTCAAGATAATTTTCCAGACTGGCACTTAAACTGTGACTTTTCTTTGACATAGGGGGTGGTTTTCCTATTCTAAGCTTTTTGTTCGGAACGCCTAACTTATCAGAAGTGCAGATGAATTGTCAATCATCGATAGACACAGCCAGGATGTTTTTTAAAGTTTGCAGTAGATGACCGTAAGCCCTGCCAGCTGACAGCCCGCATCCGCATTTCGTCACTTTAGCATTTCAGCTTTTCCCGTGCATTTGCTATTATCCAACGCATGGCTGAATGGTTGGAAGTATTGCTGAAAAGTGATCTGAATTTTCAGATTTTAATGATTTTAAAAGTTCTGTTCTTTACGGTGCTTATTGTGGCGGTGCTTTCTCTGTATTCTGCGCCGCGTCCCACAAAAAAAGTCAAAGTGGATTATGTTCTTCTCGGATGGATATTCTGCACTGCTCTTCTGGCGATATTGATCTATCAGGCCACCTGGCAGCTGGGGGGAATGAGTCGACCTCAGTTTGTTAAATTCATGCGCACCTACAATCGCCGGGCTAATGCCGCCAGCCAGCAGGCCCTGAGGGGTCCGATTTTTGATCGTCGCGGCATGGTTCTGGCCGCTCCCCGGCCCGGTTCAATGTGGAAACGCCGTTATCCTCTGGGGGCTGCTGCTGTTCATCCGCTGGGTTATTATCACCCGCGATACGGAATTACTGCTGTTGAGCGGGCGTGCGACGCATTTCTCAGCGGTATTGTCCAGGATAAGAAGACCTTTACAAAAAGTCTTTTGGGCAAAAGGGCGGAGCAGGGGGGCAGTGTATCATTGACATTGGATTCCCGCCTGCAGAAACGAGCCTACGATCTGCTGGAAAACAGACGCGGTGCTGTTGTAATCATGGATCCGCGTAACGGTGAAATTCTGGCTTTGGTCAGTTCTCCCGGCTTCGATCCGGCCGAGCCGGAAACAGCTATGCATGATTCCAGAGGCAAACCGCTGTTCAACCGTGCTGTACAGGGACGTTATCCACCCGGTTCAACTTTTAAAATTGTGACAGCCGGAGCTGCCCTGAATGCCGGAATTTCACCGACATACAACTGCCCGGCAGGAGGGTACGTTGCCGGTTTTGGAAGAAAACCCATTCGGGACAGCGAGTATTACAGTGCTAAACGCAAGGGTCGCAAATGGAAAGGCTGGGGCAGAATAAACATGAAGGATGCAATGACTCACTCTTCAAATGTATATTTTTCCCAGCTCGGAGCCGATTGCCCTGAAAATGTCTTGGAAACTGTTTTGGAGAAGCTGCGGCTTGGAGAGGGGATTGAATATATGACAGGCAGTTCCGGCACTCTGGAGTGTTCCGCGGGCGGATTTCCGGATCTTCATTCCAAATGGCATAGGGCGCAGTCTGCAATCGGCCAGGGCGATGTGCTTGTTACCCCTCTGCATGTGGCCTGTTACACAGCTGCCGCAGCCAACAGAGGAATTCTCTATGCTCCGAAACTCAATTCAGCGACTCCCGCAAAAAAAATTGCGCAGCTTTTTACTCCCTCCGCTTCCTATATACTGAAAGTGATGCTGAGAGAGGTGGTTGAAAAAGGTACAGGTGAAAGAGCTGAAATCCGTGGCCTCGATGTTTGCGGTAAAACCGGTACAGCCCAGGTGAGCGGAAAAAAAGATCATTCCTGGTTCACCTGCTTCGCCCCTTTCGCAGAACCCGGAATTGTTGTTACGGTCCTGGTGGAAAACGGGGGCTATGGAGCTGCCGCCGCTTTGCCTGTTGCAAAAGAACTGCTTGCCGAAGCCGAGAAACTGGGCCTGATAAAAGGGCCAGGAAGGAGGGGCCGGTGAAAAAAAAGAAGGGCAAATCACTTTTTACTCTCCTGTTGCTGGACTGGCTGGTTGTTGCTTCAGCCTGTTTAACGGCCGTTTATTTTCACCTGCAGGTCCATCAGAATTTTCCCTGGCGTTCTCTGCTGCCGCTCGCTGTATTCTCCTTTGCTATACCGGTTGCTGTCCTTTGGCTTAAAACAATCAGCTGGAAGGGTGATACCGGTTTTGTCGCTGCTGTGTTTCTTCTCTGCGGTCTGGGTATTGTCACTCAGCTGCGGTTAAGCGGATTCACCGAGAATCCAATGCCGATTAAGGCCCTTATTCCGCTTCCCGCAGGCCTTCTGGCCTTTTTAATCGGTGCTGCAATAACCGGCGGACGTCGCGGCAAATGGCTCAGTAGTGCCGGATGGCTTGCCTATTCAGCTGCGCTTGGAGTTATCCTGCTTATGCTTGTATTCGGACGTTCGTATCGCGGCGCTGTATATCTTCCGGGACGTATCAATCCTTCGGAAATACTCAAACCGCTTCTGGTACTTTTTATGGCGGCTTTTCTCGCCAGCCGTACAAAGGAGTTCTCTGAAACACAGATAGGTATTCCTGTTCCGCCTGTTTCCGCCCTGATTAAACTGGCTTTTTTCTGGGCCGTTCCCGTGACAGGAACAATCCTTCTAAAAGACCTCGGACTGGTGGTGATTCTGAATGCGATTCTGGTGGTCATGCTTTTTGCGGTCAAAAGACGTTTCGGCTATCTGGTATTCGGAGGATTCGGCGTTGTCGCCGCCGGTTACGGAGTGCAGTTGATTTCGGCAAACGCCAAAGGCCGTTTTGATGTCTGGCTGTATCCTTTTACCGACCCGACCGGCAAGGGTTATCAGGTGCTGCAGTCACTGTGTGCCATGTTTTCAGGCGGAATGTGGGGGTCCGGTATCGGCGGAGGCGATCCGCGTTATGTGCCTATTGCCGAATCGGATTTCGTCTATGCCGCTTTGGCGGAAGAGATCGGTTTTTTCGGCTGCCTGCTGCTTCTTCTTGTTTATGCCGTTCTTTTTGTCCGGGGATTTCGCGCCGCAGGCCTCATAAAAGCACCGTTTGAAAGACTCCTCTGTGTCGGACTGACCGCCTCTCTGGCAATTCAGACTGTCTTGAATATAGCAGGTGTCACCAAGACTCTGCCGATGACGGGAATAACCCTGCCGCTTATAAGTCACGGCGGCAGCTCGTTGATTGTGACGTTACTTGTCACCGGTGTCATTGCCGGTCTGTCAGATTCGAAAAAATAAATAATTTTTTCAGGCAATAAACTGTGTAAATGATCGTTTGTATACGTCAAACTAAGCGTTATTTACGCAGAACAGCAGAAATATTTGCAGGCGGGCTCAAGGAACCCGCCCTACAGAGTGAAAAATTGTACTTTTTGTGGCTGTTTACTGTAGCCGAGGTCCGTGACCTCGGACAAATTGGGACAAAATCGCGCGCAAGTTTCTTGGGTTGACGCGTATGCGCAACTGCGGGATCGCTGCCCTTCGGTGAAGGACCTAATAGACCCTGCGTAACAGGAAGGAAAAACAATGAATAAAAAAATATATATCGCAGGCGCAATTGCCTTGGGATGTCTGATCTTGGGCGCCTCCGTTGAACATATCCGCATGAAGGTGTCCGTTAAAAAGGCAGCTCCGGATGAACCGGAGATTATACACCATGTGCAGAAGGTCGCGCGTGAGAGTCAACCTTCCGCGGGACAGGAGAAGATGATCGCTGACTTGCAAAACAAGGTTGCTTCCCTGAATGCCGAATTGGAAAAACTGCGTGCTGAAAAAATCAGGACTGAAGAAGCAGCGGAAGATGATGATCCGCACAAGCATGACCGTCGTGGACGCGGGGACTTCAGGGAACGTCTGGAACGTATGAAAAAAGAGGAACCTGAGCGTTACGCCGAAATTCAGAAGCGCCGAGAGGAATTCAAAACCCGTATGGAAGAGCGTAAGCAGAACAAGCGTGATTTTCTTGCCTCCGTTTCAAGGGATGATATGTCAGTTGACCAGGAAGCAGCGCACGAGCGCCTGATTTATCTGAATGAACGTGTGGATGAAATCATGGATCTTATGTATTCCGGTACAGCTGAAAACAGAGACGAACTTCGCAGAGAGATGTTTGAATCCTTCCATGAACTACGTGAGTTGAACGATCTGGAAAGAATCTACCTGCTTGAACAGACCGCCAATGCCGTCGGGTATGACGGCGATGAAGCGGCGCTTTTTACAGAGCATATCGAAACTATTATAAAAAATACGTCAATGATGGCTCCGGTCAGACATGGCGGCCCTGCTCCCGGCGGCGGCAGACGTCGTTGAGCCTGTTTACTGCATCTGAAATCCAGAAACTATATTAAGTGATTGTAAGCAAATAATTTGTTAATTATATTAATTTCACCCTATAGGTGAAGAATTTCCTGAATTTAAAACCGCAAGGAATTGCCGTTTTTAGGTTGAGTTGATGTGTTTGGCCCTCTCAGATTTTTTAATGAAGGGCAGAACCACTATGTTTATCCTGAGCGAATATGTTCTCGCTTAGCGAAGATCCGGTGTTGTTCTGTCTGTTTTTACGATTGTTCCGCAAAACCGACACTCTGCCAGCAGACATACCTCGCCGTGGTCCTGCTTGCAGGCGAAGGTGGAACCCCCGGTCGCTGTTCAATCAGCTTATGCCGGGAAAAACACTTAAAATCTGTCACCACGTGACATATTGATGTGGCAGGATGTCACTTGGTGCGACATGTTGGCATCGTGGAGATGTTTTTCCCGTGCGAAAGAGAGTTATCATCAATAAAAAAAGCAAAAAACCCTTTTTGTCAGTAAATAACAGAGTTGGCACGTATAGTGCTCAACATATTATCGAAGATAGATGTGCGGATATTTGAAAATCAGGGAATGACAGCATAAGCACTGACGGTTATAAGCATTTTCCATTTACAGCTTTTCACAACACAAGCAACAAAACGAAACATTAACTAATAAAACACAACAAACAATTAAATATATAGACCACTCCTGTTATACTGAACCGGGATCGAGAAATCGATCCCGGTTTTTTTTATCAGATGCGCAGTTCCAGCGAAGGGGGCAGGGATCGCAGGTACACTTTAAACAAATTAACTTGATCTATTGTTTTCCATAAGTCTTACAGACTGCTGGACGTGATTCATGCGGGTATGGTAAAATACCTAAGTTATTTTCGAATTAAGGAGTTTTCCGCTTATTTGAAAATGTTTGTCAGATAAACAAAACTAATTTGTTAACAGCAGATGCGGCATAACAGATTAAAATGCGGGGGGGGCTTTCAATGTTAGTAAATATGTGTCCAGTTTTCAGCAAAACATGTGTCCGGACTGTTTTTTCTGTATGCCTTATCCTAGGCATGGCTTCCGCTGTCCGAGCGGAAAAAAATTTCAACCCGCTCCGGAAGTGCTGGAAAACCGTTACCTGAAGATCAGCTTTGAAGCTGCTGAAAACAGCGGCAGAAAAAAGTGTTTCCATGTTCAGGATAAGCGTAGCAGCCGGATATGGAAACAGCAGGAGTCCGGTATTGAAATGTCCGGCTTGCTTTTTGACAGTAATTCCGTTGCTTTTGATTTGAGTTTTTCCGGAAGCAGCCGGCAATATCATGGCGTTATAACTCTTGCCCCTGATCAGGCGGAGTTCACAGTTGAATTTTCCGCTCCGGCGGACTCAAAGATGTCGGGGAAACATTATTTTCCGCCAGCTTTTCTTTCGGAACCGGGTGATCGTGTTGTTATTCCCATTTGTGAGGGGATTTCATATCCGGTTGAAACAGATGATGCTCCGTCAGGTTATCGTGCTTATTACCGCGGACACGGGGTTACGATGGCTTTTTTCGGATCTATGGAAGAGAAGATTCACTCTTCCGGAGAATCAACAGGCGGAGCCGCTTACATGGCGATATGCGAAACACCGGCTAATTCTGGTGTTGAACTCCTGTGGCTGCCGTCAAATAATTCAGCAAAAGAAAATTCCTTGCTCACGATACGCCAGGGGTGGGTTGCCGATAAAGGCTATTTCGGGTATTCCCGC
>JAWOEI010000110.1:0-8438 GCA_046482825.1 Kiritimatiellia bacterium
CAAACAATATCTCGGCTTTTGACGGGTTTTTTAGCGCAGGTGATGAATCTGCAGTCAGCATTACGGAACTTTGTTGCCTGACAGGTATCTGTAATTCCGAAGAGAAACCGGAAAACCTTCTTGATGAAAGACAACCGGGGGGTGAAGCTTTGTGGCAGCTCTGGCTGCGAGTGGACAGGGTTCTGCGTTCAACTCCTCTGTGGGCACTGGAACTTCTCGAAGGAATATACGCCGGCCTGGAGGAAAGTTCACTCAACCTCCTGTTTGCGCGCTATGCGCAGACCGTTAGGGAAAGCGGCGAAAACTGTGATGCATGGATCAGGAGTTTTCCTGTCCGCAATAGTTATCCAGGAAAAAGATTCATGCCGGTTTTTGAGGACTGTGAACCGATAGATACCGGGAAAACAGCCGGACATCTTATGCCGGAAGGTTTCTTTTCAAAAAAGCTGCCGGGGTATGAATCGAGGCGGGGACAGGTAAATATGCTTCGCAGTGTGAGCCGGGCTTTTAATGAACGCTCACATCTTGTAGTGGAGGCGGGAACCGGAGTCGGTAAAAGTATCGCCTATCTTATACCGGCCGCAGCCTGGGCACAGCTTAACGGTGTTCCTGTTGTAATCAGCACAAACACCCGTAACCTGCAGTCTCAGCTGATGAACAAAGATCTGCCGCTGGTCAAAGAGGTAATAGATGAAAACCGGAATGATAAAACCGGACCGCTCAAAGTTTCGTTGCTGAAAGGCCGTACAAATTACCTCTGCCTGCGTCAGCTGGGGATGCTGATAGATTTCAGCATGTTTGAATTCGAACGTCCGGAGCTCCGGCAGTTCGCCGGAGCAGTCATGTGGGCTCTGCGTACTGATGACGGCGATCTGGATAGTTTCGGCGGGTCCGGATATGCCAATCCCGCATTCCTGAGCAAGCTTGCATCAAACGGAGAGGAGTGTTCAGGAAGGGGCTGCCGTTATTATAAACGCTGTTTCATGCAGCAGGCCCGCATGCGCGCTATGGCGTCTGATATTGTTGTGGCCAATCATGCTCTTGTTTTTGCTGAGGCTCAGACTGGCGGCTCAATTCTGCCGCCGTATGCTCAGATTGTCTTTGATGAAGCTCATAATCTTGAAGACGTCGCCACCAGGCATCTCTCTGTTGAAATATCTGTAATGCGTTTGATGGTTATGCTAAGGCGTATCACTCGCGGACGGGTGGGGCACCGTGGAGGAATACTCGAGCTTTTCAAGCGCCATCTTGATCAGGGCGCAGTGACTGAAGATCACGATTTACATGAGCTGCTCAGCAGTAAGGTCTCTGCTGTGCGTTCTTTGACAGATCGTACGCGCCGCAAAGCAAACAGATTTTTTGATGCCGGAGCAGCCCTTGTAAAGGGCCGGGATTCCGCAGTGCGCTTCCGCTGTATCACCGATCCGGACGATATTCATCCTCCTGATGTATCATTCGATTCAAATACACCTATGAATAAGTTGAAACGACAGGTGTATAAAAACAGCGCTTTTGTTGAATGCCCTGACGATTTTGATGAACAGACGCTACGGTACACCAAGGATGCCTTTAAACAGAGTTTGGCTGAGACAGCGTCTCATTTACAGGAGATTGCGGAAAAACTGCGACAGGCAATGGAAGGGGGGCTTTCACTTTTTGGAGATCAGGCATTGAGCCTGGAGTCTTCAGCTGCCCGGCTGCGTGAATTTATCGCGGATCTTGATTTTGTTGCGGCAGCAACCGAGTCCGAGTATGTTTTCTGGGTAGAACCCGCAGGCAGAAAAAACAGAAGAATCAGCTTTTTCGGAGCACCCCTGAGCATTGCGAAAACATTGAACGAAACTTTGTTCGACCGAAAAGACTCCTGTGTGTTCTGTTCAGCTACACTGCAGGTGAGCGGATCGTTCAGGTATATCAACCGCAGACTGGGGTTTGATCAGATTGCCCGGGAAAGGTTTGTGGAATCCGTTGCCGAAAGTCCCTTCGATTATCTCAGGCAATGTGCGGTTTATGCGGCTGAATTTATGCCTGAACCCTCAGGTGCCGGACGTCTCAGCTATGTGGATATACTGGGCAGTCTGATGTGTGAACTGTTTTCCATCACCGACGGGCGTGCACTGGGGCTTTTTACAAGCTATGATATGATGAATAGAGTGGCGGGGCTGCTGGAGGAACCGATGCATGAACAGGGGCTGCGCATGCTGGTTCATGGAAAGAGCGGTACCAGAGACCGGATTACAAAAATATTCCGCAATGGGGGACACTGTGTTCTCCTGGGGACACATTCCTTCTGGGAAGGGGTTGATGTTACCGGTGACGCCCTCAGTTGCGTGGTTGTTGCGCGGCTGCCGTTTGCCGCTGTGAATGATCCTGTGATTGAAGCGCGGCGTGAACAGATACAGAAGGCCGGCGGTAATCCCTTTCGCGAATTTTCTC
The DNA here is from genome assembly GCA_046482825.1 of Kiritimatiellia bacterium. Taxonomy (GTDB): domain Bacteria; phylum Verrucomicrobiota; class Kiritimatiellia; order RFP12; family UBA1067; genus M55B167. Next base: position 2,437 of record JAWOEI010000110.1, read on the forward strand.
TGCCGCAGGCCGTTATACGTTTCCGTCAGGGATTCGGACGCCTGATACGTTCAGTCGCGGATCGCGGTATTGTTGTTGTGGCTGATCCGCGTATTGTCACAAAACGTTACGGAAGCTCCTTTGTTAAAAGTCTTCCCTGTCCTGTTGTTAGATGCCGCAGCCCCGAGGAGCTTCTGACAATGGTTGAGGAGTTCTTTTACAGGGATGAATTATGAAGCATGAAAATGTTTTAAATCCGACAGACTGCTGCTAGAAGAACAGATCGCGTTCGCCTGCGCAGGTGCGGTCATAATGCTCTTTCACTGTGCCATAGAATTTCGGAATATATTTTTTGATACCCTCCAGCTCCTGCTGTATCAGCGGTTCACAGAGTTTTTTCGTCTCTTCGGATGCAAAATCATCCAGCCATTCACGGAAGGTGAGCACCGCATTTATCTTACAAAATTTACCCTCTTTTCCTGTTTTGAGGGAATCCATTATGCAACCTCCTGTACGTCCGCATCGGTATCCGGCGGTACAGAAGGAAGTGATAATTCCCTGCTGAGCCAGATAGACTATCATTTCCTCCAGTGAACGCGTGTCTGAAAGCATGAACTGCTGGCGATTCTGTTCCTGTCCGCTCATTTTCTCAAAATTACTGTAGCCTTTGATGGCTATATTGCTTCCCGCATCCATTTGCGTTACGCCGTAGTTGACGCAGGTGTTTCTCGTTTCCGGCGGTTCACGACAGGTTATGATCATGCCTGTGTAAGGTACGGAAAGACGTGTGATCATCACAATCTTTTTAAATGTCTCATCATCAATAAGATATGGAGAAGTCTGCGGCAGATCTGTGCCGCTGGCTGGCTCAATTCGCGGGAATGAGATTGTATGAGGTCCGATATTGAACTTGTCCTCCAGCTCACGGGCATGATAGATGGATGCGAGCAGTTCAAATTTCCAGTCGTAAAGGCCGAAAAGAACACCCATGCCTACATCATCGACTCCGGCTTCCATGGCACGGTGGAAAGCAGTTGTGCGCCAGTTGTAATCTCCTTTGACTGTACCCTGCGGGTGGAGACGTTCATAGGTTTCGCGGTGGTAGGTTTCTTGAAACACCTGGAATGTGCCTATGCCCACCTCTTTGAGCGCCTTCAGGTCTTCAACAGGCAGGGGAGCCGCATTGACATTGACACGACGTATTCCCTGCGCTGATCCGTTGGCCGACCTGACATCCATATTGTAGGTTGTGCGTATGGTATTCACGATATACTCAGTGGATGTGTCGGGGTGCTCGCCGTAAACCGCTATCACTCTTTTGTGTCCGTATTTTCCGGCTAGTATTTTAATTTCTTCTTTCACTTCGTCCATAGAAAGCATGTGCCGCTTCTGATCTGTGTTGCATGATTTGAAACCACAGTACTCACAGTTGTTGACACACAGATTACTCAGGTAAAGCGGAGCGAACATCACTATGCGGTTGTCATAAACCGCTTTTTTTATTTTAAGGGCGGTTTCCCCCATTTCCTCCAGGAGTTCAGGATCGGTCACTTCGATAAGTGCAGCGGTTTCCTCAGGCAGAAGAGTTTCGATTTTACGGGATTTCGCCAGTATTTCCCGGATACGCACCGGATCATCGGGATAGCGGACGGCTGCGGCATCGGCAAGCTTTTCCATTATACGTTTTTCGTCAATGAAATGGCCGGAGCCTATGTAGTCGTTGATCTGTTTGCGGATTATAAAATTTCTGCTGTAGTCCGCCGCATTTTTAAATTTGCGGATTTTCGGTGCGGGTTCGGTCAATGCAGGCATATACTCTTCCTTTTTTGTTTATTGTTTGTGGAAGAGCAATTCTGCAGATTTACAGTTTTTACATAATACTGTTAAATTTAATTTGTTTATCCTTGGGTCAGAATTGCTCCTCCGCCGCAGAAACAGAAGAAACATACACGATTCTTCTGAATTTTGCAAGCGGGCAAATGGCGGAAAACTGCCGGAAAAAAATTATTTTCTGGAAATCACAGTCTGCATTCCGTTATTATCCTTAATCAGACTAAAGAAGGTTTGCATTAGAAGGTTTGCATTATAATAGTTGAAGGAAAGGTACGGATTCTGTATGACAAAAAAAGATATCATTCAGCAGGCAGTCGAGCAGGGACAGGGAATTGTGCGTTTGGCACCTAACTGGGTTCCCCGGTCGTTTTGTGTTCCGGGACGCCGTATTAAGCTGCACCCAGATGATTACTATGCACTCGGCGGTAACCGCGGGGGAATTGATGAGCGCTGGTTTTCGTCAACGACTCCAGCTGATAACGGCCCTCTGACCGGTGAATATGAAGGTCTCAGCCAGATAGTCTTTGAGGATGGCTCATCAACGGAACAGGTGCTTCTCGCGGAAGCAGTTCAGGAACTGAAGGGAGACCTTATAGGAGACAGAATCTGGGATGAATATCAGTGCTGGCCGATGTATTCCAAGTTTTTTGATAACAAAGGTGCTCTGCCCCATCATATACATCACCGCGATGAACATGCGGCTCTGACCGGTCAGAAGGGTAAGCCTGAGGCTTACTATTTCCCGCCTCAGGTGAACAATTATGGTGCGGATTTTCCATATACGTTCTTCGGTTTTGCTCCGGGTACAAGCAGAGATGAGGTCCGTCAGTGTCTGCTGAATTTCAACAAGGGTGATAACAAAATCACAAATATCTCCCAGGCCTATAGACTTGAACCGGGAACCGGATGGGATGTGCCGCCAGGTGTGTTGCACGCTCCGGGTTCGCTTTGCACTTATGAACCACAGAAGGCCTCTGATGTCTTTGCCATGTATCAGTCGCTCACAGGTGATTCCATTGTGCCGGAAGAGTTGCTGTGGAAGGATACCCCCGAGGACCGTATTGGCAATGTTGACCATCTCATGGATGTGATTGACTGGGATCTCAATGTGGACCCCGCTTTCAGAAAAAACCGCTTCATGGCACCGAAACCGGTTGCTGATCCGGCAGAAATGAAGGCACAGGGCTATATTGACAAGTGGATTACCTATAAATCAGATGCTTTCAGTGCTAAGGAGCTGACTGTTCTTCCGGGGGCCGCTGTAACCATCAAAGATGCCGCCGCTTACGGGATGATTATGATGCAGGGCCACGGTAAAATGGGTGTGTGGGATATCGAAACACCGACATTGATACGCTTTGGACAGCTCACGCATGATGAATACTTTGTCAGTGAAAGTGCTGCAAAAGCCGGGGTGACGATAACCAATCTGTCCGAAACTGATCCGATTGTTATGCTCAAACACTTCGGTCCGGGAAATCCTGATCTGATTTCCGGCTGATAATAATAAAATGGGATTGAATATGAATTCAGAACAAGAACGTTGCGGCATTCTGGCCGCAGGCAACTGGATTATCGACCACGTCAAGATAATCGATAACTTTCCTGCTCAGGATACACTGGCCAATATTCTGAGTCAGAGTCAGGGAACTGGCGGTGCGCCCTATAACGCATTGGTCGATCTGGCAAAGCTCGGAGCCGATTTTCCGCTTGAAGCGGTCGGATTGGTAGGTGATGATGAAAACGGAGGCCTGATTCTCAAGGATTGTGAAAAGTATGGTATAGATGCCACACAGATTCACTGGACAAAAAAAGCTCCGACTTCATATACGGATGTTATGACCGTCAAGTCCACCGGCCGTCGTACCTTTTTTCATGCACGCGGAGCAAATGCTCTTCTTTCCGAAGAGCATTTTAACCTGGAGGCATCAAATGCGCGGATCTTTTTTCTCGGCTACCTTCTGCTGCTGGATGCTCTGGATATTGTTGCCGATGACGGCACTACCGGAGCGGCCCGCCTTCTGAAGCAGGCCGGAGAGCTGGGCTTTAAAAGAGCTGTGGATGTCGTCAGCGAGGACAGCAATCGGTTTGTCGCTGTCGTAACTCCGGTTCTGCCCTATATCGACTATTTTATCATCAATGAATTCGAGGCTTCCAAGATTACGGGAATTGATGTTTATGCGGATGGCAAAGTGGATTTCAAGGCGCTTTCACGCGCTGCACAGCGTATCTTTGAGCTTGGAGTCAATGAATGGACGATTATCCACTGTCCAGCCGGTGCGCTGGCCCGGAACGTTGATGGAAAGGAATCTGTTCTGGGCAGTATCGACGTGCCGGCAGAACATATCGTCGGCACCGCAGGGGCTGGCGACGCTTTTGCGTCAGGTGCTCTTATGGGTTTGCATAACAGTTTTCCCATTGAGGAATGTCTGCGGAGAGCATCTTGTTCCGCCGCAGCCTGTCTTTCCGACTCAACCTGTACCAATGGCATTAAAACGCTGAATGAGTGCTATAAGCTTGAAGACACATACGGCTATCAGGAAATCAGGGATCATGGATAGCAGTGAAAGGCGGTTTTTATAGTATTGTCTTTTTCTGTCGGTCGGGTGTTCCACCCGGCGCACCAACGCCCGGTGAGGGTATCTGCCGTCAGGATAAAGACAGACTGTTCTATAGTTGAAAACTGTGCGCCTGGCATCTACTGCAAAACGGCAGCTTCCGTTTTCAGTTTAAACCAGATTGTGCTTTAATTAATCATACAAAAAGGGAACTTATGAAAAAAACACTTAATATCGGGATGATCGGTTACGGTTTTATGGCCCGCACACACTCAAACGCCTGGCGTAAGCTAGGTTGCTTTTTTGATCTTGACTACACTCCGGTTCTGAAAACAGTATGTGGTCTTGATGCAGCCGAAGCGCAGGCGTTTGCCGACCGCTGGGGCTATGAAAAGTCCACTACCGACTGGCAGCAGGTCGTTGCCGATAAAGAGATTGACCTTGTCGAGATATGCGTTCCGAATAATATTCATGCGCAAATAGCCATTGCCGCCGCTGAAGCCGGCAAGATGGTTATCTGTGAAAAACCGCTCGCACTGAATTCAGAACAGGCTCTGGAAATGGTTGAGGCTGTTGAAACCGCCGGTGTGCCTAACCTAGCTTCTTTTAATTACCGTCGCATTCCCGCTGTTACGCTGGCAAAACAGCTTATTGATGAGGGACGTCTTGGTAAAATTTTTCACTACCGCGCTAACTTTCTGCAGGACTGGACTATTTCAAGCGATGTCCCTCAAGGCGGTATGGCAACCTGGCGGCTGGATGCGAAAGCAGCCGGTTCCGGAGTTACCGGCGATCTTCTGGCCCATTGTATTGATTTGGCTCTCTGGCAGAACGGACCTGTTTCAAGCGTTAATGCGATGAGTGAGACCTTTGTCAAGGAACGGAAGAATGTTGAAACCGGCCGGATGGAACCAGTCAATATAGATGACGCATGTACCTTCTTCTGCCGATTTAAAAATGGCTCTCTGGGTAATTTTGAGGCGACACGCTACGCCCGCGGACATAAAGCCCTTTTCACTTTTGAAATCAACGGAGAAAAAGCTTCCCTGGCCTGGGATCTCAGCGACCTGCACAGACTCTCTTTCTTTGATCATGCGGATGAAGGTCTGACCCGCGGATGGCGTTCAATCCATGTGACCGACAGCGATCATCCCTATATGGATAAGTGGTGGGTGCCGGGGCTGGCCATAGGATATGAACACAGTTTTGTTCATCAGGCTGCTGATTTTGTTGCGGGCCTCTCATCCGGCAAGCCGGTAGGAGCTACCTTCCGGGATGCTTTCGAAACGCAGAAGGTCTGCGATGCAGTCCTGAATTCCGCAGGATCCGGCCAGTGGGTGAATCTGTAAAGGGATTTGATGCTTTGCAAGGCGTTTTCCTGTAGCCGGGGTCCGTGACCTCGGACATGCCTAGCGGGGTCACGGCCCCCGCCCTACAGCACAAGAACGACCTTTACAAGGCGTTTTCCTGTAGCCGGGGTCCGTGACCTCGGACATGCCTAGCGGGGTCAGGGCCCCCGCCCTACAGCGCAAGAACGACCTTTACAAGGCGTTTTCCTGTAGCATGACGGCCTCGCAGATGGTGCTCGGGGTCAAGCTCCGCGACGACGCCCAATTCGACAATTTCCACGGC
>JAWOEI010000063.1:0-9163 GCA_046482825.1 Kiritimatiellia bacterium
GGGTATTTTGCTTTTGCTTCTTCTTTTGTCATTCCTGATATTGTGCCATAATCAATTTCTCTGAGCTCATCTGATTCTATTATTTTAATGCCTAATGTCTTATTAATTAGTTGCGCCTCACGCCCCTTTTCTATCCACATCGCCCAGCTCTTCTCGATATCCCCGAATATGAACCGGTGCTCAATCACCCGGCTCATAACGTGATAGGTCGCAGCCTCCTCCAATTTTATTCAACAGGTTCCGGACGGACAAAATCACCGCTCATCATTATCGGCAGGCAGAAGACATCACCGGACTTATTGCAGAAATAAAGCAGTGATTTGGAGGGTTTTCGTCCATGACCGTCAGACCAGAATCCGTAGAAATCAGGATGGGCGTTTACGGGTTCCCGCACATAAGTATGGTTACGTTCGCTGTTGTTTGTCATCCGGTGGACTTCTTCCCATTTTCTGCCAGCATCCCTGGTCAGCCACATAGAAATTTCGCCACCCGGATTATATGGTTGCGGACCGAGACGAGTCGGCCCGATAATACGCCAGACGGTATCGCTCTCCACATAAATTGAGCCGGTATCATAATTGTTGCCGGACTGAATGCCGGTTTCAAGGGCTTCCCAGTTTTTCCCGTTCCAATGATGCACTATCCACTCACGTGGTCCGTTTTCCGGCCCGGCCTGATATCCCTTGCTGGTGACAACCAGAATAAGAGGATTACCCTGTGAATCAAACTGAATGTCCTTCATATAAACGTTACGTCCTTTGCTTTCATACTCCGCCACCAGGGCAGGGCAATCCGCTTTGGAGAGAGGTATATCCAGCATTCTACCGCCGGCAGTCCGCCAAGTTTTTCCGAAATCATCACTTTCCATGTAGTAAAGATTCGTACGCCAGTTGAGTCCTTTTTTCTTAGGGTGCATATTAAATGCGGTTCCGGTTTTTCTGCCTTGCCAGATATTACTCACCTGATAGTGACCTCGCTCTATATAGGATATTTTTTTTCGACTGCTCCATTCCGTTCCGTCAGGATTGCTTGTCATCAGAAACATTCCGCGTCCAGGCTGATACCAGGTATGCATCAGCATAAATCCCCGGCCTGAATAATACATCGGCTGCGGATAAGAATAATTGCCCTGCCACATCAGCTGGAATTTGTCGATATCATAAGGTTTAACGCTTCTGCAGATAAACGAGGGCCGTTCCGTTCCATGACTGCTGGAAAATATCCAGATGTAGCCTTTGTCATCCAGATTGATCACCGGATTGTCATGGGCATCGGTTGTTTTCTTATCCAGCAGCAGGGTAGGTCTGGCAACTGTCCCACTCTCATGATCATAGAAAGAAACCATATGTAACAGGGTGGAATTGTTTTCATCAGTTCCGCCATAGCAGAAAAATGTCTTATCAACCTCTTCGGCATACCAGGCCATAGGACGATGTTTAGCGCAATAAGTGCCCAGCCCTCCACTGTACTTATAAACATATTCATCGCCAGATTTCTCATTGTAATACCAGATACCGCGGAAACCGCTGTACTTTTCGTTTATCAGATTTACATTAAACGGATGATATTTGCGCAGCAGAAAATTATTTTCTCCGACTGACATGATGCCTTCGTCAGTGCAGCCATCCAGAGACCAATGCGCAAGCATCTCATCTTCGTCAGGCTCATCCTTGAACACAGCCTTAAGCTCCTCTTCACTCAGAACGCGATTCCAGAGGCAGATATCATCGGCTGCCCCTTCAAGAATCCGTTCATATCCGCCACAGTAAGCGCCGAGAACAAACTTCCGGCTGAAAAAGCATTTTTTAAAAGGGGCTTTTTTTTCGTCTTGCAGAATACCGTCACGGTAAATTCTGATAAATTCCCCATCATAGGTTCCGGCATAATGCGTCCAGACATCGGCGGCGGGAACCGGCACGGAAGCGTAACGGTAGCTGTCTTTCCCGGTCTGAACAAGCATTCTTACTCTGTTCTTATAAAGATAGAGCGAAAAATCCTTATCAGGCGGCCCCATTGAAAGGAACATCTGATTTTTTGCAGGATCACAAACTTTAACCCGGAGGGAAACAGTAAACTTCCGGGCATTGAGTTCGATTCCGTCAGATTCCAATTTGAAAGCAGTACTGCCGTCAAAGTGGATACCAGTGCCGACCGGCACTGCCACTGAAAACAGCGAAACACACAAAACACAGACAAATGCAACAGTAGAAACCACTTTGTTCATATAAGCTCCATAATTCATTCAGTTTTATCATTGTAGCCGAGGCTACCTGCGGCTGAACCGAATCTACTTCGACATAGTTCCGGCCATGGCGTAGCAATCCAATATTACGGAATCGCCCACCAATACCGCATTTTTTGCAATTATCACTCAGAACAACTGTATAAGCGTTCCGGGAGAAGCATAGCTGATATACGCCTCCTTAGCGGACTCATCAACCTTAAAGCTCCATCCCCATGGAAGGCCACTGACACTCACAGCTGAAAGATCACCGTTTATGGAACCTGTCCAGATAAGAACCGTCAACGTGTCGGCACAACGTTCGGCCCATACACTCTCATCCAGAGCGGAAACATCAACAGCGGCTTCAGCGCCCACGTTGAGATCTCCATTCAGAGTAATCATATCATTGGCGATCAGACTGACATCCAGATCCAGAACTCCATTCAGATTCAGATCCGTCAATTCATTCTCCCGCCCCAATATCAAATTTTCGCAAGAGAAAACATCAGATCCAGGCGCAAGTCTGCCGTTAACAATTACCTCCGCACCGGATTTAGGCACAATAGTGCCAGTGCCCCCGAGCACGGCTCCGGGCTGAACTGTAAATGTGCCTCCAGCGGTGTTGGTTCCATTGATCAACAGCGAACCTTCGTAGATGCTGGTTGCCTGCTCATAGGTATTGGAACCGGACATCTTAGTGATTCCCTCGCCGTATTTATCCAGAGCTGTCGCAATCCCGCTGATATTACACGCCAATATCTGATGGTTTGTAATCAGCAACTCGACGGCACTGTCAGCTGAAAACGCAACAGGACCGAAGTCCGCGCCATCTGCCAGAACCAGGTTTCCGGCTCCTGTTTTATGGAAAGCACCTCCACCATCAGTAGAAGAAGTCGAAACAGCCCCTCGCCAGAGCACCATTTCTGATGTAGAATCGCACGCAACCTGAACAAGCAGAGTCCTGTTTGTGACATCCACAGGATTCATCCAGCTAAGCTCATCAGTTGCATAATCATCCTGCAATCTAAGCCGTGCTGGTTCAAAACCGTCCACTCCCATAATCAGCTGACGGCCGTCGCCCCCGAGGTTTACAGTCAGAGGTCCGCCATAAGCGGAAAACCCACCGCCATGCGCATTGTCATTATTGGAAGCATATCCGGGAGCAACGTCATTGACTTCACCCCATCGCACCTGACCTGACTTACTGCCCGGAGCGCGGTCAAAAATTCCCGCCATCTCCAGAATACCGCCGCCAGTAGTAACATTGCCGCGATCACAGAGATTGATATTGATATCTACAGGCAGGCTTTTCTCCCCTGATAAACGCAACATACCATGCACTGCCAGATCGCCTTCGAAACCGCTGTTATCGCCGCTCAGTTTTACTACACTGCGTACTCCGCTACCTGTCCAGTGGTTCATCACCAGAACACCTTTTCCACTTATATCACCGGCTACATCAAAAAGAACCCGCCCGGCCTGCCAGCTGTCATCTCCGATAAAAGTCAATTCGCCGCCGCACACACGGATATTACGGTTGGAATGAAGGCTGATGGTAAGATTCTCATCCACCGGGGCACGCAAGACAGCCATACCGGAAGTCATGATGTTGTTGGTCGGCTGAGCTGGCACAGCGCCCAACGAGCGGTCATCCGCGATGGACAACAGGGTATCGATAATTCGCGTACCGCCGGAATAGGTATTAGTTGTCTGAGTCAGCTCCACAGCTGGACCTTCGGCAATGGACATAACATCAGGATTCCATTCACGACCATAGGCAAAAAGAGCAATGGGTGTTGCGCCATTGTCAGTGATAAGGGAATCGACAACCAATCCAGACGAAACATCACTGAGATTACGTCGTGCAACACAATTGTGGAAATCATAGAGCATCAGATCCACACCGTTTCCGCTGGTAAGCGCACCACCGGTGATTCGTGTTTTTTCCGTTGCTCCATCGCGTGCCACTACGGAGCCGCTCCCGACCACAGTGACGCCTGATTCCTGCAAGTTCAATGTCTGCGCATCCTCAATGCGCAAACTGTTGATCTCCAGACTGGCGGCGGTTTCGCTGGAAAACATCCAGAAATTGCTTGTCGCGCCAAAACCGTCATCATAGGCATCCAGAGCTACAATCTTTCCGTTTTGATCAAGCGTACTGAGAACACTGGTAATACCAATGAAAACACCGGGCACAACTGGATTACCGGCTCCGAAAGCAATCTCCGAAGTATCGTCCGCAACCACCACACTCAGATTTGTAACCGTTGTTATGCGGAGAGCGCCTCCGGGCTGGCGTCGGGCTGTATTAAAAACAAGTGCGGCCGCATTCTGTGAGTTATTACCCATGGTTTCATAGAGACTGCGGCCGAAAGCGGCATCCAACAGGCTGTAATGCTGCTGATAAACGGTGCCGTCGGTGCCGCAGGGAAGATATATCCTGCCGCCGCCATACTCTCCGCCCATAGTAAGAGTTGCATCCGGATTGATCAAATCCCACTTGTCCGGAGTATTATTGCCGGGCGTACCACTACCATTCTGGAACTCGGCATCATCACCGCTCACACGAACCTTAGAGAGATTGGGTGCGCCATCGCTGCTGGTGGACTGAAGAAACCAGCCTTTATGAACAACATATTCACCATCAAAAAAGGGCTGACTATACATCACCAAACGCTGGTAGCCACTCAGCACAAGCGGTCCGGAAACATTTTCTGTCAATACAGCAGAAGCCGAACCACCGCTTCCACCGCCACCGCTGAAACTGGCCGTCACAACATCGTAGGGTGCATAGCCCTGACCACGACAAGTTACAACCAGGCCAGTAACCATACCAGTGACATGATCGATAAAAGCCACAGCAGTGGCATTGCTACCGCTGCCGCCGGAGATTATTACACGTGGCGGAGCCAGATATCCGCTTCCACCATTAACTAGTGTCAGTGTTGAAATACCATGCCCCTCAGGATTTTTCAATTCACCGGGTATCCGTGAACCGGCTACCCCCGAATGCCGGATTTCCAATCCACCTTCATATATTGTGGTTTCGCTTATATCGCTGAACAAAGCGGTGTTTTCATAACTCTGCACTAGATCCAAAACACCGCCATCAGCATTCAGACGTGATAATCCACCGCTATGACCATGTTTTATTTCATGAGTTTTCAATGTGCCACCCCGATTCAGATTAACTACAGCTGTGCCGTTTTCTGATTCATGGGTGGGTGAACGCAGATAAACGGTTGATGTGTTTTCTACAAGCGCATCGTCATCAACAGTCAGTTCAGCGTAAGTATTTGCCATTGGAGAAGATATTTCCGAGAGCAGTTTCAACTGCATATCAAAGAACGAGCTACCTCCGTCAGCGTAGTATATCCCTTCGGTCCCGTCATAACCGCCACAGATATCGAAATGATTGTTTGCAGCAGCACCATTTGTATTAACCAAAAACTCCCCGCCACGCTGATAAAACAAACCTGTCGAACCACTCTTGACACACAGACGATAACGCGTATCAGTCCCGCCGTAGGGAAGATCCAGAGTTCCGCCGGAAAGCTCATAATATCCATATCCCAAGTACCCCGGAAGAAAACGTCCCACTGAAAAAACGAGCCCTCCCTCCTGAAGGAAAGATCCTACAGTTCCGGCTTCTTTCCCCAGCGTAATGCCATAGTCAGTATCCGTCGCGCTTAACATCATTTTTGCATTGTCTTTTACCTTCACAACTCCATTGGCATTGACTGCATTCCCCACATAAAGAGCATGCTCATTAGTTGCGGAAAAAACAGCATTCCCGGAAAGTGTCAGCCGGGCTACCGCACCCGCGGACTCTCCCAGACTCAGTACATTCTTAACCGATGAATTCCATGAACCTCGAAGTTCAACCCATCCGTCAACAAGACTTACACTATCCAGAGACAGCGCACCGTCAAAAACACGCACCGCTGTATCATCAGGATTATCAATCTTCAACTCCGCTACAGGAGAAATGCCATCGTCAGCGTTAACAACCGCACCGGATATGAAAGTGTTGGCGAAAATCGCCGTATCCGCCGCTCCCGGCTCTCCCTTCGGATTCCAGTTGGAAGATTCACTCCAGTTCCCGTCATCTGAGGCAATCCACGAATAGTCCGCCGCAAGGGTGCTCTGAACAATCACTAGCACACAAGCATACAGCAACAGATAGGATGCCTTCTTTAATGATTCTACACATTTCATTACCTTCTCCTTCAGTACTACATTACAAAACAACAGAATATACCTATGTCGTATGATATGATCGTATCACAGTGGATTTACATGCATCCATGCCATTTTGCGCATTTTTATTACCATTTTGCGCACGCGGCTTCTGCAACACTGCACCGAAGGAATAACAGCAATCAATGCCGTTTCCTGAATGCTGCGGGAGTTGCGCCCTTAACCGACTTAAAAAACCTGATGAAATGAGATGTTTCCTCAAACCCGCATTGCTCCGCAACCTCATCTATGGACATAACCGTCTGAGATAAAACCCGCGCAATGTGATCTCCCCGTATTTCTCTATAAATGCCTTTTATAGTTTTCGCCAAATAATATCGAAAGCGGGTTTCCAAGGCACGTCGCGAAACACCGCTGACACGTACAATTTCATCTACATTAAGAGACCGGAAAGAATTATTCTGAATAAAACGGAGAGCGGCAACAACGGAAGGGTCATCAACAGCAACGATATCGGAAGACTGACGGACAACCAGATTACCCACCATGCTGTTGATCTTCATGCGGTCAGATCGTTCTCCCCGCATCATCAAATCCAGCACAGATGCAGCCCTGTAGCCAGCTTCATGAAATTTCAATTCAATGCTGGATAAAGGAGGATCACTCAGACCGCAGACAATAGGATCGTTGTCAACCCCCACAACCGCACAGTCCTCGGGCACACGCAACCCCACCTCACGGCAGAACTGAACAAACAGCAAACCTGTATCATCATTGGCAGCCATAACTGCCACCGGTCTGGGAAGCTGCAGCAGCCATTTTTTGATTCTCGCGGTTTCTCTGGAATTAAACCCGCTCCTGTATTGCAAGCAGAGGAATTCAAATTCCTGTAACGCAAAGCGAGACTCATTCAGGCATTTCTTGAAATGATATTTCCGCTTTACCGACCAGTCACAGCCTCTGACACCGCAGAACGCAAAATTCTTAAAACCGCGTCGAATAAAATGATCCACCACAGTGCGGCTTATTGTCATATCATCCGTACCGACAAACAGCATATCATCATTGCCCATTGTCGTGTAACGCAGAACAATCATGGGGGTTCCGGGAGATACGGCATGTTTAATCAATGCGACATCTCTGGCAATAATACCGTCAAAATGCTTTTTTTTCAGTGGTCTTTTTAGAGCTGCCAGATCTTGAGTCGCCCAATGAAAATGCCAAGGGCCGAAATGATGCGCATATTCGGCAATACCTCTGATATACTCTCTTCCTGACTGACGGGAAGATTCAATCAGAACAAGAACGTGTGGATTGTCAGACATAAATAATTCTGTTGTTTTTACGTAGCGGCTTTGCTTTACTGCCCCTGCACCTTCATGCGGATGGCATAAACGCTTTTTCCTGCTGTAATGAACAAGGTTTTACGGTCACTGCCGCCGAAACCGGCATTGGATGATTTTTCCGGTACTTGGATGGTCTCGATCAGCCGTCCCTCAGGGGAATAGATATCGATACCCCCATTTGTCAGGTAAAGATTTCCGCGTGAGTCAATAGTCATACCGTCTGAATAACTCGAAACGAAAACCGTCTCTTCAGCCAGGAAACCGTCTTTACAGATGGCGAACCTGCGAACCTTCTTTTCTTCAGTATCGGAAACATAAAGCCATTTGCCGTCTGCCGTGCCGATCACTCCATTGGGATTCGTGAACTTCGTCTTGCAACGCCATACAGGTTTGCCAGCAGGAGACAGATAGTAAAGTCCGCGGACTTCCTGTTCTTCGGCATCGTCGGGATTGTCAACCCGGTTGGTCAGGCTACTCCGCTCTTCCCATATCCATTGCGCGCCTGAATAACGCGGGTCAGTAAAATAAATACCTCCGTCTGGTGCAACCCAGAGATCATTAGGACTGTTAAAACGCCTGCCGTTATATTCATCGCACAGAACTTTTATCCGGCCTTCGGGGGTAGTGGATGTCACCCGTCGCCTGGCACCTTCGCATGCCAGCAAGTTTCCTTCTTTGTCAAAACCCAGGCCATTCGCATGTCCTGAATCTTCCCGGAAAAGGGAAAGCTTGTTTTCGATCGCCCAGAGATAAATCCGTGCATTAGGAATATCCGTGAAATACAGATTTCCATCCCGATCCGCGACAGCGCCCTCCGTGAAACCGAACCCGCTTGCAATACGTTCAACTTCGGCATTTGGATCAACAGGATTCTCAGATGATACGACCGGTAATCCAATCGCCATCACTCCGGCGATCAATATTTTTTCAATACGCATGATTATCAATTCAGACGCTGGATACAAGTCAAATCCGGGCACTAGCATCCCATAGGGATGTTTGAAATTATTTCTAATTCAATGATTGGCATCTATTATGCGGGGGGGGGGGGTAAAAATGTCAACCCCTTAATTACGCATATTTTTTTGATAAAGAAACGCTGGCTTGGTGGCTAAATTTTCCTGTAACCTACAGGAATGAAAAAACAAAACAAACCAGTCAAGCCAGCAAAATCAGGTTACACTTTCTTTCGTCAGGTTGTCCAGTGGATACCGCCAGGTTTGCCAATAAAATTGCCGAGAACAAGAATGCGGATATCAGAAGATTCTCATGTACGAGTCATATATTGGCTTTGATGTATGGACATTTTTCAAAAGCAAACAGCCTCAATGAAATATGTGATGCTCTGCGATTACACGAATCTGATCTTGCCAGAATTCGTGGAGCAACCGCT
>JAWOEI010000137.1:0-4515 GCA_046482825.1 Kiritimatiellia bacterium
GCACGCCGCTTACACTGTTCAGGGCGGGCGGCATTTCTTTGACAGTGGTACGACTTGTGTTTTCAAAAAAGGAATATCCCCTATCGGCGACCCCATGACGATATTATGTGGAAGCGGAACGATGATTTTCGAAGATAAAGTCAATCTGGGTAGTGGCGGCCGGTTTTATGCTGATCAATGGACCAGAATATATCTTAATGTCTCCAGCAATATTTGGGGATTGACAACCTTTGGCAGAGGTAATTTGATCATGAATGCCGTCAATGCTCTGCCTGAGAATACCAGTTTTACGTTGGCTCTCAGTTATGGACCTTACGGCACCCTTGATCTGAACGGTTATGATCAGACTATAAAAGAGATTATAATTGGAACAACTGATCCCGGCGACAAGATTATTAAAAGCGGGACACCGGCTGTTCTGACACTGACCGACAGCGGGACGCGTTCAGTGGAGATAGATTTCAAGGGGGCTGCGGGATTGAGAAAAGGCGGTGATGGCAACCTTACTCTGACTGGCACTGAGTCAGATACAACCGGTGACTTTATTGTGGATGCCGGCACTCTGACTGTTGCCGACGGATCATCTCTCGGAAACTCCACCAATATTGTAGTTAACGGAGGGGCTATTCATATTGAAGGCGAAGGGGCAATTACAGCAGATGCGGCTTTGTTTATTAATGATTACGCATATATGAATATCGAACCTAATGTCTATCCCGTTGTTGACCGGTTTTTTGTTGACGGAGTGGAACGCGCTCCGGGAGAGTGGGGATCCACCGAAAGCGGTGCGGAATATACGGATGATGCCCATTTCCAGGGGGAAGGGATGCTGATCGTTACACCGCCGGATACCCCTGATGTGACTGATGCAGTGTGGGATGCAGGTGCTCCGGATAACAACATCACCAGCGCGGATAACTGGGCGGGGGATGTCGCCCCGGCCTTTGACGGTTCTGATAAACTTATTTTCGGCAGCGCCGGATCTACCTCCGTCGTCGATAGTGTTGTCAGTGCCTATGGCCTGCAGTTCAACCAAACTGAGGATTTTGTTATATCCGACGGCGGCGGTGAACTGATATTGGGTGACGGAGGTCTCCTTGCGGAATCAACTGATTCGGTTTCGCGTACTTATGCTGTCGAGGCGGATATGGAAGTGAAGGCCTTTAACAATATCTGGGAGGTGAACTGTAATGATGCATCTTCGGTTCTTCTGGACATTTCCGGCGATATCAGCAGCGTTAACTGGCTGTATGAAACCCATGTGGTCGGTGACGGCCACGTTTCCCTCTCCGGCAACAACAGCTTTAGCGGTGATTTTTTTGTTGAAACCGGGTGTGTGGTTAATGTCTGTCATGATAACGCACTGGGCAGTACAAACGCCCCCACCACTGTTAAAGACGGCGGAATGATGTATATCTACGGCGGGGTGAATGTTTCTGAAAACCTCACGCTGTTGTATGGAGACAAAGCCACAGGTTATGCCGGGGTTTTACGCAGTAACGGAGGCAGTAATATCTGGAGTGGAGAAATTTCCTGCCACTCGTCACGTATCAGGGTTGCGTCCGGCAGCCTGGATATTCTTGGAGGAGTTACCCATGGTTCAGTTATTGCCGTCGCTTTAAGCGGCACACATATGAGGGTGGCGGAAAAACCCCTCTCTATCGGCAGCGGTACATTTTACGCTCACAGCAGTGGCGGTCCTTTAATCATCGCGGCAGCAGGCAATACAGCGGGAAAAATCGATGTGAGAAACTCGGAGTTGCGCTTTGAGGTGTCCGATGCCTTTAATACCACTGTCACGTGGCAAATCGCTAACAATGGCGGGGTTGTCAACCTTAATGGATATGATCAGGAAATCGGCCGCCTTTTGACACCAACCAGCACTGCCGACGGTAGCGCACGGATTTATAGTGATACACCTGCAACTTTGACCGTTAATCAAAGCTCTGATGATGATTTTGCTTACGACTTCAGAGGTGCTCTCAGTTTTGTCAAAAAGGGTGCTTCGGAACTGAGGCTCTATGACACACACTCAACTACAGGCACACTTACTGTTGCCGAGGGCACTCTAACAATGAAGTCCGGTTCATCCTTTACCGCCGTTCCTTTGGTTTCTGTGACTGGAGGAACGCTTGCGTTGGAGGACGGGACAACGCTTAACGACGGCGCTGCGCTCTCCATTGAAGACAGCGGTGTGGTTGATGTGGATGCCGGTCTGACCGAATATGTCGGTGAACTGTTTATCGACGGCGACCAGAAATCCGCTGGCACCTGGGGCGCAGCTGGTTCAGGAGCGCAGAATATCGACGACACCCACTTCAGCGGAACCGGTGTTATCAAGGTTCTGCATGATAACCGCGGCACAGTGATTGTTATTTATTAACCCCTGTCTTTTTGTTTCTGTGACAGCAGAAAAACCGCGTGGCCCCCACCCGGGACAGTCATGTTTGTCCGCTTGTATGGAAAAAGCATTTACTTGTCACGTTCTGACAGTTTAAAATCTAAACGTGGTGATGATGCTCGAAGATGTGGAAACGCTGAAGAAATCCGAAAATAATCTACTGAATCTATGGGATGGTAGTGATTTGTTTTCTCAGCAATCCAACATGCGGGATCGCTAATAAAATTGTAGGCCCGGCGGCGTCCCGCCATAGTTCCGCTTGCGGGACGACGGCGGATGCCCTCACCGAGCGTTGGGTGCGCCGGGTGGGGCACCCGGCCTACAGCAAGCGTTGGGTGCGCCGGGTGGGGCACCCGGCCTACAGCAATGATAGTCTGAATGAGAATTTGAAGAACAAAGGAAAAAACAATGAAAGAATTTAAAATCGGATATTTTGCATTATCCAAAGCCAGCTGGGCGACTCCGGAAATTGAGTCGATCCGCACTGGAATGCTGGACAGCCTTGGTTCGCTGTCCTGTGAAGTGGTTCACGGCGACGGATTGACTACCACAGCGGCGGAAGCGGAAACGCTCTGTTCAGCAATGAACCGCAGTGAAGTGGATGCTGTGATTGTGCATTTCGCCACTTTCCCTGTGGGAGCCATCATTCCGGTAATTGCAAAACGGATGAAGGTGCCCATCATACTTTTCGCCACTCCTGAGGAACCTCAGGCGGGCGGAATGTGGGCACAGAACTCTTTCTGCGGCGCCAATATGGCGGTACATACACTGAGAAAGCTGGGACGCAAGTATGCTTTTGTTTTCGGAAGTATGGACGAGGCCGCGGAACTTATGAAAAAGCCGCTCGCCACCGTCAGGTGTCTGGCAGAGCTGAATTCGGCCAAAATAGGTCTAGTAGGTGGACGTGTGCCGGGTTTCTACACTTCCAACTGTGATGAGATGCGCCTGCGTGCCGCAATAGGCCCCGAGGTCGAAGTAATCGAACTGCTGGAGATTGTCGATACCGCAAAAAAACTGAGCGACGATGAAGTCAGTAAAGGCCTGCAGGTGGTCAATGAAAGCTCCGCGCAGTGCTGTGATTCGGTTCAGGACGATCTGGAGCCGGCGGCCCGTCTTTATCAGGCAATGCTCAAGGGAGTTGAAAAGTACGGCCTCACATCCTATGCGGTCCGGTGCTGGCCGGAATGGTCGGATATCTTCGGTATCGCGCCCTGTGCCGCACTCGGCATGCTGAACAATACCGGCCTTGTCAGCAGTTGTGAAGGCGATGTGCTGGGAGCCGTGCTGATGCAGATGCAGGCGTCGCTGAGCGGAGGAGGCTTTCCGTTTTTCGCTGATTTGATCTCCTTTGACTGTGAAGAAAATACAGCTGTGCTGTGGCATTGCGGCGCCGCACCCTCCAAAATCTGCCGGAAGTTCGAGGAGACAACCCTCAATCAGCATTTCCGCGTGGATGGTGGTAACAAGAAGGGGCTGACCAACGAGTTCTCTATCAAAAAGGGAGATGTCACTCTGGCACAGCTTGATGAGGACGGCGATGGATACCGTATGCTGATAGCAAAGGGTACCGCGCTTGACACCGAACCGTTCATTCGCGGCAACCCGCTGAATGTCCACTTTGACTGTTCAGTCAGAGATATGATGGATACAATCATGAATGAAGGCTTCAAGCATCATTATACTATGGTGCATGCGGATATAGAAAGTGAACTGCTGGAACTCTGCCGCTGGCTGGATATCCGCCCGGTGATAGTGGGTGTTTAGCAATTCAGGCTGTAGGTGTTTCGGTAAGATTGATATCAGTCTTTCAGGTGATTATTAAACGACTATTTGGTCAAAAAACGCTGTGAGTCCAAAAACCTAAACACCTAACAGTCTAAATACCGGGCGCATCTGCGAATTGGTGCACGGCGGGGGTCACGGACCCCGCCCTTGTTTGATCAGAATTTGATACAATCGGATCGTTTTTCCAGATGAGTGTCTGGAGAAGTAGCCGAGAGGCGATGGCCATCACCTCTCGGCGGAGTTGATGAGACCGTCCCGCCCTATGGGGTTTAAATCCCGTACTGTAGCATGGTCCTCAACTCTTGTTTGTACAATTCGTACGGTTGCAT
>JAWOEI010000015.1:0-39922 GCA_046482825.1 Kiritimatiellia bacterium
CCGTCTCCGACCGCCGCCGGGCGTAGCACAAAAAAAAGCTACGGTTCCTTGGAACCGCAGCTTTGCAGAAAATAATCCGGCAGCGCCCTACTCTCCCACATGCAAGCCATGCAGTACCCTCGGCGATGGGGCTCTTCACTTCCGTGTTCGGTATGGAAACGGGTGTTGCCTCCCCTCTATAGCCACCGGAAAAATCGGTGTCCGGCCTCAGCCGGAAAAAGCAAATTGCACAGTCTGGTTACGAGAACGCGACGTTTTCGCGTGAAGTACGGGAATATTAATCTTCGATCTGTTATGTACATCAGTATTAAACTGATCCACTTTGTGAAGTCTGATAAAACGGCCAAGCCGCACGGCGGATTAGTACCGGTCCGCTGCACATATTGCTATGCTTCCACGTCCGGCCTATCAAGGTCGTAGTCTACAACCTGCCTTCAGACTCTTTCGAGTGGGAGAACTTGTCTTGAGGGAGGCTTGGCTCTTAGATGCTTTCAGAGCTTATCCGTTCCCGACGTAGCTACCCGGCCATGCCACTGGCGTGACAACCGGAACACCATTGGTCAGTCATTCCCGGTCCTCTCGTACTAGGGAATGTTCCTCTCAATTCTCCTGCGCCCACAGAGGATAAGGACCGAACTGTCTCACGACGTTCTGAACCCAGCTCGCGTACCGCTTTAATTGGCGAACAGCCAAACCCTTGGGACCTTCTCCAGCCCCAGGATGCGATGAGCCGACATCGAGGTGCCAAACCGCGGCGTCGATGTGAACTCTCGGCCGCGATCAGCCTGTTATCCCCGGAGTACCTTTTATCCGTTGAGCGACGGCGCTACCACAAGCTACCGCCGGATCACTAGGTCCTGCTTTCGCATCTGCTCGAGATGTCTCTCTTACAGTTAAGCACACTTCTACCCTTGCGCTCGACGCACGATTGCTGACCGTGCTGAGTGTACCTTCGAACTCCTCCGTTACAATTTGGGAGGAAACCGCCCCAGTCAAACTGACCCTCTGGCATGGTCCCGCGGCCGGATAACGGCTCGCGGTTAGAACATCGTGCATTCAAGACCGGTATTTCACTGGCGCCTCCGCAATGCCTGACGACATCACTTCCAAGGCTCCCGGCTATACTACACATCAATGCACAAGATCCAGTACCAGATTACAGTAAAGGTTCACGGGGTCTTTCCGTCCTTCTGCGGGAAACCGGCATTTTCACCGGTATTACAACTTCACCGAGATCCTCGTTGAGACAGCGCCCATATCGTTACACGATTCGTGCAGGTCGGAACTTACCCGACAAGGAATTTCGCTACCTTAGGACCGTTATAGTTACGGCCGACATTCACGGGGGCTTTGGTTCGGAGCTTCTCCTCTAATAAAAGGGATAACACCTTGCCTTGACCTTTCCGCATTGGTCACGTGTCACACTCTATACTTCCACGTTAATGTTTGCAGAGTGCTATGTTTTTGTTAAACAGTCGCATGGGCCCGTTCACTGCGCCCCGGCTCAGGCCGGGGACCCCTTCTCCCGAAGTTACGGGGCTAGATTGCCGAGTTCCTTAACGAGGTTTCTCTCGCGCGCCTTGGTATATTTGTACCCTCCCACCTGTGTCGGTTTAGGTACGGATGCCGGTTCGATAACTAGAAGCTTTTCTCGGAGGCTGAGCATCACACACTCGGGTCCTCACAGGGAGGTCCCTCCCTCACGTTTCAGCGTTGGTGTCACGGATTTTCCTGAAACACCCACCTACGCGCTTGAAAGCACACTTCCATCAGTACTCTGTGCTAGCTTTCCTCTTTCTCCATCGTTCGAACTCTCACCGGCAGTCAAGGAATATTAACCTTGTGTCCATCGCCTACGCCTTTCGGCCTCGGCTTAGGGTCCGACTAACCCCGGGCGGACGAACCTGCCCCGGGAAACCTTGGGATTCCGGCGACCGGGATTCTCACCCGGTTTTTCGTTACTCATGTCCGCATAATCACTACCTGAAGGTCCACCGCCGCTTCCGCGTACGGCTTCAACCCCGCAGGTACGCTCCTCTACCATCCCGCTTGCGCGGGGTCCGCGATTTCGGCACACAGTTTGACTCCCGATCATTTTCGGCGCGGGATCACTCGACCAGTCAGCTGTTACGCACTGTTTAAATGATGGCTGCCTCTAAGCCAACATCCTGGCTGTCTGCGCAACCCCACATCCTTAGTGACTTAACTGTGTTTAGGGGCCTTAATCGGCGGTCTGGGCTGTTTCCCTTTCGACTGTGAAGCTTAGCCCCCACAGTCTCACTCCCCTGCTGACACACACGGTATTCGGAGTTTGACAAGTTTCGGTAACCCGGCAGGGGCCCCTAGACCAATCAGTGCTCTACCCCCGCGTGCTGCATTACAGGAGGCTGCCCCTAAAGGCATTTCGAGGAGAACCAGCTATCACCCGGTTTGATAAGTCTTTCGCTCCAACCCACAAGTCATCCGAGCCCTTTTCAACGGACAACGGTTCGGTCCTCCACAGCATGTTACTGCTGCTTCAACCTGCTCATGGGTAGCTCACACGGGCTTCGGGTCCACCCCATGCGACTCTAAACGCCCTGTTCAGACTCGCTTTCGCTTCGGCTCCCCTTTCGGTTAACCTTGCCACACAGGGTGACTCGCGGACTCATTATGCAAAAGGCAAACGGTCATCCCGCCTAGACGGGACTCCCATAGCTTGTGGGCATGCGATTTCAGGTCTGTTTCACTCCCCTAACAGGGGTACTTTTCACCTTTCCCTCGCGGTACTGGTTCACTATCGGTCATCACGGAGTACTTAGCCTTGGAGGGTGGGCCCCCCGGATTCAGACAGGGTTTCACGTGTCCCGTCCTACTTGGGATACCGCTGGGGCGAACTATATTTTCGACTACGGGGCTTTCACCCTGTATCGCCAAACTTTCCAGATTGTTCGTCTGATATAGCTCAATCCCGTGCCGCGGTCCCGCAACCCCATCCCGCAAGCGGGATGGTTTGGGCTGGTGCGCGTTCGCTCGCCGCTACTTGCGCAGTCTCTGTTGATTTCTTCTCCTTCAGGTACTGAGATGTTTCACTTCCCTGAGTGTCGCTTCGACGCCCTATTTTATTCAGACGCCGATGATGCCCTATGAAGGGCAACGGGTTTCCCCATTCGGAAATCCCCGGATCAAAGTGTGCGTGCCACTACCCGGAGCTTATCGCAGCTTACCACGTCCTTCATCGCCTCGTGATGCCAAGGCATCCATCGCATGCCCGTATACGCTTGGCCGAAGAGTTTTCCTCTCGTCCATCTCGTTTTATACGTTGCAATTCTCTTCCCAGACTATGCAATTTTCAAAGATCAAATGCCTCATCCACATAAGTGAACTCAGCAAAAATTACCGTTGCGTTATCACTCAGACCACTCAGTGATCTCAGTTGAGAGTCTAAAAGTTCGTTGCCGTGCCCTCCTTCGCATAAAGCTTCGGCGGGCAGCCTTCTCTGCGGCACAGCTTGCCAGCCGTAGCCTTGGCGAAGGCTGGTGGGCGTGCCTGGAATCGAACCAGGGACCTCATCCTTATCAGGGATGCGCTCTAACCGACTGAGCTACACGCCCATATTAATTATGAGTTATGAATTATGAGTTATGAATTTAAATTCAACACTCAGCATTCAGCACTCACCAATTTTGCGAAGCAACATTGGTGGAGGCAGCCGGGTTCGAACCGGCGACATCCAGCTTGCAAAGCTGGCGCTCTGCCAACTGAGCTATGCCCCCGGCGAGACTTTTTACTCTCGTTATTGCAAGCACTGAGTGGTTGCAATAATAACGCTGCGCTTAAGCGCCCTTGGAGGACCTTGCGCGGTCCAGAAGGGATACGGAACTTCCATCTCCTGTAGCTAGCGGGTCAATGACCCTGTTGCGGGTGCATGTCTCCATGCCCCTATACCCCGAAGGGTATTCCACCATAGCCGTTCACATTGCTGTGAAGGCTTCTCCTTAGAAAGGAGGTGATCCAACCGCTGGTTCCCCAACGGTTACCTTGTTACGACTTCATCCCAATTACCACCCACACCTTAGACGGCTCCCTCCATTGCTGGTTGGTTCACCGGATTCGGGTGCAGACGGCTTTCATGATGTGACGGGCGGTGTGTACAAGGCCCGGGAACGTATTCACGGCGCCGTAGCTGATGCGCCGTTACTAGCAAATCCAACTTCATGCGGTCGGGTTGCAGACCGCAATCCGAACTGGGGCCGGTTTTGGGGATTGGCTCCACCTCGCGGTATCGCTTCCTATTGTACCGGCCATTGTAGCACGTGTGCAGCCCCGGATGTAAGGGCCATACTGACTTGACGTCGTCCCCACCTTCCTCCCGTGTGAACGGGCAGTCTGTCCAGAGTTCCCGGCATTACCCGCTGGCAACTGAACATAGGGGTTGCGTTCGTTGCTGGACTTAACCAAACACCTCACGGCACGAACTGACGACAGCCATGCAGCACCTGTATAACACCCTCGAAGGAATCCGTGTTTCCACGGACTTGCAGTTATATGTCAAACCCGGGTAAGGTTCTTCGCGTTGCATCGAATTAAGCCACATGCTCCTCTGCTTGTGCGGGCCCCCGTCAATTTCTTTGAGTTTTAACCTTGCGGCTGTACTCCCCAGGCGGCACACTTAACGCGTTAGCTCCGGGACTGGAGGGGTGAAATCCCCCAACCCCAAGTGTGCACCGTTTACGGTCGGGACTACCAGGGTATCTAATCCTGTTCGCTCCCCCGACTTTCGCGCCTCAGCGTCAGTTACGTTCCAGAGATCCGCCTTCGCCACCGGTGTTCTACATGATATCAACGCATTTCACCGCTACACCATGTATTCCGATCTCCCATCCCGTACTCAAGTTCGGCAGTTTCGGGCGCACTTTCCAGGTTGAGCCTGGAGATTTCACACCCGACATACCGTACCGCCTACGCGCCCTTTACGCCCAGTAAATCCGAACAACGCTCGCCACCTCTGTATTACCGCGGCTGCTGGCACAGAGTTAGCCGTGGCTTCCTCTTAAGGTACCATCAACTCAGTTTGATGTTATCGCACTTCGCCTTTTCCCTTATGACAGGAGTTTACAACCCGAAGGCCGTCATCCTCCACGCAGCGTCGCATCGTCACGCTTTCGCGCATTGCGAATGATCCTCGACTGCAGCCTCCCGTAGGAGTCTGGGCAGTGTCTCAGTCCCAGTGTGGCTGGTCGTCCTCTCAGACCAGCTAGCCGTAAGCCTTGGTAGGCCGTTACCCTACCAACAAGCTGATGGCATACGGGCTCCTCCATGAGGGGCAGGCCCCGAAAGGTCCCCACCTTTAACAGCCGCAACATGCGTTGCGGTGCCACATCCGGTATTAGCTGCAATTTCTCGCAGTTATCCCGGCCTCAAGGGCAGATTGCCCATACATTACTCACCCTTCCGCCACTCTCACTAAAGTCCGTCATCCGAAGAATTCGGTCAATAGATCCCGTTCGACTTGCATGCCTAATCCACGCTGCCAGCGTTCGTTCTGAGCCAGAATCAAACTCTCAGTAAGAAATTCCGGCTGCTCGATTACAGTGGAATAAATCCCATTGTAAAGAACAGTTTCGTTCATATTAATTTGCTAGCACAAGTTATGTCTGTTCCGCATCCCCTCTGAATCGCAACTAATCCGTGTCGTGATCCTTCATCAGGAATGCGCTTAAGCTTCGGTTTTCAAAGAACAATTTGCGCGCCGGCGCATCAGTGTCATAACTGTTCGCGACGCGGTTGATCAAAGTATCAGAAAACAACACTCTGAGTCAACTCTGAACGGAAGAAAAATTAAACTTTTTTCAACCGCCCCTCCCCCGACGTTCCCGGGCCGTAAGACCCTTTCCCGTTGAAGGAGCGCAAAGAATAGCACGTGGCGCTGAACGTGTCAACTGCATTGATCAATAAAAATACAATATTCTATTCCTGGATGAATTGACCTATTCTATTCTTGGACATCCGGCTTTCAATAAAAACGAAAGAGCTGCGGCGCATAATGCAACCGCAGCTCTTTTAGTGACTGATGATGAGATTCTATTCAAAAGGCAAAACACCCTGAGAGAAACAAAGGTAAATAAAAATTTAGCCGGTCACACGCAAAAAAAAGGTGCATTCCTCGTCCACAACATAAATATTTTACAGGAAAACCTTCCTGTAAATCAACTGAAAAATTGTGTTATTTGAAAGTATAAGCATTTATTGTCCTCGCAGCCATTATCATCACCGGCGGAATACGGGGGCAAAACAAGCACACAACCGCATATCTGAACATTTAGCCTGTCATAAAAGGAGCCATAAGCGTAAGCATGCCCCAGGCGATCAGGCAGGCAACCAGGGCTGTGACTGCACCGATTTTTAGCCACTCGACAAATCGTATATTTACATGTGACTGTTTTTCCAGCATCCCCAGAGCGACAATATTGGCCGTGCTGCCTATCAGAGTTATATTCCCCCCGAAACAGGCGCCGAAAAGCAAAGCCCACCACAAGGGCATAGCCGGCATAGTCTCACCCAGTGCGGAAATAACGGGAGAGAATGCCGCAACAAAAATCACATTGTCAACAAAAGCCGAACCGATTGCGGTCGTGGCCATAATGGAAGGGATAAGGATTGCCGGTTTGTCTCCACATACTCTGATAAAGTTATCCGCTACAATATTGGTTACACCGGTATATTCCAGTGTGCCGGCTATAGCAAAAAGAAGCATAAAGAAAAGCAGGGTCCACCAATCCACCTCCCGTTCGACATAAAAACGGGCCCGGTTGCGCTTATAAATCATTATAAGGCCGGCACAGGCGAGAGGAGCCACCAGTAGAATACTGTTTTTATCAAGATCAAGACCCTCTTCCAATGCATGATGAGAAGCGATAAAAACCAAAGTAAACATAAGCACCGCCAGGCCCCGTTTATACGGCACATCCACTTTGGGAACCAGACTTAATTGACGCTCAATCCTATCCCTGAGCCGTTCATCGAACAGAGCCAGTTCCTTTCTGAACCAGAACATAGTGATAAAAACACACGATACGAGTGATACCAGCATGATGGGAAAAGCCCAGCGGGCAAAATCACCGAATGTCAATCCCGCCTGCGTTCCGATAAAGATGCCGACAGGATTACCCATCATGGTGCCGGCACTTCCGATATTCGTACACAGCACACAAATAATGATATACGGCGCCGGGTTAAGTTTAAGCCGGTCACAGACCTGAAAGATCAGAGTGGCAATAAAGATAATGGATGTGACTTCATCCACAGCGCAGGCCAGCAATGCGGAAGCTACAGCGGTTGACGCAATAAATTTTTTACCAGTCATATCAGGAATTGACATCAGCGACTGCACTACCCAGGTGAAAAAGCCGAGATCCCGAAGTGCCCCCACCACAATCATCATGCCTACAAGAAAAAGGATTACCGGCAGGGCGGCGGCTTCAACAAAATGCGGGATGTTGAGAGATTTGGTAACAACCAACACACCCAACCCCAGAAAGGCAATCGACAAACGAAAAGACCAGAAAAAAAGTGTACCCATAATAATGGCAAAAAACACGCTGGTGGCTGTTGCCTGTTGCAGTGTCAATCCCGCAACCGAACCGCCAGTGCCGATTCCGATGCTTATCGAAAGAAGAATTGCCAGGCGGATAATCAACTGTTTTCCTGTCAGAACCGCATCACTGTTATCACTGTGCATAAACATTACCTCCAAAAACGCGCAGCGTTTTTTTTCTAAAGCTGCGGCATTCAAAAACAACCTGCGATCTTTGCAGAGAAAGACGCATATCAACATCTACCCCTAACAAAGGATGCACGCAATTTCAGGCCCAGAAAACCTGCGCGTTGAAACTGTGCAGATTAACTACACCGACAAATTTATTTCCATCGACAACCTGGATCTGCCGGACATTCTGCATAAGAAACATTTTGGCAAGCTGTATAGCAGGTGTTTCGGGATGAATACTCACGTATTCATCATGCATGAAATCAGCTATTTTTGTCTCTTCATCCTTACGCAGAACTTCAGCGAAGGGTTCAAAATTGGCAATGGGAGACAAATCCTCCATCCAGAGAAGATGTTCCGGAAGACTCTGACGCAGCAGATCTTCTATGGCTATAACTCCGCGAAGATCCCCTTCGCTGTCAACAATGGGTATATCCATAACCCGCTGGGCACAGAAAGCATGAATCGCATCGGAAAGGGTATTGCTTTCATCCAGAATAACAGGATTGCGGTCCATCATACTTTCAGCATTCAGTTTAACGGTTATGTGCTCAGCCCCCTCGGTAATGATACCGTATATTTCCCTTGCTGTGGAAGCTACAGACAGCCTTTTTATAACAGGCCGGCTGTTTAGAAGCTTACTCAGAGAGGCCATCAGACGCAGATAAGAACCTGGATCGGACTTGGGCGTCAGGATCATCACTACGACATTCACAGGATCTTCGCCGAAGGCCTCGAAATTTATGCCTTTCGCCGATGTGGCAACCGCCAGGACAGGCTCTGAAAGTTCAGCCAAACGGGCATGCGGCAGAGCCAGACCGGAAACCAGAACCGTAGGTGCCTGCATTTCGCGTTCTATAACAGCCTTCAGAACATCTTCCTGCTTAAACCCGCCGACATGTCTTTTAAGGGCACCGACCATACGATTGAGCACTTCATCACGGTTAACTGTCTCTGTGCTACAAAGCACGCAGCTTTCGTCAAGGTACTCCGCCAGTCTGATATCTTTGCTTGCGACCATTAATGACGCTCCTTTCATGCACTCACATTATCATAGAACGAGAATAACAAAATACATATTTATATAAAAGTCGTAGTATAAATTTTTTTGGTACGGAATACGTAATGCGGAAGGCGGAAGGCCGTATTTTTACAGCAGGATATGCTTTAGTGTATGTAAAATCAAAGCAGTCCGGAAATGCGGGCAGGCGAAATATCGGCAGGCAGAAGGGTTTCCGCATTTGCGCTGCCGCAGGCAAGTCCGAAAACAACCGCCTCTTCCAGGGAAGATCCTTCCGTCAGCTTAAATGCTATACCAGCTGTGGTGCAATCGCCGCTTCCGATTGCATTTACATTTTTGTCTATTTCAGGGGGCATAAGTTTCACACTCTTTTCCTCATCAACGAGCCAGGCTTCATCCCCGCCGCTGGTCATAAACACACTGCGGGCACCCAGTCTGACAATCTTACGCAAATGGATTTCTGTTTTTTCATCGCTGTCGATTACACAGCCGAAGGTAGTCTCCAATTCCGCACGATTCAATTTTGCCATCAGAGGTTTATCCCGAAGTACAGATAAAAGAGCCTGTTTATGAGAATCAATAATGAAGGGAATATTTGCCTTTCGAGCCACTGATGTAAATTTGCAGTAGAAGTCATTATCGGCGAAAGGCGGAAGTGTACCGCAGATAACCAGCATACGGCTTTCTTTAACGAGTCTGATATTCCGCTCTATAAAGGATAGCATCTCCGCCTCAGCAGGCGGCGGAGCATTTTCGACCAGTTCAGTGACAGATCCGGATGTTTCATCGAGCAATGTCGTACAGATCCGTGTTTCCGCGGATGTCGGAGTTAAAGCGGAATCAACACCGTAATCATCAAGAAACCTTTTCAAAACACGGCCATTATGACCTCCGTTCAATCCTGATACTTTACACCCGGCTCCGAGAGTTGCCAGGGCACGGGCCGTGTTCAGCGATTTACCGCCAGCACTCAAGGTAATTGAAACGGCACGGTTCACCTCGTTAAGTTCCAGTTTATTGAATACGAGTGTTCGTTGCAACGCAGGACTCAATCCAAGGCACAGGATCATCGGGCAGCTCCCTTCGACCAGCAGACATGAAACAAATGTCATGGGATACAGGTTAAATATGCATCTTCAATACTGATTTAATTCATAAAAATCACTGCTACCCGGTTAAATTCCGGGCAGCTGCACCATACTTTCAAACAAAACCGTTTTCACGTAGCATCTCCTCGGTAATGCCCGATTGCCTGTCCCTGTTCAGGAAGCGGACAATGTATTTACCGAGAACGTCACCTTCCAAATTGATTTTATCTCCCGCACTGCACCCCGAAAGGGTTGTCATTTCCCAGGTATGCGGAATAACGTTCACTTCCAGCCAGTTATCCCCCAATGCACTGATAGTAAGACTTACACCATCAATTGTGATCGAACCTTTCAGAATACTGCAGTCAGCCAAGTGAGATGAACAACCTATACGCACGACATAATCCCGTCCCCTTTTAGTTACGGCGAGCACAGAGCCGATTTCATCCACATGGCCGCTGACAATATGCCCTCCCAGACGATCACCGACAGCTAAAGCGCGTTCCAGATTTACCAAAGAACCGCTGTCGAGATCCGACAGCATGGTTTTATCCATGGTTTCATCAAGAAGATCCGCTGTGAAAGAATCCCAACTGGCAGAAGTCACAGTGAGACAGGCTCCCTGCACCGCCATACTTTCGCCCGGTTCCAGGTCCAGCTTCCACGGTTCGCAGCTTATCACAAGCGACCAACCCTCATTCTTTCTGATGACACTCCGGACAGTTCCCACCTGCTGCACCAAACCGGTAAACATAAAACTGTCTCCTTTCCCTACTTCGGTTTCTCGCCGACATTGACCTGATTGACTCCGGCTTCTCTGACAACATTGACAAAACGCATCACATCGCCATGCGGAATATTTTTATCCGCAAGAAGAAGCATCTCGTGACTTGAGCTGACATGAATACGCTCCTGTATTCTGGAAGAAAACCTTTTCGCAAAATCCTCGTCATTCATGGAAAACCGTTCGTCATTGAAAAAAACAAGGGTTTCACTGCGGGATGTCATATTGTGAACAACAGGTATCATGATAGCAGTCAACCCGTTATAGGTGTTATACGCTCCACTACGCAACGGGGCTTCAGGCAGATTGAAAATCATGCCGGGAACAATTGTCAGACGATTATCAACAGCCAGCAGAAGAACAATAATAATCAGAGCATCTATCCACGGAATACCGCTGCTGATATGCAGGAACCAACTATGGCGGAAACGGTATTGTATTGAACGGCGCCGACGAATATAATCTCCCCAGCTTTTTTTGACACAATTCATTACAGCACACCTTCAGGATATTGATTCTTTAGGGGTGAAATAAGCGACAATCTGCGAAGCGGCCGACTCCATATCGTGAACAACACGTTCGATGCGGACCATAAGCAGGGCATACATAACATAAGACGTAACAGCAACGATAAGCCCGGCAACCGTTGTTACAAGGGCCTCCATAAGGCCTGTGGTCAGATCCGTGTTCTGAATAAGAGGAGCCTGGTTGTTTATCTGCATAACTATTTTGATAACGCCTGTCAACGTTCCCAGAAGTCCGAGAAGAGGTGCCACCTGAGAGTTGACCGCCAGCGCAACCACACGTCTTTCAAGACGGGAGATTTCGGAGCGTCCGGTATTATCCACCGCATCACGCAGAGAACTTAAAAGACCATCCTTGTAGCGTATTGCTGTCAGGACAACCGCCGCCACCGGACCGGGGGTGTCTTCACAAAGCATAACAGCTTCATCAATGTTGTTTCTGTCAAGCACATTGCAGACACCGCTGATAAAATCAGTGTGTTCAATCTGTGCCCGGCGCAAATGGAGCAGACGTTCAAAGAAGACAGCGACAGTGACAAACTCAAGCATAAGTATGATAAAAAATATTACTCCACCATAACTAAACAACATAATAAAAGCTCCTGTGAAAATAGTCTTACAGTCTGCCCATTTTCTTCAACACTTTGATACGACGTGAAACCTCTTCAGACGCACCGCCCGCAACCGTTCTGATCCTCTCCAGCACATTCACAGCCTGTTCATACTTGCCTTTTTTCTCATAAATCTCCGCAACATTGAATGCCGCGCGAACAACCAGAGTAATTGTTTTTTTATTATACCATGTTCCGGCGGCTTTGTCTTTCTGATAACGGATGAGAACGTCTGAATAATAACACTCAACTGCTTCATCGTAACGTTCCAGTTTTTCGAAACACCTGCCTGTTTTATAGTACAATTCGATAACAGCCGCGGGAGTCAGCCCTTTAATCTGCAAAGCTCTGCCGTAAACACTCAGTGCGTCCTCATAACGCACACGGTTTCCGGCTCCCAAAGCAAACAGGCAATTGCCTTTCCGTATCAGAGCTTCTTGTGCCCAGGGACTTTCAGAATCGATTTCGATAATTTCGTCGAGCAACAGAATGGCGGCATCAAAACGAGCCTGCTCTATCAGCGATTCCGCCTGAATAAAACGCGCCTCCGTTATTCGTAAACTGTCCGGATAACGCTTAATCAATTCGCCTATTGTTTCGATTGCATCGGTATAATCACCGCTGAAAAAAAGCGCTCGGGCTTTCCAGACCAATGCGGCATCCGCCCATTTACGATCTGCAAAACCAGTGGAATAGTCATTGAAATAACCGATAGCCTTCTCATAATCGGCACGGTTGAAATGAAATTTACCCAACCACAGAAGCATATCGGGGAAAAAACGTGAATCGGGATAATTTACCACAAACGTACTGGCCGATTCCAGAGCATCTGAATCGCGCCCGAGACCGTAGAGACAGAGTATCTGAAAATAGCGGGCTTCAGCTATACGTCCGGGCACAACCTCAGCGAAAGCCGCAAAATCCTGCATGGCCTTGTCAAACCGGTATTTGCTGTAATACACTTTGCCACGCCCCATATAGGCACGGGCGGCCACATCATTATCAGTAAAGTTTTCCACAATCATCGAGTATGTATCCAATGCCTGATCAAGCTCCTGTCTAGCAGCATATATTGAAGCCACCCTCAGCAGCGAATCCGAAGCCTCTTTTTTCCGCGGATAACGGGATGATATTTTAAGATAACGCTCCAACGCCGCATCCAGATCTCCGGAACGTTCAAGTGCCTCAGCACTGAGATACAAGGCACGTGCGGCAAATTCAGAATCAGGAAAGCGTGCATTAAGCTCCCCGTAAGCTTCAGCAGCGGCACTGAAACGTTCATCACCCATCAGGGCGTCACAGTGTTTAAATAAGCATTCAACCTTACGGGAGGGAGATTCGTTCAGTTCCGATGCTTTTTTAAAGGCCGAAGCGGCTTCGGCATATCTTTTCAGTCTGAACAGGGCCCAGCCCCGTCCTTCCATAACTCTGGCGTCCAAGGCAGAGGATGGATATGTTTCGAGAAAAATACGGTATTCTTCGGCAGCCTCTTCGACAAGGCCCTGTTGCAAAAAGGAATCTGCGAGTTTCAGATGTGCTCTCATTGAATCGTCAGACTCGGGAAATTCACGCACCAGTTCCTTGATCAGCTCCGCTCCCTGTTTGATTGTTTCCGGAGAACTGCATAAAAGGTCCCCAAGGCGGTATCCCGCCAGCCTTCGGGCTTCCGGCAGCCGAGCCCTTTCATAAGCAGAGCGGGCATAAGCAACAGACTCATTGGTCATACCCGAATCAAACTTATACACACTCATTTCCACCAGTGCCTGAACCCTTGAAATTTCCGAGACATGTTCATTCATTGCCAGGGCATCCATAATACGGGCAGCCTCTTCGGTACGTCCCAGACGCATCAGTATCCGTCCTCTTAGCAAAGCGCCTTTATTAACGTAATCATTGTTAACTCCAATCTGTGAAAGATTTTTCAAAACCCGAAGAGCTTCTTCATACTTTGATCTTTTATCAAGCGACACAGCCCATTCCAGAGCGTTAGCCGCACGAACCGTCGTATTGGTTGACAATGCGTCAACTTTTTCAAAAAGCTCCACAGCTCCCTTCAGGTCATCGGAAAGTTCACGCGTGCGTGCTCCGATACGCAATGTTGCAATTCCGAAAAAGGAGTTGGTGGAAATGTTTCCTGAATTTATAATGTTGGAGATATCAACAAAGCGTTCCTGCTCAAACAAAGCGAGCACACGCCAGTAAAGGAGCGTATCCTTATCAGAGGACTTATTGACAATATCACTGTTTTTATCCAGCACAGAAAGAATTTCTTCGAATTTTTCCTGTCCGGCCAGCGATTCAAGCAAAATTTCCAAAGCCTCCTGCCGTCTGGAAAAGATTTTATCACCGAGAGCCCTTGCGGCATTTGTACGTGCAACTTTGTAAAGGCTGTCGGAAAGAGCTTCACGGGCAACAGCAAGGGCATCATCCGCTTCAGAGCAGAAACAACGACATGATAACAGGCCGACAAGTAAAAATATGTAACCGAAATGCTTCATCAGGACACAAAGTTATGGTGAAAATTCACAAATCAGCAGCGCATTGTATCTGTATTTTCTTCAATGAACACCACGCTTACTGTTCTGATAAAAATCTATAAGTGTTTTTATTTCCGGCAGCTCATTGATTTCGTATCTTATCTTATCAAGTGCCTGTGTTCTATTCAATCCTTCACGATAGAGCAGACGGTAGGCCTCCTTCAGAGCCGCCCTGACCTCAGGTCTGAAACCGCGCCGTTTAAGTCCCACTATGTTCGGCCCCATGACACGGGCTTCTTCACCGGAAACATCGGTCAGCATAAAGGGAGCACAATCCTGACGGACTCTTGATGCGCCCGCCACCATCGAATGAGCACCGATACGGCAGAACTGGTGTACAGCGGCAAGTCCGCCGATAATCGCACTCTCTTCAACAACAACCTCGCCAGCCAGGGTTGCCAGATTGGACATAATAACATGATCGCCAACAGAACAGCCGTGAGCCACATGACAGTATGCCATTATCAGACAATCACTGCCGACTCTGGTGATTTCACCCGGCTTTGTTCCCAGATGCACCGTCACATATTCACGCAGAACGGTGCGATCTCCGATTTCAACGTAGGTGATATCACCTTCAACATATTTAAGATCCTGAGTTTTCATACCTATGCAGGCGTAGGGGAAAATCTGGCATTCCGCACCTATGGTTGTGTGTCCTTCTATATTAGCGTGCTGACGCACAAGGGTGCCGGGACCTATTTTGACATCAGGACCGATAATCGCGTAAGGGCCAACCTCCACGTCATCGGCAAGCCGGGCCCCTTTGTCAATTATTGCAGTTGGATGAATATGCGACATAACAGAAAATCTCCTTTTTTCAAATTGTTATTTTTCCAGAAACTGTGCAGAACGTTATTCAAAACATAACGGTATGCCATCTACAAATTCTTCGGCAGAAGGTACAGTGCCAGCAGCGAACAGATGGAAAACGGAATCCATACCAGTATATGAGGCAGACAGCCCGGTGTTCCATCCATTGATTCAGCAAAAATGACACCCAGATAGAAGAAAATGGCAACAACCAGACTGAGTGCTATTCCGACTGTTGATTCTATACGATGCGAACGTATTCCCAGAGGAACACCGATCAGGACAAACACCAGAGAGGCAAAAGCGAAAACATAGCGTATCTGCATATGGGTCCTGAAAACACTGTATCTTTTGGCTACCACTTCATCAGGAAGATCGCGCGGATTCAATCTGATCATTTTCATTCTCGCTATAAGCTCACGCCGGTTGAGGTCCTTATGTTTACGGGAACGAAATCTTTTTTTCAAAACATCTTCAAGCACATGGGTAAATCTGTCCGCAGTCGCAATACCAGGACGGTCATATTCCACCGGATCAATGCGCACATTATACATATTGAGAACAATATCCTCGCCCTTCACTTCCACCAGTGTCTTATCGGCCCTGATCTCGCGTGTTACCCCCTCATGGCTGTGATCGAAAATAAGAACATCCCGCAGCCAGTTACCGTCTTTGGACGCAAACCAGATGGTTGCATCAGGAAACTCCGTGATGAACTTGCCGGGTTCAAGAAGATCTATACCGACTTCCACACTTATTGCGGAACTGATATTTCTTCGGATATTATGTGCCCTGGGAACAATTTCCTGATTAACATAAACTCCCAGCGCAGCACATAACAACCCCAGAAGTACAGGCCAGCGAATAATCGATATAAGGTTCACTCCACATGAACGCATAGCCGCGATTTCACTGTCTGCCGAAAGACGACTGAAAACAAGAAGAGAGCTGACCAGCAGACTGATGGGTATGGTAAGTCTCAAGGTCTCCGGAAACCCTATCAGCATAAATGTACCGACCGCCTTCAGAGGCAGTCCCTGAATTATCAGCTGCGCAATTCGCACCAGCAGGCCTATTGTCATTACGAACGAAAGCACGAGCCACGACAGAAAAACAGCGGAAAGATAGGATTTTAAGACATAACGCTCAATAATTTTCATGTTGTTCAAATACGGCAGAACTTTACTTTACAGCAGTCCGGACCGCTCGGCATCCGGCTCACTTGCAGGGTTATCATTCAGGGAAACTTATTTCAACACTGCAATCCTGTATCTGACATATTATATATGTTTACCATCAATAAAAAGACCGCAGGGAAAACATCCGTTTCCTTGCGGTCTCTTATTACTAAACTTTAAGCGGAACAGCAAGTGTTTTCGCCATCAACTCGCATTATACTTGCTCTTGTCGGCATTTGTTCCCGCACCGCGGATGTAAATTTCCACACGACGGTTTTCAGGATTGCCGTTAACAAGATCGGGCTCCACCTTCGGACGGGTAAAACCGTAACCGACAGCCGTCAAACGGCCGGTATCAATGCCCTTGCCCGCCATATAGGAAAGAACGGCCTGCGCGCGACGCTCTGAAAGATCCTGATTGTACTTTCTGCTTGAA
The DNA here is from genome assembly GCA_046482825.1 of Kiritimatiellia bacterium. Lineage (GTDB taxonomy): Bacteria > Verrucomicrobiota > Kiritimatiellia > RFP12 > UBA1067 > M55B167. Next base: position 16,740 of record JAWOEI010000015.1, read on the forward strand.
CGCATACGGCGGTCGGCATGTCCTTCAATCACGGCGGTAGCATCGGGCTTATGCTTGAGAACATTTACAATCTGATCGATTTCGGAGAAATACTCCGGTTTTATGATAGTGGTGTCATAATCAAACTGTATATAGACCTCAAACAGCATCAGGTCATCAGCGGGATCGAGAGGATCGGTATTATCTTCGATAACCTCATGTCCGTCAGCAACGCCGCCTTTATCCGTATCACGTTCAAGTGGATCAGTTTTGTATTTCAGGACTTCGTCACCATCAGTGAGACCATCAAAATCCGTATCCTTGTTCAGAGGATCAGTCTTGTATTTGTTAACCTCATCGCCGTCGGTAAGGCCGTCACCGTCAGTATCTTTATTGAAAGGGTCTGTTCCAAGTGCGGCTTCCTCCTCATCGGTGAGACCGTCACCATCGGAATCCTTGGCGACATTCTGCAAGGCGGAGGCGCCTGCACCGTCATCAAGCGTCTGACCGTTTCCACCGAAACGGTAAGCCACACCGAGATCGGCCGTATAGAGAAATTCACAAGTCTCATCAACCGCCATCATAGTACGGGCATCCGCACGCAAAGACCATTTATCGTTCAAATGATAAAACATACCGGCACCGACACGCGGTCCTGTAACCTGCCTGCGACTGCCTTCACAGAAAACCCTGTCATTGGACCTATATGTTGCCAAACCTGCTGCCAGATAGGGATCAAAGCGTTCAAAGCGATCAAAATGGTACAGGCCGTCAAGCGAAAGACCGCGGATACTCTGACCGGTGACGTTATCGCCGCGTTCGGTTTTGAAATCCTTGTTCTGTGTGATATTGGGTGCCCAGGAAAGGCCGCCTTCAACGCTCCAGTGTTCACTTATATCATAACCGAGACGCAGAACCATGTTGAGACCTTCGTCCACAGTCTGGTTCCCCTCGAAGAACATCATTCCCACACCGGGACTTACATACCAGCTGGAAGTATCACTGACCTCAGCTAACGGAGCTTCCTCCTCAACATCCACAAGAGAAACGGTCTCCTGAGACCTCGCTACAGCTACCATTGTCAATACGGCAAGCATGTTGAGCAAATAATGGTTTATTTTCATTTCAAACTCCTTTTTCTGTGTTTACTTTGCGCAATGCTACCGCAGATTACGGTATAATGCAACTGTAATTTTGCAACATTACTGAAAAGTAATAGTATAATATGTCCGCCGCTTTCCGGCAAACGGATTGGGCGTGTCATTTCCACGCCTCAACACCAGAATCCAACACATAGCGGCGATATACCTTTTACCCTGTAAAAGCCAGTAATCCTCAACAGAACAAAAGCCTGTATGTCATTGACACTTTTCGCCACGTTGTGTTACTTTTCTTCCGATTTATCACCTGGACTTTTTTACCTTACGCTTTTCCGCATCGATTCCGCCTATCCTGCGAAAAGCTGGCAGCAATGCGCCGCAGTTCTTAAAATAAAGGATAAACATGAATTTTTTCCGTTCATTTACGGCATTCTGCAAAGAGACCTTTACTGTTATTTCAATAGTTTTTTTTATGCCATGCCCCCCGCTGATCTGCTTTGCCGGCAATACCGGACAGCAGGAGGAGAAAAACCGGACGGCCGACATCCGCATTGAAGTTTCAGCTTCTCCTATTACGGATACTGAAAAAGTTGAAAAAGACGGAGCTGACAGCGTCATTATAGGCCACGAGCAGATGGAAGATATGAGTGCAACAGACCTGCCAACAGCCCTGCGCCAGGTTCCAGGTGTTACTATCTCACGTTACAGTCCGGTAGGCGCATACGGAGGAGCCCAGGGCGGGTCGGTTTACATCCGGGGAGCCGGAACGGCACGTCCCGGAGGTGAGATTAAAGTATATACGGACGGAGTGCCGAGGGAATCCGGTGTCTGGTCACACCCGCTTATGGATATTGCACCGATAGACTTTGCAGAGCGCATCACTATCGCAAAGAACCCCCAACCCCAAAATTATCCCGGCACATTCGGAGCGGTGAACATTGAAACAAAACGACGTTACAAAGAAGGCCGTGAAGGAGAACTGGATCTGGCCTACGGACGTTTCAACACCTTCTTTATATCCGGCTCGGCCGGAGGTAAAGTTGATCTGTTTGACTACTACGCCGGATTGTCATACAAGTATTCCGAAAACGGACGTTCTCACAGCGAGGCCGAACTGCGCAATTATTACGCCCGTACCGGCTGGCAACTTGCCCCGGAACATCATCTTTCATACATTTACCAGCATACAGACAACTGGGTACGTGATCCCGGACCTGAAAACAGGAAGACGCCGGAAAATGATCAGTTCGATACACGGACGGACACACACATCATTCGTCTGGAAACTGAACATGACAAATTGAATGGCTATTCGATGGCTTACTTTGAAAACGGGCGGATACGATGGCATAAAGACCATCTTACTGACGGCAATATTATTTCTCCGCCGGGATACTCCAATACAGACTGGGAAAATTACGGATTCCGTTCATCTTATGATTATCGGAATGATGACCTGACACTAACCGCTTCGCTGGACAGCTGGTCTGAAGGTGGTGAAACACGCAATATCCGCGAATCGGACAATATCCGTGTATGGGGCTATAACGGTCGTTTTTTCACAACAGCCCCCTATCTGGGCGCACGTTATGATTTTGAAATACAAGACAGCTGGACCCTCACCCCCTCTGCCGGATGCCGTTATTACTACAGCAGCGAATTTGACGATGAATCAGCCCCTTGCACCGCACTTACGCTGGAAAAGGATGAAATGATTAAATTTTTTCTCTCTCACGCAAGAGGAGTTCACTATCCCGGCATATATGCACGCGGCGTTTCACCGACAACATGGAAAACTCTGAACGCCGAAACCATGGATACCACAGAACTGGGCTCACAGATTAAACTGGGGGAACACATGCTGCATCTGGCAGTTTACCGGACAGAAGTTGAAAACCGCATTGATTCAACATCATCCGGATATATCAACACGGGAGAGATGACTGCCCACGGTATTGAAGGCGCGTTACATCTTTATCCACACCATGATCTATCGTTTTTCGCTGGTGGCAGCTACTCAGATTCGGAAGATCATCCAGTATCAAGGATGCCCGAAACAACTGCCAGTGCCGGGGCAACATACAGAATCACCGAATATATCAGATGGAGCCTGGATGCCCGATATGTATCCTCGCAATATGCGTACAGCATGCGTACAGTCAATCCGGAACTGGAAAAACTGGACGACTATCTCCTGCTTAACACAAAAATATCATTGGATCTGAATCTTTTCTGCAGACAGGACGGGGAGTTGTATATCGCACTGGAAAATCTGACGGATGAGCGTTATGAATATTTTCCTGACTATCCAGTACCCGGCACAATATGGTACACAGGTATGAAACTCAAATTCTGAAATTTCTTTCAGTCAACGTCAGAACTGATATGCTGAAACAGAATATATGCATAAACAAAGAACAACAGAAAACGGTACTATGGCCATTGACTCACGGGATATAGCATACTGCGGGATATTCGGAGCGGCTGGACTGCTGCTGCCGGCAGTATTTCATCTGCTCAAACTCGGACATATTTTCATGCCTATGTATCTTCCTCTGGTGGCACTGACTTATTTCACCAGGTCGGCATCTTCCGCCGCACTGACAGCATTGCTGGTTCCGCTTATTTCAGGTGCTGTAACCGGAATGCCGCCTTTCTATCCGCCTATCGCCCCTGTCATGTCTGTTGAACTGGCACTGATGGCTCTGCTTACGGGACAAATACGTAAAGCCCGGAAGCAACTGCCTGTCTGGCTGGTTCTCCTTATCGTGCTTGCGGCAGGCCGCATCATAAACACAATGCTGCTGTATTGTGCCGCACATACCATGCAGCTCCCCGCAAAGTTCACAGCGGGAATTTCATTCATCAGCGGATGGCCAGGCATCTTTCTGATGATGGCTGTCATTCCACGCCTGGTTGCGCTGAGTAATTTAAAAAGAGGTTTCTAATGAAAGAAAGAGTACTGAATAATCCCCGCGTAGAATTTTTTGATTTGATCTCATGTGAATGGGACAACAGGCATCATTTAAACAACCTTTCAGCTGATTTTGAAAGCTCTTTTGATGAATTCGGTATCCACCCGGAGGAAACTGTTGTGGATCTGGGCTGCGGCACAGGTAATATGACAATCGCCCTGCTTAAACACTTGAACGAGACAGGACGGGTAATAGCGCTGGACATATCTCCCGGAATGCTGAGACGTGCACAGGCTAAATGCAGCGACTCCCGTGCATTATGGTTTTTAAGCGACGCTGAAAGTATGCCTATGGCAAAAGGCACGTGCGACCGCGTCATATGCTTCTCGGCATGGCCTCACTTCGAAGATGATTCCGCAGTTATCCGGGAAATCAGGCGAGTCCTGAAACCGGGCGGGCAATGTCATATTCTGCATTTCATTTCCCGTAAAAGCGTCAATTCTATTCACAGCGAAGCACACCCGTCTGTAATCAGTGATGTTCTGCCACCAGTTGATGAACTGGCCGGACTTTTCAGAGAAAACGGATTCAGTATTAAAGAAACCGCCGACAATAATAAAGCTTATCTGCTTACTGCACTGAAGAAATGAGTGTTATATGGCTATATCAGACGACGACTCCAACGCTTCGGGCCGAAATTTTGCAGAACTGCATCCCGCAACCCGCATAATCTGCAGCACCGCTGCTTTGATTACAGCCCTTGTTATACCCCTTAACAGCTGGGTACAGGCATTGCTGCTGATTCTTATGGCTGCGGGCTGGATACTCTGGTGCCGGACACCAGCCGCTTATCTTTACCGCGGACTGTTTCTGGCATTCTGGATGTTTACCCCTCTGCTGCTGCTTATTCCGCTGATGCACTATGAAAACGGTGTTTCCTGGTTCAATGCGGAAATATCCATGTACAAGGTCATACTGCGCGGAACAGCATCTTTTATGATCTGTGTCAGTTCATATTCCGCTATGAACCCGGCTGAGCTCAGTGAAGGACTTCATTCTCTGCCGATTCCCGAAACAGTAAGCACATTGATTCTCCAGATTATTCACCAGAGTACCATGCTTATAAACGAAACCCGCCGCATACTGGCGGTATACAGATTACGCGGAATTACCGGATGCGGTTTTATTCTGCGCATGCAATGCCTTTGCGCTTTTCCTGTCCTCTGGCTGTTGCGTCTGGCAATAAAGGCGGAACATACCGGCAATGCTATGGAACTGCGTGGTTTTACCGGGAAAACATCCGGATTAAGCCGCCCCGAAAAAACAAAAACACCTGATCTACCTGTCCGCATCACTGCTTTTTCAGTACTGATTGCGGCGGTAATTATGAAAATACTGCTAAAGCACTGATTGCATGAAAACAGCACTCAAATATACAGACGTGACCATACGCTACCGGAAAGAAAGTCCTGCAGCCGTAAGTCGCGTTTCCCTGCAGCTGGAAGCCGGTGAGAAAGTGGCATTGCTGGGGCTAAACGGTTCGGGCAAAACCACCCTTCTTCATGCGGCAACCGGTCTTATCCCGTTTACAGGCGATATTGAAGTGAACGGCATCAAACTGACTGATAAAACAATGCGAAAAATTCGCGACATTGCGGGATTGCTTTTCAGCACCCCTGATGACCAACTGATCTTCCCCAATATAACAGACGATGTTGCCTTTGCAATGGAACGCCGGAAAATCCCCCACCGGGAAGCACGTTCCAGAGCTACGCAAATTTTGAAATCACTGGGTATTGACACGCAGACGGATATAAGCCCGCACGTCCTCTCCCAGGGGCAGCGTCAACGTGTGGCTCTGGCGGGAATTTTCGCAGCATCGCCGCTTTTACTCCTGCTTGACGAACCCTCCGCCTCACTGGATACGACAGGCCGTGAGGAACTGGCACAGATTCTGGCACAGCAAAGCGCAACTATACTGATGGCAACCCATGATCTTCAATTTGCCAGACGCACATGTGAGCGTTTTATAATACTGCATGATGGAAAATTACACTCTGATTCACACTGCCCGCAAACGGTAGAACAGTACGAACAGGAGTGCATTGCATCGGTGCTTGAAAACAAAAATATGCCGGGTGGATAACTCTTCGCTGCTATCATTCACTTTCAGACATCACCGGAGGTCTGCCGTCGTGGATCAACCCGAGGAATCCGCCACTGTAAGGCATCCGTGATGCACACCCTTCACTGTAACCAGACTGTCGGCAAATTTCCTGACCTTGTCAACACGGCCGCGCACGGCCAGCACCTCCAGACAGATATTACTTTTCAGATGCACATGCATAGTGGAAATCACCAGATTGCCGGATTTATGCTGTATATCGGTGAGAGTGGATTGCAGATTCCGCCTGTGATGGTCGTAAACCAGTGTAATGGTTCCCACTATATCACCGTTGCCGACATTTCCTTCATATTCGGTTAGTCCCTGTTCAACAATTGAGGAAACCGCCTGGGAACGATTGGCAAAACCTTTTTCCCGCGTCATGATATCCAGACGCTCAACAAGTTCGTTATTCATGGATACACTGAATCTGCGCATCACTGCTCCTTTTCTTCAGATGCTAAAAAAAGTTCGTCACGTCCCCCAACGTGACGAACCCGTATATTTCAGTACACAGATCACAAACAAGTGAAACCCCGAGTATACACAGCAGTGTACCGTGTCCATTCCTGGCGTCCTGTAAACACAACAAAATGTCATGTTGACAATAAATCCGTTCTATTAGAAAGCAAAATACGTGCCACGTGATCCAAGGTGCATGGTTTTTTTCTTTTAGAGCATACTAATGTCAATATTTATTGGCTGATATCATTTTTGCTAAACAAACACCCCTGTTTTTGCTTTGATATTGTGGATGAAAACTATAAACAAGAAACAAGATCAGGGCGAAAGGGTTTCTTTTCGCGGAAAGAATGTTAATGTACGGGAAGACGAAAAACCGGGTGAGAATCCCGGTCGCCGGAAGTTTCTTTTCGCGGAAAGAATGTTAATGTACGGGAAGCACAACCCAAAGAATATAAACGGTTTGACGAGCTACTTGAAGAATATCATTACATAAGAAAGATTTCTAAAATTAAGACGGAACCGGAAGTCTCCTATTACATCAGCTCTATTCCACCGGACAGACTCACTGCCGAACAATGGATGAGCATTATACGTAACCACTGGGGCGGAATAGAAATCAGAAACCACTGGAGAAAAGATGCCTGCCTTTTGGAAGACGCAACGCGAAGCCGGAATCCGAATATAGTCGCAGCGCTGGCAATGTTAAGAAACTGTTATCTGCATTTCTACGAACAGCAGGATGAATATAACTCTTTACCCGCTTTGACGGAGGCTGTGGCCGCGAATTCCAACATGGCTTTACGCATGATAATGGGGAGGTTATGATGCCAAAAGAAAAAACCGTGTATGCAAACTCCGACGCACAAAGAAAATGACCGGCTTGAAACTTCCCCGTGTTATCTGATAAACTTCAAAAGTAAAAAAGAATATAAAGCAAAACGGAAGTCGCGGCATGTCAAACTTATGGTTATTGCTATTCACACCGACATTGCTGGTAATTACGGCAATCGCTATTATTAACGGACGGACATCCACGCGTTCCTACTGGCTGGCCTGGTGCGGTCTGGCGGCTACACTCTCGGGAGATTTTTTTATGTCTATAAAAAATTCCCCCATGTATCCCGATGAATTTATGTACGGTCTGGCTGGATATTCGTTTGCGCATATATTCTGGATTATATTCCTTCGGCGGCAGGCCACATTCAACATACATCTTGCTGCTGCACTTCTTTTCAGTTTTACATGTTTTTTTGCGGCCCGTCTGTTGCCGGTATTAAATTCAGACATGCTCATTTACTCAGTGGTTTTGTACACACTGCTGTCTATAGCCAGTATCTCTTATGCTTATGGCGCGCATACTTTACCTTCCGCATGGAGATACGGACTGACCCTGCTTCTTTTTTCCGACATTATGACAGCAATGGACAATATACTTTCCGTGCCGCATATCACTGGACTTACAGGAATTATGAACCTAAGCAGCCTGATCTTAATAGCGTCAGCCATTGCGCAATGCGGCAACAGATCGAAACAGCCAGCCAGGATACGTGAAATCAGGCGATCTCCTTCTATTATATTCCGCGGCAGCGCGATAATCTTAATGCTTTTTCTGGCAGCCATGCTTACATATCCCGGTGAAACATACAACCCCTGCATAAAGATGCTGAGCCGTTTAGGCAGAACAGAAATTAACGGCAATGCTTATCCTGTGTGCCACTATTTTTTCACGCTCAGCCTTTTAATCAGCGCCTTCGTTGTTGCAAGGTTCTATCCGGCACTCAGTTGCTTTGTGAAAGAAACCGGTCACAGAAAATGGTTTTTACGGGGCGGCGCATTCAACACAGCCGGTCTGATTACAATTGCTCTGGTACCGGAAAACGTAAACGGTTTTTTTCATAATGCGGGATGTCTTGCCGCGGTCGGAGGCGGGGCGATTGCTCTGCTTACTCTGACTCCAGGAAAAACCAATCCACGCGTTCCCAGGCATATACGGCTGGCATGGCTGACATGGTGCAGCATACTAGTTGTGATTTTTCTGGGATTCCAAACTCTTCACCACTTCGGGGTACTTCCTTTTTCTCCATACGTCCCCACCTGTCAGAAACTCCTGATACTGACTTTTGCGCTGTGGCTGGAATACTATGCTCTGCTTCTTTTCAGGCAAACGCACCCGCAGAAAGTCAGCAAATCAGCGGACAAACTTGTACAAAAAGCTAAATTCGGGAAACAAAAAACGATTACTCGGCAAAGATATTCCAGTCACCCGGAGTAACATTAAACCTGATAAAGCGATCACATTCCCCGGCAAACAGTTCTGATGAAGCCTTACCGTCGGAATAGACCGTTCCGCCATTGACAGTAATGCTTGCAACGCCGCCCTTCTTCGGCACAGCGACAACAGCTCTTGTTCCCGTCGGAACAGACAGCTTCATTCTGAAACCGTTACGCTGATCCAGATTCAGTCTGATATCACCGAACTTTGTGGGAACGACATTTTCAATCGTCATAATCGGCCCCATCCGGGGCTGGACAGAAAACTCTTTAAAACCCGGCTTCGCGGGTGCAACCCCGGCCCCGTACTGGCATAAAACCGTCAACGGTCCACCTGACCAGGCGTGATTATATGTTCCCCCGCCATAACCCTTTTCGCCTATGCCCCATCCTTCCCAAAGCGTAGTTATTTCAGAAGGTATCTGTTCAGCATAACGTTTGAGCATACGTTCAACCGCCTGCTCAGGCGCATCCATCAGATACAGAGATTCCAGAACGTATTTCTCCATATACGGACTGGCCTCATACAGAAAGCGCAGTTGTTTGCGTATGGCGGGGTAGAAGCTTTTTTCCGCCAGACCTGCCACCACAGCCATGGCCTGGGCACGATCGTCTGTCACCCCTTTATGGCCGGAACTGCGGTATTTATCCCCCTGCCAGAAAGTCTTATTGAAAGCTCCTCTTATTCTGTCCATCTTCGCCTGATAACCGGCAATATCAGCATCATCACCAGTCAGCTTCACCATTTCTATACAGGCTTTAAGAGCCAGATAAACCCAGGCGTTCTCAATCACCGGCACATCCTTGTTTTTGCCCCAGTCTGTCCAGTCCCAGTCACCCTTGCGATGAATCACAAGGCCTCTGTCATCAAGCTTCCAGAGACTCATATAATCGCGCACATGCGGATAAGCATCCGCAACTGTCTGTTTATCACCCGTGTACCAGTAGTAGGTCCAGAATCCATACCAGCCAACGCTGGCCAGCATCTGACGCGGAAGTTCTTTGTACCATGTACCCCTTTGGTGCGGTTTCCCTTTATCCGAAGGAATACCGGCCGGTACAGGGGAGTACAAGGTTTTGTCATCCCGCTGCCAGCGGATAAGTTCATATATACCTTTTTTTGCCAGTAACGGACCTTTAACAGCATCGAAAACATAGAAAGATTCGCCCATCTCATTAACGGCATCCCCCCACCACTGGGCCCTTTCGCGATCGGGACAATCCATATAAGTGTCGCGCATAGTCACATACAGCGTACGCTTTGACTTTTCCCAGAGCGTATTCACCTCTTCTACATCACATTTAAAGGACCCCTCCACATCTGCATTATAACCGGTTTCTCGATATTTTAGATTCAGAACCTCGACACCGGTAGGGATGAGATAACGCATATCGTGTCCGTTTATCCAACCCAGCGATTCATACTCCTGCACACCGTCACGGGTAATGTACTCAGCACGCATGTTATAAGCACCCCCGCCTTTATAATTATCTGTTTTCATCACGACAGTCTTGCCGGCGGAGGCTTTAACTTTCAGATAGGGCGTGACATGACAGTTATAGGGCAGTTTGCAGACAACAGTTTCCGAACCGTCGTCATTTTTTACCACCTTTTCTGAAACGTAATCCACCAATCCTGAATTCTTCCACTGTAAAACCGGGCGTTTTTCAAGAGCATTCCATGGGGAACAGGGAGGTGTACCGGCAACATCGGCATTGATCCAGCCAGCATCATCGCAGGTTTTATCATGCCAGCCGGTAAGCTGCTTACGTGCATCAAAAGCCACATTGGATTCAGGCAAGCGTAAGTTAGGATGTGGAGGGGCGGTTTCATGAAGATAAGCGGGATTCGGTTCTGTTTTCCATGAAGCATCGCTGATAACCGTACGTTCACCAGCTTTCAATTCAAAGATCAGACCGCACTTGCCGCTGCTGTTATGTGAAAAACCGTGCTTACCCCAATACCAGACGAGAATAGAAACATTGTTCCGTCTATCAACAAGATAAGGCGTCAGATCCACTTCGTCGTAATAAGAGTTCTCCGGTGATGGACCACGTTTGAGCTGCCCTTCGAATACCACCATTCTGCCGTTCACCCAGAGCCAGTACTTGCTGTCGCAGGCAATATAGGCGACAGCGGACTCAGGTCTGGCTTCAAGGTTGAAATTCTTGCGAAAACAATGCCAGCTGTTAGAGGCTGCATTATCCCGCGGCATAATCCACTGTGCTTTCCAGTTGCGGGTTGTATCAGCGGAAGAAGCACAGGAAGCGGTCAAAACAGAACATGCGAATACAAAACTCAAAACCTTCATGAATTTTTCCTCATTACTTTTTTTACATTTCTAGGCACGCGGATGAGCGGATTCATAAGCTTCACGCAGACGTTCAATCGAAATATGCGTGTATATCTGTGTGGTTGAGAGGGATGCATGTCCGAGCATTTCCTGAACACTGCGCAGATCCGCTCCCGCATCAAGCAGATGTGTTGCGAAGCTGTGACGCAGCTGATGCGGAGTCATCTGCGATGGCAGCCCGGCTTTTTTCAGCCAGACTTTCATCTGGCGTTCAACAGAGCGTGCCGATAATTTCACACCCCGCTGATTCAGAAACAGAGGTGATGAATCACTGACCGCATGAGACCACAGCGGTTCCGCCAGAGTACGCATTTTCAGCAGAGCCTTACAGGCAGGTCCTCCCACCACACAGAGCCGCTGCTTACTGCCTTTACCGGTAACAACCGTAACACCTCGCTCCATATCAATCTCGCCCCAGGTCAAAGATATAATCTCACTTATACGGCACCCTGTGCTGTAGAGCAGTTCAAAAACAGCCGCGTCACGCACATACCCGTATTCCTTTACGCCGGATATTTTGCCGCGCTTTTTTTTCACTTCATCCAGAGCATCAAGCGGAGCGGACAACAGTTCCTCCACCTCATCAATACTCAGCACATCCGGCAGCTTACGTTGCAGTTTGGGTCCGCGCAGTGAAACAAAAGGGTTGTCAGCTACAAGGCCGTCACCCTTGAGATATTTAAAGAAAGAACGCAAAGATGCAAGCTTACGTCTGGTTGTAGCGGCGGCATTGCCGTTACGATGAAAACGGACAAGAAAACCGCGCGCATCCGTCATCGTAACACTCTGCCAAATGAAAGGCGGTTCAAATTCCTCTTCAGGCCAGAGAAACTGCGCAAACTGACTGATATCCTGAATGTAGCTCTGCACAGTATTATCTGAAAAACCGCACACAGACTGAAGGTGCTCCACAAACGAACTCACATATGAGTCATTCATCGTCTGATGATGGGCAGGCATATCTTCCATATCAGCGTCACCGATACGCACCTCAAGATCGAATTCATCAAAATCAGAATACTTCCTGCTCAAAATTCACTCCTTTTGACAATCCCACAACATACAGCATTAAAGAATAGGGTTGAACGAAACAAATATCAAGTAAATATCATCCTGAGCGCATAACTGTAAAAACAAACTCGCTGACTGAAAGGCACAAAAAAAACACGCCGACAAAGGGCGTGTTTTTTTAAATGGTCGGGGCGGAGGGATTTGAACCCTCGGCCTCTTCGTCCCGAACGAAGCGCGCTACCAGGCTGCGCTACGCCCCGAATTAAACTCAAGCTGACTTAGGCTCTTTCAACAACTATTTCAGGATCAATAGTCTGACGAAGGCGGGCTTCCACCCCCTGTTTAAGCGTCATCTGGGCATGCGGACATGTGCCGCATGCACCGCTCAGGCGAAGTGTAACTGTTTTACCCTCTATTGAAACCAGTTCCATATCTCCGCCGTCGGCCTGAAGCATTCTGCGCATATCTTCAAGCTGTTGTTTTATCTTTTCTTCCATAAATCATCTATCCTCGGTTAAAAGAAAGACATATAATGCCTTAAATTGCATTAAAGGTCAACAGCTGAGAGGATTTTTTTGTAAAATTATTGATTTTGCGATCCTGAAAAGCGGGAATAATATTTTTCCGTGATATCTGCGCCGATTTACCGCATAATAGGATCATGATGATTCAAAAACTCAGATTAAGTTATTTAGTTACCTGCATGGCCACCGTTATGAACATTTTCGCTGTTGAAATTGGCATCGTCTTTCCTCCTAAAGGCAGTACACTTTCAGCAGGCGACCGCACATTCGTTGCAGGCTGTATCAAGCCAGCCACAGCTGAACTGACTGTCAACGGAAAAAGCATCACCCCCTACCATACCGGCAGTTTTGTATATATGCAGAAAATATCAGAGGGTAAAAATATTCTGGAGCTGGAATCCGGCAAATATAAAAAAGAACATCACTTTTTTCTGAGAAAACCGGCTGCAGATAAAATATCCCCGACAATCACACCGGTTTTTCCAGTTGAATCTTCCGGGATTATGACAGGCAGAGCGTTCACTGTAAGTTGTAAAGCTCCGAAGGGAAGTAATCCCAGTGTACAGATTGGCGAACGTGTAATAGAACTCAGGCCCGATTCAAGCGGAACAAAATGGGAGTCGCCGCTGAAATTTCACTGCCCTCTGAAGAATCTGCCTGTAATGTTTTCAGCTGAAAACCTTCCTGATGCAGGTGGCGGCATGTTAAACGCTCTAGCTGAAACATCCCTGTTCAAAGTTACCGGAGATCTCTTCTCCACCCGTGCCCGCAGCGGACAAGACAGCGGCGGAACAATTGCCTTCCTGATGCCGGGTGATGTTATTATAAGCGATGGATACACGGGAAACTACAGGAAAATGCAGATACAAGGCCGAACCTGCTATGTCAACAACAAATATCTCAAGCCGGTAACCCTGCCGGACAGCATCAAACCAAATCCTCAGATTACGGATATCGCGCAAGGGTTTGGTCCGCACCCCCCTGAAAACAAAAAGCCGGGTGAAATGCTGATAGCTCTGGATGCCGGTCATGGCGGAAAAGACTCCGGTGCAATAGGTCCGTCAGGACTCAGAGAAAAAACTGTGACTCTGCAACAGGCAAAAGTCATTGCGGAGGTTTTGCAGAGTCACGGCTATAAAACCTTTCTAACTCGTAAAAGTGATGTTTATGCAGGCCTGTATGATCGTGTGCGAACTGCATACAGAAAAAAAGCGGATGCGTTTATATCTATACACTATAATTCCTGTCCATCATATTTAAATCCCAAAGAGAAAAGATATACAGCCAGCTACTGCTGGAATGACATCGGCAAAGAACTGGCCGGACCGGTAAGCAGCGAACTGGCAAAGATTTCACCTGCACGTAATGCCGGAGTAAAATACGGCAATTTTGCTGTCTGCCGCAACCCCGCCATACCTTCAATACTGATCGAACTGGACTTTATTACAGTCCCTGAAAGCGAAGAACTAATACAGACAACGCAATTTCAGAAAAAAGCGGCTGAGGCAATTGCAGCTGGACTCCGGGCATGGCACAAACGCTGAAGCGCCGTGATACTTTAATGCAATGCCCAACTTGTGCGCTGAAGCCTTGGCGAAGGAACATCCGAGATGTACAATACGAAAAGTTTTTTCTGAAACTGCGATTATGATCAGATGAATTTACAGACCCGATGTAACCGGGAGTTAGTGCGCCGGGTGGGGACACCCGGACTGCAACTGCGCAGCCGTTCGATCCAGGCGCAGTCCCGGATCGGACCTAGCTTCTCATCTGCGGAAACAGGATAACATCGCGTATAATCTCTGTGCCGGTGAGCATCATCACAAAGCGGTCTATCCCCAATCCGAGGCCGCCGGTAGGCGGCATACCGTGCTCAAGAGCCAAAATGAAATCCTCATCGACTTTTTCAGGGTCATCTCCGGCCTGATCCGCTAGTGCGGCACGCTGCGCTACAGGATCATTCTGTTCCGTATAACCGGGACACAACTCCTTACCGCCCACAACAAACTCAAAAACATCCACCAAATCAGGATTATCAGAGCAGCTTTTGGCCAGCGGAACAAACTGGTGCGGAATACGAGTTACAAATGTCGGCTGGCGGAGAGTTTTCTCGATCAGCTTGTCGTACACCTCATGAGTAATCATCAAATGATTCATATCGGGTTCCAGCTCCAGGCCTTCTGCCTCAGCCTTTGCGCGGACATTCTCCGCAGAAAGTTCAAACCAGTCCTGTCCCATCATTTCCTTTATCAGGTCATGATAAGTCACCTCGCGGTAAGGCGGAGTAAAATCCAGGATTTCTTTTGCATCACCGTATTCAACGGTCATCTGCCCCAGCACCTTTCCACAAACATGCGGAAGCATTCCCTCGATAAGCATCTTCATTGATTTACAATCGCCATAGGCTTCATAGATCTCGAGCACGGTGAATTCCGGATTATGAGTGCGATCGATGCCTTCGTTCCTGAAATTTTTACCCAGCTCATAGACCTTATCAAAACCACCGACAATCAAACGCTTAAGATAGAGCTCCGGCGCAATCCTCAGAACCATCTCACGGTCGAGCGCATTGTGATGAGTAACAAATGGTTTGGCTGCTGCACCACCGGCCTGATTCTGCATGACGGGAGTTTCCACCTCCATAAAGCCGCGCTCCGCCAGATAGGCACGGATTTCCGCAATGATGGCCGAACGCTTTGCCAGACGGTCACGTGAGTCTTTATTCATCATAAGGTCAAGATAGCGCTTACGATAACGCTCTTCGATATCCTGCAGTCCGTGGAATTTTTCAGGAGGTTGCTGAACAGACTTGCTGAGCAGGGTCAGGCTACGCACCTGAATAGTAGGTTCACCGGTTCGCGTAACAAACAGAACTCCCTTGACACCGATAAAATCGCCGAGATCAAGACACTTAAGAGCTTTGAACTCTTCTTCAGTGAGCAGGTCTTTCTTCAGAAAAACCTGAAAGGAACCGGTTCCGTCGTCAATTGTTGCAAAAGAGGCCTTTCCCATGCGACGGATTGTCATCAAACGGCCGGCAGCGGAAACTTCTTTCTTCTCCTCAAATGATTTGCGTATCTCAGAGAGACGTGTGCGCTCAAAAGCCTCTCCGTAGGGTTTAAACCCAAGCTCTTCGAGTTTACGCATGTTATTTATACGTTGTTTGCGATATTCATTTGAGGAAACAGTCTGTTCATCCGTCATGGTGCGTATCCTTTTTTGTACTCAAAAACAGGCGTTGATCATATCAAAACAGCGTCTGCTTTGTCACCAGCTATTACATTCAGCAGACGTCTGATTGTTAAACTGATATTCAATGACGGGGATGAAAACGTGTATGAACACTTTTGATCTGTCTGTCGTTGACATGTGTATATATCTGAGTGGTGGCGATATCGGCATGTCCCAGCATCTCCTGAATCACACGCACAGGCGCACCGTTGGCCAGGAGATGCGTGGCAAATGAATGTCTCAGCATGTGAGGATGAACATGCTCTTTAAGAAGAGCCTGCTTTGCCCGTTGCGCAAGCATTTTAAAAATTCCCTGACGGGTAAAAGGCTTGCCGCGCTGTGTCAGGAAAACATGCAGTTGAGAAGTATTTCCCCGCGCAAAACGCTCCCGCCCTAGATCAAAGTAAGCTAAGAGAGCATTGTATGCGCCGGTACCGAGAGGAACAATGCGGCTTTTACCACCCTTTCCGGTACATTTCAGCAAACGTTCATCCACTTTGATATCATTCATCCGCAGCATTATCAGTTCCGAAACACGCAGACCGCAGGCATAAAAAAGTTCCAGTATCGCCCGGTCACGCACTTCATGCGGCGAACTCCCGTTTACAGAGTTGAGCAATCGGGAAATATTCTCCTCCGTGAGGCAATGAGGAAGTCTGCGTCCGAATTCAGGAGAAACAATCTGGGTGGTGATATTCTCTGCAAGAATGCGCTCCGCGACAAGGAACGTGAAAAAGGCCTTTACAGCGAAAAGATGACGTCTGCGTGAAACGGCACGGCTTCCGGCTTTTCGCTGGGCTGCAAGCCACGATGCAACATGAGAACGCTGAACATCCTCAATGCGGTTTATGCACCATTTATCTCCAAGATAAGTGATAAAGTCGAGCAGATCACTTTCATAGGCGAGACAGGTATTCTCAGCCAGTCCCCGTTCATAGGCGACATAATCGATAAACTGACGAATCAGATCGCGCATCGGCATCTGTCCTCTCGATCAGCACGTTAAAACGAGGTTTGAATCGTCACCCTATTTATTCAGGGCCTTAATTCCGTTGGCATCATAACCCGCTTCCGCTATGGCTATTTCGATATTCTTATGCGCCACGACCATGGAATCGAATTTCAGCGTCACTTTATGATCACGGGTATCAAAAACCGCGCTCTTGAAATCAATACCCCTCAATGCTGTCAGGGAATTACGTATCTTTGTAACATCCTGCTCAGTTTTCATCTGGGGGACATCAATAACCAGCTCTCGTTCATCCTCAATGCGACAGCCGCAGAAAGAAAAAGAAACCAAAAGAAGAACAAAAAATATTTTTTTCATATTTTGAATTATAACCGAATATGAAGTCACATCGCAATTGATTTATTGGATTGCGGAGGACATCAATCTGGCAGGCGTCAATACGATAAATGATGACAGTACAGCATGTTTTCTGTAAATTAAAAATGCCGCTTGAAAAGCGTTTACTGCATTGCTACACCGGTTTTTACTAACTGATCAACCCGCGCTCTTCAACAGATTATGCAGATACAGCAATATGATTGAACGACAGTCAAGGGTATGACCGGCACGATATGAAACCACGGTTCCGCAGAAACGGCCTGTATCTATCAGGCAGATTGCCGCCAGCAGATCCAGCACGGCCCTGTGCCAGACAGGTTCAAACGCCTTGTCTCCCTGAACAAAACGGGGTTCGCCATGATACCTGTTTTTACCGTGAATAAGAATATTATCAGGAGTATAACCCAGATTACGCGTGTCTGCCATGGACCATCCGATAAGTTTCACGGCCAGCATTTTGGAAAAAGACGCATTTGTCCGCGCGTATGCAGCCTCCCTGAACAGATCAGGCGTCAAATCAAAGACGATGCGCTGTTTCCCGATTATCGAGTTAAAATCGATAGCGCAATCGATACGCAGCCCTTTCTGTCCGGGTTCAGCGGGAATGAATGTAAGAAAATCGCCGCGCGATCCCCCGAAAGTGACAGGCTCTTTGACTGTCACATATCTTGCAGGCTCATCCCTCTCAACAATTCCTGTCTTTTCCACAGCTTCAACCATATCCAGACTGCTGCGGTCAAACAGAGGAGGATCTCCTGAGCCGGTACTGATAACCAGGTCATCAATACCCATCCCGAGCCGCAGGGCAATGATATGTTCAACCATACGCAGGTAGTTATGCGGATTGCCGCTACGTAAAACAATATTCCGCGCTGAAGTCCAGACATTACGTATGGAAACCGGAGTATTAAGCTGTTCCTCAAGATCCGAGCGGTCTATCCACCAGCCGGGGTCATCGGAGGGTTTGAAGATCAGCGTACTGTCAGCCTTGCCCTGAAATGTGCCGGGACCACTGACAGAACACTCGCCGCCTATAGTCGTACGCTTTGAAGAATATCCATAGTCACCGTCACACAGCCTTGTGAGATCGATGTCCTGATCGTAAAACCGCCTGCAGGCCTCCGCAACATTGTTCTGATCTCCCAGTAATATCCGCCCTTGATCATATTTAAACGACATATCTTCCTTGTCCACGCTGAAAAACTTTTTATAAACTTCACTCGGCTAACCGGGCGGCCAGTCTGGGCAATCCGGGGTCCCTAGCTCCGAAGCCCGCTAAAACCCCGAAGCCGCAAGACAACTCCCGCATTCGCTTCTCGGCACAACCCAGATTTTTTAAAAGCTCCACTTTAACACCTTCGGCTTTCAATTTGGAAGCCAAATCTTCGCTGTTGACATCCCTTTCAGTCGTTCCTCCGGCATCATAAACCGGCAACAGTATCAGTTTATCCCGCTCACTGCACACAGATGCAAACATATACACAAGATCATCCATCATTTTACGAAGCGGAGCATAGCCATGCGGACGCCAGAGGCCGCAGACCCCCCCCGGAAAGGCATCCGCCAGTGTACGCCATGCCGCACTGAGCTTTTCAGGATTATGCGCATAATCATCAATCACAACTGCGCCATTACATTCACCTACAATCTGCAGCCTTCGTTCGACACCCCTGAATCCAGACAGAGCCCGGGCTGTCTTTTCAGGTGCAGCCCCCAGAGCAAGAGCCATACGAACGGCATGACGCGCATTGCGGACATTATGAACTCCGGGGACAGGTACGCTATATTCATGCCCTTCAAAAACGAAACTGCCCCCGAGACCGCTGCATTGCATCAGGCCTTCGGTATCATCATCGTTCAAACCGTCAATGACAACAGCTCCGACCTTTTTTCTGAAATCATCGAAAAGCGAGAGAGTCTCCTGCAGATTGAAATGATCAGCCGAGGCATTTGTGATAATCGCGTATTCCGGGCTGAAGTTCATAAGCGACCTGTCCGATTCATCCGCCTCAATAATCGCGATACCCGCCCCCCTGCGAACAGAACCAACACGTGTGTTGCCATCATCCCAACCAGTAACCGCGGCTCCGTTGACAACCAGCGGATCAAAACCACAACTGGCAAGAACAGTTCCGAGCATGGCGGTAACAGAACTTTTGCCGCAGGTACCAGTAACTGCAACGAGTTCACGGCCGGAAACAATTCTTTTCAGGGCCCGGGAACGATGTTCAACGGAAATATTCAGTTCAACAGCACGTTTATAATCCGGATTGTCATTTTCAATCGCACTGCTGATAACTACGCGCTCAACGGCAGCATCAACTCCGCTGCCATTTTGCGGAAAAAGACGCACCCCCTGCCTGTCGAGACACTCCAGCACAGGTGTCGAATCTCCGGTGTCGAGCAATCTGTCCGAACCACTTACAACAACTCCACCATCCAGCAACGCTTGGGCTACGGCGCTCATGCCGACCCCGCCGATACCGACTATATGAATTCTTTTTACCATGTCGTCGCACAGTATAGCAGAATCAGGAATTGTGCAAAACTCAGAGTTAAAAAAAGCGTCCCTCCCGACATAGCGGGAGAGACGCATCTATTACCACACAGTTTTCCACACAGTTTACTTTGTAAAATCCTCAGCATTGAAACGAACGGACACTACTGAATGCTTTCGTTGGTCGTTCCAGTATTTAATATAAGTTGTGGCCACGATGGTTCCATCCTCCAGCAATTCAATTCCCGGATATCCACAATCCCATCCAGCATAGTTATGCATCAGTTTAACGCGGCACTGCCCCTCGCTGCGTGCCTTGATATCCTCATAACGTCCGACCCAGGCCACAAAGTGTCCGATTGTCGGTGACTTAGGAGCTGTATCACGGAAAACAATTACAAGGCGTCCATCCGGCAAGTAGATTCCCTGATGACGGTCACCGGTAAGCGACCAGGCGGTGTCCACCGCTTTACTCCAGGTTTGGCCTTCATCCTGACTGAACATCATCAGGCTGCATCCCTTATGGGTGTTTTCACGCATTACGCAGCAGAGTTCACTGCCATCAGGAGAACGGAAAACATAGGGCTCACAGGGGTTCTTGCCTGCAACCCTGCAGACCACATGCGGATCGGACCAGGTGAAACCGCCATCCTCGGAGATGGCCTGAAGCACCTCCAGCGGCGACCGGTCACTGCCGTCAGGCCCACGATGAAAAAGGCCGAGATAACTGCCATCCTTCAGCTGGACTATGCTACTGAATGTCATGACACAGCGGAATTTTTCACCCAGAGGCGGCATCTCCTTCCATGTTTTGCCATTATCCTCACTCATAATAGAGGGCATAGGTGCGCTTGCGCGAGTGTGCTTAGCGGCAGAAAAGACCCATATCCGCTCTTTGCCCTTCGGGTCAGTCATCCGGTAAATGCTCGGGCAGTTCTGATGGGTCCAGTAGGCTTTGGGCATGAGGTCATCCATACGCGTCCAGGTTTTTCCACCATCGACGCTCTTAGCCATGGGACCGGCATGACCGCCATGATTGATGCACCAGACCGCCAGGATAGTTCCATCATCCAGCTTGGTGGTTGTGGGGTGCCCCTGATAGACCTTCTCGGTTCCGGCAGCAACAAAACTATGGCGTTCCCGCTCCTGGGAGATATCTATAAAGGGACGTTCGGCCATCTTTTCAAAGTATTGATGTTCAGCGTAAACAATCAAGGAAGCAAGAATGACAATAGATGCGGATATATATTTGATAAAATTCATGTTAGCCTAAACTTATTTTTTGACTTTACGCATTAAAACATAAAATGAAAACCTTCGAATGTTTTGAACGATAGCAAACTGGCGAGTTTTACGCGTTCAAGATTTTACAATATGATTTTTTTGACCATTCTAAAACTACTGGCTATTCTAACCATAAGAAGATGATTAGATTATGCGATTCTCTCTTGCGCAATTATGCTCCGTGTTATAATCATCGCTGTTTGCATAACAGAAGTTGAGAGAATAGCTACTAATCACCTGAACTCAACATAGGACCAACCCTGACAATGAGATCCTGGAGAATCACCGACTTGAGTGCCGGATCTTTAACCTTTAAATCAAAGACGTTCTCTCCGAGCTTGAGTTTGCAGCCGGGCAATTGACAGAAAAATTTGCCCTCACCCCGTTTGTCAAGAACCAGATCCTGACCATTAACGCTAACCGAAATCTTCGCGGCATCATTCAGGCCGGCGAGAACAAATTCCGCCTTAGCCTCCATACCCGTTGACGTATCAGAGAGGTCATCCCAGATATTAACCGGCACCGAAACGGTCTTGCCAAACAGAATTTTTCGCGCTCTGTTACACAGCGGCAGAGGACGACCGAGATATTTCTGTCCACCGGCCAGCCAGTAGTTGGCAGCCCGGATATCGCGAGCACCGGTTGTATAAATCTTGCTCATAGTTGCAAGAGATACCGGATCACCGATTTCACGAAAAACCGGGGACTCCGGATTGAAAAGGTTAAAGGTATAAACAGCGTCAACCCCCTCTTTCCAGGCGGCATAAGCACGGCCACGATACTCCTCCGGTTTATTTTTAAAAGCACGTTTCGGTTTTCTGACACGCGACTCACTCAAGCCCGCAATCACGGGAATATCATAGCGATGCCCCAGCTCCACAGAGGTTTTCCAATTGTTTAAGCGAAAGTAACCGCTGACTGTCATCATGTCGATCAACCCCTCCTGGAGCCATCGCTCGATATCAAGTCCGATATCCCGGCAGTAATCGACAGAGTCCTGTATCCGGACAGAGACAAGAACCGGGCGACCACGTCGAAGCGCATGTCTATCGGCAATAGCTCGAATGCGCCTGACAACCTCAGTCATCTGCTGACGGTTCTCATCGGTTGCTGTTTTTCCCATTAAAGGTCCTTTAAAAAATATGGGATGACGGAAAAAGTCGAGTTCAAAGCCATCAACAGCATACCTAGCTCCGACCTCATCGAACCAACCGGCTGTTCTTTCGCGAACCTCTTTCTTGGAATAATCAACTGCGGACCATCGTCTGCCACCGCCTTTATACTTTTTGCGATCCTTGAAGTTACCCACCAGACAATCCGGATGGGATTTCTTCCAGGGGCTCATCATGGTGGGGTCACCAGAGTCGTGGGTATCATTCATCCGCAGCGACCAAAACACCTCTATCCCGTTATTACGACCGAAATTGACAATTGAGCCCAGAGGATCTGGACCTCCATCTTTTACAAGTTCAACCGCCCACTCCTTATAGCCGTGATCACTCCCTACGCGCAGGTCTGCGGTCGGGCTGACATGCGTAAAGGTTCCCCAGATGCCGTCACAATACATGATGGCATCAACCTGGCTGCCAATCAAAGGAGTGGTCCGGGAAGCCAGAAAAGCTTCGCGGGTTTTCTCTTTGGCCCGGCGGGAGTCATTGCCGTCGTTGTTCATAATCACCCGGCGTTTTTTCCAGGCTGCTGTGCGACGGGCAGCTTTGAGGTTTTTCTCTGTGAGCTTGCTGTCATCGATATGTGAACAAGAAACCACACCAATAATAAAAACTGCTACAGCACAAACAAATGCTGATTTTCTTAAAATCACTTTATAACTCCTATTTTATCCAGTTCCTGGACCAGTTTGCCATACTCATCCTCGGAAAAGAGGAGGATTCGGCCCCGGCATATTCCACATTCAACGCCTGCGTAGTGCATTATCGCTTTAGCATACGAGAGAAGGTTTGCATGACGTAGCATGATGTAATCTTTTTCTTTATACGTTCAAGTTTTTACAAAAAAAAATTTTAACCATTGGTAAAAAAG
>JAWOEI010000030.1:0-3009 GCA_046482825.1 Kiritimatiellia bacterium
ACAAGCCCTCGTTCTTTAATTGTGGCCTTGCGATACCAGTTGCTATTTGTAATCGGTTTGAGAGCCTTTGTGATAGCGGCCTGGATCTCTCCCCTTGGGCCTCCCATGGCGGACAACCCTGCACCCATGACAGAGGAAGTGACAACATCTTCAATACTTCCGCCTTCAGCTGCTGTCAGTCCGGCGAACGCAGTTGCTCCACCAGCAATACGCATCGGACGTGGCATTTCTCCCATACCTCGCATCACTGACGACAAGGCAAGCCCTTTTACGGCTGCCACAGCCATTTGCTTCCAGTCCCCAGTATCAGAGGCTTCCAGTGCTCCGAACGTAGGGAGAGTCGCCATCCCAAGCGTAGGAGCGGCAGATGCGTATAATGGTACGGCTCCTGCCAGAGAACCGACACCCTTGTTCAGTCCCCGGATCACGTTCCCGGCTGGTCCTACATCGCCAATCAGTTCATCAGCAGCTATTCCGTACTCTCTGGATGCTTCGGCAAGCCCGTCAGTCCAGCGTCCGAACGCTGTTTTACGGTCCTCCCCGGCCAGTCCCATTTTATCAGCAATGAAATCAAATGCGTTTCCAAGCGGTGTTGTGGTGATTGACGCAGGTGCGCCACCAGCACTTGAAATCATATCCATTAGAGCGGTCTGAATCCCGGACAGCACTCCGCCCTTCTTCATTGACGAAAGTTGATTATCAAGGGAATATTCTCCGTTTGGATCTCCACCAATCATGCTCTGAGAAAATCCCATTCCGACATCCTTTGCGAACTGTCCGGCTCCGCTTGCGGGGGCCTTCGGCGTTGCTGTCTCGATCCGTGCCTTGGTTGCCTCCCGCTCTTTCTTCATCTCAGGTGCTTGCTGATACCACTTATAAAACTCTCCGGCATCGGCAACAGGAACCCCGTATTTCCCTCCGTCATCGGTTTTGATCTGCAAAGCAGGCTTTGCATCGGGGACTGACTGCATGAAACGCTCGGTGTCAGAACTCGGAACGGCATACATTTTACCGTTTCCGCCTTTGTAGGTAGTTGTTGGAATAGCATCCGGCAAAGCTTTCTGAAATTCTCCAAGTTCGTTTTCGGGTACTTCATAGACTCCGCCTTTGGCATCTTTGAATGTCAAAATACTTTGCATAATTTTCGGTCCTTAGTTAATTTTCCATTTGTTGGCATCAGGGGCCTTGTCTGCGGGCTGGGACGGCGTTGCTGTCGGTGCCGGAATATCAGACTGTCCCGGCAGAGCCCATTCGTCACCGGGTGCCTGCGCCGGAGCACCTCCGATACTTTCCATACCCGGCTTCATGTAGTTGTCAAACGTGTGCGGTGGCAGGCTCCCCGGCCCCGGAACGTTCGGAACAGCACCACCAGAATCTGTTTCAGCAGACGGATCAAACGATTTTAAAAACTCTTTAATGAAATTCAACCTGTTTCTGGCTTCATCAGCAACAGCTTTCGGATCGGCAGGTTTTCCATCATCGCTCATTTCAGCCATTTCGTTGTAGACATCTCTATACGTCTTTGAAATATCAGATACAGAAATCTGACCTGTTGATTCAGGAGGCTTCCAGCCGGAAGGTACACGCGGAACTCCGCTTGCATCAATCACACGCGGGATTCCGTCCTTTGCAACGTACTCGTCTCCGACGCTGTGGCCATGGGCGAACTGAGGCGGCTCCTTGACCCGTGGTGTCGGCTGGAGCCCCATCTGCTTTTGCTGGGTCTCCTTGCGGATAACCTTCAATTCGTCTTCCGTGAAATCGCCAGAGGCGACTGCGGCGGCATAGTTCTTTGACAGATTGTTAAATTCTGCACGTTGAGTCTGGTCCATCTCGAAAACAATGTCATCCCGTTTTAACTGCGAACCAAACTGATCCATCTTCATCCGGTTCAGTAAATTAAGCTGATCACGCTCGAAGGCACGTTCGTAATCCTGTTGAGATAAGAACTGTTTCTGATCAAAATTAAGCTGATCACGCTCAAGGGCACGTTCGTAATCCTGTTGAGATGAGAACTGTTTCTGATCAAAACGACTCTGATCACGCTCAAGGGTGAACCTCCTGTTCGTTTCAGCATCCGTGATTGCATCGTCTCGACGTGATTCTTCAAGGTTTTTTGAAAAGCGGCGATTACGTTCGTTTTCATTGATACGAGCCTGAGTCTGGGCTTGAGCCATACTGAATTTATTGCGCTCTTTCCCCTTGCCTCCCGCATAGCTTGCCACAAGGGGGGCGCCTGGGTTGCCGCCTGATCTTACTTCAATAGCCATGGTTTGTCTCCGTTTTGTTTAAGCCGCCTTGTTTTATTGTAGCTTTTACTGTCGTGTCTGTGGATTCGGCCAGTGTTAATCGCAAAGAGTTACGCCGCTGGAGATCAATGTCCAGTATGTGTTCGCGTCCAGGTCCAGCGGTTGCCGAAAAAATCAGGACAAACACAAAAAATAATATTTTCATTTTCATACTAAAGGCCTTTCTGTCAAATCAAAACTAATAAAGATGGCGGCGAAATACAAAAACTGTCAATGGCATGTGGATAAGTGCTTGATGTGGACGGGGCATTATAATCACTAATATATGCCGGAGAATATCCAACCCAAATATAATTGTTAGAAAACATGCTATGGACAGAAGACGACACGGTTGTCATTCTGTTTGACCGCAAATAATAACCATGAGGTGCGTCGCCATCAGCCGCGGTTACCTCGTAATAAGGCGTGTAATCAGACTGTGGTGATTTTTTCCCTGAATCAGTAATACGGTCACACGCTATCTCTGCGTGATAATTAGATATTATGTCACGAGGCAAAAAATCTTCATCATCAAAAAACTTAGCTCTAAAAACAATATTTGAATTATATAGCGGCGCAAAATTATATGCCCCAGACTCTGTAAATTTTACCCTTGCCCCGCCTCCGCCTAACCCCCACCAAATTTTGACCTTTTTAATGTCGGCTGCGCGAACGTCTGACGGTAATGGGTATCGAACAAACATCAGATCGACATACCAAC
>JAWOEI010000074.1:0-5511 GCA_046482825.1 Kiritimatiellia bacterium
GTGACACACCAAGGTGAACTCATAGCAACTAAGGCCCGGAATATGTGGCAAAGGAAGCCGGGGTTTCATAGACCTTCACGGAGGACACATCAACATGTTCGGCAAGCTCTTCAAAAAAATAGCGGGCCAAGTTTTCTGCGGTGGACCTAAAAGTCAGACCGACACTTTTCATCTGATGTTTTGAAATAGCAGAGGCTATATCTCTTTCACTTTCACTGTGGATATTATAGATAAACGCATGATCAAAACGATCCAGAATGATTTTTTTTATAACTGATTTTAAATCTTTAAAATCAATGACCATATCAGAGGTGTCATCACAAGTCTTGACCTCAACTATAACCCTATAGGTATGCCCGTGCAGATTTTTGCACTGTCCTCTGTGATTTGTAAGAACATGCGCCGCATCAAAGACGCACTCTTTACTTACTGTAAGCATAAAAATTCCTTTTATTGGGAATCAGCCAAAGGAGGACAGTAATGCCGCCTTCATCTGGTTCTCATATATTCTTCATAACCTTTGCGGCGAAGTTTACAGCTGGGGCACTCACCGCAACCCGGACCGCAAACACCGTTATAGCAGGTCAGTGTTTTTTCATAAATGTAGTCCAGCTTTCCGAGTTCATCCGCCATTTCCCATGTCTCCGCCTTTGTCAAGTACATAAGGGGTGTTATAACACGGAACTGCCAATCCATAGCCAGATTCAAGGTGACATTACAAGATTTGACAAAAACATCCCGGCAATCCGGGTAGCCGCTGAAATCAGTTTCACAGACACCTGTGATAAGATCATGGATGCCGAGGCTCTTGGCATAAACAGCGGCAATCAGCAGAAACATCATGTTGCGTCCGTCCACAACAGTATTGGGATAAGCATCACCCTCATTATGTTCAATCTTTATTGAGCTATCCAGAAGGGCATTTGTCGTTATCTGGTTATACCAGTCCAGATTCATGAGCTTATGATTTTCAATGCCCAGTTCCTTGGCTATCTCCCTGGCGACTTCAACCTCAACGCCATGTTTCTGTCCATAAAAGAAGGTCATACAACTCACATTTCCGGAGCCGTAGTCGTAAATCGCTTTCAGCAGGCAGGTGGTACTGTCCTGCCCGCCGGAGAAAATCACCAGGGCTTTTCTTTCATCATTCATCTGTTACCCACCATTTCCGGATTCAGATTATGCCTTTTAAAACGCTCGGATGCCAGGCGTTCAAATTCAGTGCCGGCTTTTCCGTAATTGGCCCAGGGATCAATAGATATACCGCCGCGCGGGAGGAAACGCCCGTAAACCTCGATGTATTTCGGATTCATCGCTTTGATCAGGTCTTTCATGATAATATTGACACAGTCTTCATGGAAATCGCCGTGATTACGGAAGCTGAAAAGATAGAGTTTGAGTGACTTACTCTCGACCATTTTTTTATCCGGCACATACTGTATAGAGATATTGGCGAAATCTGGCTGGCCGGTTTTCGGGCAGAGCGATGTGAACTCCGGGCAATTGAATGTGACCCAGTAATCATTATCCGGGTGCATGTTGTCAAAACATTCCAGTAACGACGGATCATACTGCGCCGGATAAACCGTTTGATCGCTACCGAGTTTTGTAACGGAGTTTAAATCTGATTCACTGCGTGACATATCATCTCCTGTTTCATACTGAAATTCATCACATACACCGAAAAGTTCTGAGTGCAGGGATGGCATCCTGATTCACGTAATTTTTCTGTGATATCCGCATGCATAATCAACAATCTTCCTATTAGATATCCGAATATTACACATTTTATCGAACAACACAATAATTATGGACGCATTTAACATTGCAATCCAGTCATTTCATCAGGGTGTAAGTCAGCTCAGGCATCAAATCAGCAGCTGAGTTTAGCATTTCCAACTGGCAATTATAACGGGTTTTGAATATCATCTAAGAAAGTAAACAAGGAGATTTAGTATGATTACAAAAAACGGAGATGTAATTTGTGAAAAGCGCGAAAACATGCGCGGGGGCAAAGGAACAATCACAGTCGAGCACTGGTTCAAACCGGAGCAATTCGGGGCGAAGATTCGACTCTGTGCGCGAATCATCATTCCACCGGGAGCCAGCCTGGGAACACACACACATGAGAATGAGGATGAGATTTATATTGTTATATCAGGCACGGGACTTATTGAGGAGAACGGTGAATGGGTGCCGATTGAACCGGGAGATTCCATCCTCACAGGGCACAAAGGATCGCACGGTGTTGAAAACAACGGTGATGAACCTTTGGTTATCGCGGCAGTGATCAGCTGTTATTGAAGTGAACAGCGAGTGCAAGTGGCGGACAGCGACTCTTGTTTATCGTGAATTTTCTTCGTAAATTCTGTATTCAACTTTCAGAAAATCTTTTATATCCGGGATCTGTTTATGAGTATTCTGCCAGAAAATCTATTGCTGCCGCAACGCACAATCGCCGGTGCCGGAAGCATTTTTAAGCTTTCAGAACTGATTGCCGGTTTTGGAGCAAAGGGCATAATTGTTCACGGAAAATCACTGGAGCGCAGCGGGGTTCTAAACTCGCTTGTGTCTTCTTCGGCCAACAGTGAGCACATCGCCACATACTGCCATGACGGAGGTGAACCGACTGTTGAGCAGGTTGACGCATTGCGTAAAGACATTATCAATCGCAAAACGAACTGGATGGCCGCAATAGGCGGCGGGAGCGTCATTGACCTGACTAAAGCAGCGGCGGGGCTTGCCTGTCATTCTGAACCGACGGCCTTCTATCAGGCAAATCCGTCGAAGATAAGAAATGCGCGCATTCCTGTGATAGCGGCTCCGACTACTGCCGGAACCGGCTCTGAGGCGACGGTTGTTTCGGTTCTCACCAACACGAAAAAAGAGCTCAAGCAGTCCATCCGCCATCCGAGTCATATGCCGAAAGCTGTTATTCTTGACCCGCAACTCCTGGCAGGCTGTCCGCCTTCCACGATTGCCGCAGCTGGCCTGGACGCTTTTGTACAGGCATTTGAATCCTATACCAGCCGTTATGCCGTACCCTTCACAAAAGCTCTGGCGGAGTGTGCGATCGGAAAAATCGCCACACACCTTCTGCCGTTTTTCAACAATCCTGCGGACAATGCTGCGGCGGCGGAGATGCTGGAGGCAAGTTACATCACGGGGATGGCTTTTTCGCACTCCAGGCTGGGTGTAATTCACGGTCTGGCCCACCCTCTGGGCAGCAGGTTCAGAGTTGCTCACGGATTGGTCTGCGCATGTTGTCTTCCTGCATCGCTGGAATACAACAGAGAATATATCCAGGAGCACCTCGAAGTACTGAAATCGCATCTCGGGATTGATATAATCGAACTGGTGGATAATTGGATGGCGGCAATGAAACTGGACAATCCTTTCACGGGAAAAGAAATCAGCGACATGGACACATTCATAAAAGAGACACTTGGATCAGGTTCGACAAAGGCCAACCCACGAGAGGTTACAGACGAGGATGTGAAATGGTTTGTGAAGCGTATCTGCGCTAATTGACAACATGTTGTTTTTGCCCTTCACTGAAGGTCCTAAAGGGAGCACACAATGCAGAGAACCATGTATTTCAGGGATGCGGAGCCGTATAATATTTTTAAAATTCAGGAACTCAGACACGTCAAAGAAGATACTCCTCAATACACACAGCGTTTCCGCTGGAGCGAGCGTCATCTGCAATGCATCTGGTTTGATGAAAAACACCGTCCATCCGATTTAACCCTTTCCACCGGTGAAAAACTCACAGTGCTTTCGCCGGGCCGCTGGAACCTCGAAGCGGGACCGGATTTTTTAAATGCGGAATTGCGGATTGATCCTGGCGCACGGATAGTCAGGGGCGATATCGAAGTACATATACACCCATCCGACTGGGACAGCCACGGACACTCGGGCAATACAGATTACGACAATGTTGTGCTTCACGTCTGCTGGTTCAATTCCCCACCTGCAAGGGGACTTCCGCAAACGGTGCCGCAACTGTCTCTTTCTCAACCTGTGCGGAACAGACCATGGTTCACACTTGACGACATTGACATCAAGGCATATCCGCACAACACCATACCGCATACACAGAGCCCCTGCTGGCAGTTTCTTTCCAGTAATCCTGATTACGCGGAAAAACTTCTGCGCAGCGCGGGTTATCACAGAATACAGAACAAGACTATCTCCGTCAGTCGCCGTCTTGAAGACAGTGCCGACCGCGAACAGGTGTTTTACGAAGAAATAATGGCCGCCCTTGGATACAAGCAGAACAAGTCCGCCTTCCGTGCACTGGCCGCAGAGGTGCCGGTTCACAGACTGACAGATTCACGCGAAGAGAATCTGGCCTTAATGCTAGGGCATGCGGGGCTTCTTCCTGATCCTGACACTGTGCACAGGCAGGAGTCCGCCGCCTTTATCCGCAGACTCTGGGACATCTGGTGGAAAAACGGAACCGAATCTGAAGAAGCGATAGAGTGGACGCTGCACGGACTGCGCCCCAACAATCATCCGACACGCCGTATCGCTGCTGCTGCAGCACTGTTTACAAGCTGGCCGGATCTCATCAGAGAGATTGATTCTCTCGGGGTAACATCAGGAAAGAAATGGATCAACCGGATTCCTTCTGTCATCCGGAAACGCACCGAGTGGCCGTTCTGGAATCGGCAGCTGCTTTTCAGTTCCACGCCTGATGAAAACCGGCACTACGCACTGCTGGGCAGGCGGAGAATATCGGCGATATTGACTAATGCGCTGGTTCCCTTCTACGCGGCGGAAAGCGGGCTTCCCGCCGACACCTTTGACCATCTGCCACCGGAGGACATTTCTTCGCCTATGAAAACTGCGGCATGGCTTCTGTTCGGAAGAGATCATAACCCGGCTTTATACAGGAACGACAACATTCTTCAGCAGGGACTTCTTCAAATCTATCTGGACTTCTGCCTGCCAGCTAAGAACGGTTGTGAGGGGTGTCGGCTGCTACGAAAGATTGAAAAGGAACTGAATGTCTGATCTTCACGATATGCGAAACAACATCCAACATCCAACTGTACTAAGGATGCCCGTAAAACCAAATAAAACCAGCTTAAAGACGGATACTGTATTTACATGATATTTTTAATCATTGCTTCATTGATCTGGTGTTTTTCATTCGGCCTGATCGGCAACACACTTGCCGAATTACCCAGGGCGTGGATTGCAACAATGAGGTTGTTTATTGCCATGCTGATTTTTATTCCCTTTTTAAAAAAGACGTCTGTAAGGACATGCACAAAGCTATTCGGCATAGGTGCGATACAATTCGGCATCATGTATCTGGCCTATATGCACAGCTTCAATTACCTCAAGTCTCATGAAGTAGCACTCTTTACAATTTTCACCCCCATCTATGTTTCGCTGATCAATGATCTGCAGAAGAGAAGCTTCAATCTGCGCAACCTGCTCACAGCAGGCCTTGCGGTCATAGGTTCAGGTATAATCCTATGGAATAAAGAGAGCCGGATG
>JAWOEI010000033.1:0-4601 GCA_046482825.1 Kiritimatiellia bacterium
TATATTCCTTTAATCTCATAAGGAATTTTACCTTTTTCAAATTCCCCTGTTTTATGCACACAAAATTTATTTACGCTACATTTGACGCATTTTGTAGCATTAATGCTTTTTTTGTTGAAAATTAGTGTTTTCTTATCCAAGAAATTTTGCAACTGGTTTATGAAATTATCTAATTGATTTTGTTTATCCTTCGTAACTTCAATCTTAAACGGTTTGCATTTATTTATTTTAAACTTGGGTTCAAATTTATTTTCTTCATCAGGATCATAATCCCAAAACCAATAAATAATATATGCTTGAGAACTTTTAAGGTCTTCAATTTTAATTAGGCTGTGTAAAATTTAGCGGATGGATGCCAGCGGAAAATGACAAGAAGCTGCTTGAAACAGCCCGCAAAAACAACTGGGGAGTTCTTATACGTAATCCCCGGGAGGATGAACGCGTACCTACCCTGCTGCGCCCCCCCGCCGGTTTCAAAGCCATGCGGTCACTGTTCAGCGCACTCGGCATCAATCCGGCATACAATGAAGCCGATGTGAGTGTGCCCTT
Organism: Kiritimatiellia bacterium; assembly: GCA_046482825.1. Taxonomy (GTDB): domain Bacteria; phylum Verrucomicrobiota; class Kiritimatiellia; order RFP12; family UBA1067; genus M55B167. Next base: position 550 of record JAWOEI010000033.1, read on the forward strand.
CTTCTGTTTTTTCAGCATTTTCTTCGCCATGCTTGTCGGCGACGGAGGATACGGAATTCTGATTATGGTGCTGACTCTCTGGAGTGCACGCAGATTCAGGAACGCGCCCCGTTCACCCTTTATCCTTATGTTTGTTTTCTCGCTTGCAACCGTTATATGGGGTGTACTATCCAACTCATGGTTCGGGACACACCCGGAAATCATCAGCAATCCTGTCAGTGAATGGCTGACAAACGCCAAGACCGGAAACGGCAACATGATGTTGATCTGCTTTACATTGGGTGTGTTACATCTTTCTACAGCCCGGATATGGAATGCAGTGTCTCTCTATCCGAACACAAAGTTTCTGGCTGAGATAGGATGGGTCGGGGTTATCTGGTTTATGTATTTCGCATCGGGAAGTATTGTAGGGGTTTTACCCTCGCCCGGAATAGTCATGAAAACCGTTCTGGGAATATCCATCGTACTTATCGCCTGCTTCATGCTCAAAAAAAGTGAACTCAAAACACAGGGGGCCAACCTGGGGATGCTTCCGCTTACTCTGATCAGCTGTCTGGGAGATATAATTTCTTATGTGCGTCTTTTTGCGGTCGGCCTTGCATCGGTAAAGGTTGCCGAAAATTTCAATCAGATGGCGCTGGGACTTGACATGCCGTTTATCCTCAAACTCCCCTGTATGATTCTCATACTTCTGGCTGGCCACGCTCTCAACTTTGCTATGGCCGGACTGAGTGTACTCGTTCATGCCGTACGCCTGAACACGCTGGAATTTTCAAATCATAAAGGAATCACCTGGTCAGGTTATGCATTTACGCCGTTCAGACGTAATACAGATGGCAGCTGAAATCAGATGTTTTTCCGCATTTTATTGAATAACTTAGACAACAAAAAGGAGATAAAAGAATGACTGCAGAACTATCACAAGCCATGGGTATTGCTGGTGCCGTAGCATGTCTGGCACTAAGTGCTACAGGATCAGCTTTCGGCACCGGTGCGGCAGCAGCAGCAGCTGTCGGTGCATGGAAGAAGTGTTACGCTCAGAACAAAGCGGCTCCCTTCCTGCTGCTTACATTTGTGGGGGCACCGATTACACAAACCCTTTACGGCATGATACTGATGTTTGTCATGTTCGACAAAGCCACAGCGGGTCCGGCAATGCTGATTCTCGGCATTTTTGCCGGAATGGCCATCGGGTTTTCATCCCTTTTCCAGGGACGTGCCGGAGCTGCCGCCTGTGATGCCCAGGCAGAAACCGGCCAGGGACTGACAAACTATCTGGCTGCACTCGGTATTGTGGAAACCGCAGCTATTTTCACCATGGTTTTCACGCTGATTGCAATCGGACAGATCGGCATCTGATAAACATTACGGCAAACCCACCCGTAATGTTTACGGATTGATTCATAACTGATAAAGCTGTTCACCTGACTTTATAAATTGTTAATTATGAAAAATCATTATACAGAAGAAGATCTCAAAAACATACCTCATAAATTTGACGCACTCGTCGGCATTGATTCAGACGGATGTGTGTTTGACTCCATGACAGTCAAGCAGAAAGAGCACTTTCACCCTCAGATTATAAAATTCTGGAATCTGGAGAAGTGTGAAAAAGAACTACGTGCGTGTGCGGAATTTGTGAATCTTTTTTCTAAAAACCGCGGCACCAACCGTTTTCCTGCACTTCTGAATACATTCAGGCTCTTCAAAGAGTACCCCGGAGTTAAAAATTCAGGCGTGGAACTTCCTGATACCGCGACTCTGGAAGCATATGTTAACTCGGGGCTTCCTCTGGGCAATCCCACACTGGCAGAAGAAGCAGAGCGCACCGACGATCCAGAACTCAGGCGCCTTCTGGAATGGTCTCTGGCTGTTAACAGGGATATAGACAGAAATATGCGTGAAATCCCCCCCTTCAAATGGGCTTTCAAAGCATTGCAGACTGTCGGTACCAAAGCGGATGTCTTTGTCGTTTCGCAGACACCGGAAGAAGCGCTGGTCAAAGAGTGGAACCTGCACAAGATACATCAGTATGTTTCTCTGATAGCGGGACAGGAACTCGGAACAAAAGCGGTTCACCTGAAAATGGCCGCTGACGGAAAATATGATCAGAAACGCGTACTGATGATTGGTGACGCCCCCGGAGACTGCAAAGCGGCTGAAGCCAACAACGCGCTCTTTTATCCCGTCAATCCCGGAAAAGAAGAGGAATCCTGGGAAAGATTCTGCACAGAAGCCTTTGCAAAATTTCTGGATGGAACTTTTGACGGAGAGTATCAGCGGAAGATACTTGCTGAATTTGACGCCAGCCTGCCGGAACATCCGCCCTGGCTAAGCTGAAAGTTGCAGGTGGCGGCACTTGCTCTGGCTGCTGCGCTTTGAATCCGGGTTTTATTCAATATTCTGAACCTGTTCACGCACAGCTTCCAGACCGGCTTTGAAATTGATTACCTGACGCGAAATCACGGCGCTGCCTGATTTAGATCCTATAGTGTTGATTTCCCGGAACATTTCCTGGCAGATAAAATCAAGGGTTCTGCCGCAGACCCCTCCTTTATTCAAAACCTTATCTGCCTGTCCGAAATGGCTCTCAAGGCGCGTAAGCTCTTCGCTGATATCGCAACGATCCGCATAGATCGCCACTTCACGGGCAATAAGATCCTGATCTATCCCGGCATTTCCCGACATCATTGCTTCCAGTCGCCGGGTAAACGTTTTCCTATGGCTGGCAGGCACTTCCGGAGCAATCTGCGCAATGCGGTCATATATTTTACGTAATGCTTCAAAGCGCCTGCGGAGATCGGACTCCAGAGTATTCCCTTCGGTTCGGCGCATGGCCTTAAGTTGTTTCAACGCTTTCAGAACAGTTTTTTCAATATACGGCCAGAAAGCAACAGGATCGGAAAAAGCTTCAGGTTGCTCCGATTTTATAAGATCAGGAAAACGCAGCAGAGATGAAGCCGTCAGATCATCTTCAAGATTCAACTCGGCAGCCGCGGCACGGAGAGCCCTGATCCGGTAAGTCATGACGTCAACATCAATTTCAGGCGACGTATTTCTGCAGGCATTTTCAATCGTGACGGAACCTTTCACATACCCCCGCCTAATTACACGACCAACGCAGGCCTGAATTTTCGACTCGCAACTCATTAATTCACGCGGCATCGAAATGCTGCAGTCGAGTTGCTTGCGGTTGACAGAACTCAACTCGACAATAATTACAGTTCCGTCTTTGGAACGATTCTCCGCCCGACCAAAGCCGGTCATACTGTAAACAGCCATAACTTCTCCTGTTTCATTACAGATTTTATGTTGTCTGGCATTGTACGCAAAACGCACACCGTAACCGCCGCTGTTCCGTGATCAACTGATTTCACAAGCGCTCAGTTTTATATCCACAGGTGCGATTTCTTTAAACTGAACACAGCAGCCGCCATTTTTCCGCAGATACCGTTAACGGGTTTAAAACAAAATTCCGTAGCGTAACTGCCAGCATATCAAAGTACCCGAAATGCTACCTGTATAAGCGATATACATCACAAAGAGAACCGGCATACGCATCAGAGACACATCTTTCGCCAGGAACCGGTGAGCCGCAAACAGAACCGCTAACGCAAGAGCAATAACAGAAAGATCTTCTGTAGTCTTCGGATATTCATCCCACAGATTGGTAAGCATCACCCACAGAAGCAATACCGCAACTATGGTAAACCCCGCCATCCACCTGAAGTTCATTTTTTCATCGAGAGGACAGCACATCTGCTGAATCCCTACACACCAGCTACCCAACACGAACCCCCCCCAGAAAACCCAGTGCCCAAGCTGGTCGTCTATAAAAACAATAGATTTTTTCAACGTTGGAAAACGGATCAGTTCCCATCTGTAGACTCCCTGAAGCGAGTTGAGAGGATCGTGAATACCCATTCCACATAGGGGGAACAGCCCGAATACTGCGCGATGAAGGGGTAGCGGTTATCGAAGCGGCAGAAGTTACCGGGTCCCCTGAAATTTTGGGAGGAAGGGTTAAAACACTACACCCCTATATTCACGGG
>JAWOEI010000082.1:0-4067 GCA_046482825.1 Kiritimatiellia bacterium
CACAAAGGGGCTTTGCGGGTCATTGGGCACGGCATTCTTGTTAACGGTGATATGTGCTCGCCCAAGCGCTGCGTCTGCATCCTTACCGGTGACGCCCTGCTTGACCAGAGACAGCAGGAAGAGGTGAATAGATTATTGATCATAATTATAAAACATCTATATATTTCATGTATTTTTGATAATTATCCAGCAGATATTTCCTTACGATCTGATGTTCTTCCCTTCGTAAATGGGGATCCTCTTGAATATGGAAGGGGTGCTTGAGCGGATATGCGGACATAAGGTTAAAGTTCACGGCAGCGGTCGGACTGATGCTGGGGTGCATGCCAGGGGACAGGTGGCTCATGCCGATCTGATAACGCGTCTGTCAACCAAATCTCTCTATTATGCACTCAATAGCCATCTGCCGGATGATATCCGCGTGCTGAAGGTGTCTGTTGCCGGGAGTGATTTCCATGCGCGGCGTTCGGCAGAATCCAAGGAGTACCGCTATTTTATTTCCTCCGAACCCTTTGTCCTGCCGGATAAACGACTCTACTGCCATAATGTCTATAAGCCTCTTGATATGAAAGCCATGCGCGCAGCAGCCGTCTGTTTTTCGGGTGAGCACGATTTTGCATCATTCATGGCCAATGCCCATCGCGATCTTGAAAGCTCTGTACGGACAATAATCAGTTTTACGGTAAGTAAACGCGGCAGCGAGATTATGTTCAGGGTGCGCGGTACCGGTTTTCTCTATAAACAGGTGCGTAGCATGGTCGGTTTTCTGATACGTGTTGGACTGGGGGCTGAAGAACCGGAAGCCGTGAAAGAGTTGCTTTCGGAACATCCTCCGCGCACTGCCCGGGTTCCGACAGCTCCTGCCAGGGGGCTCTTCCTCTGGCAGGTCTGGTACCACAAGTAAAAAGAGAGTGGACGTTGAACGTCCGCTCTCTTTGGTTGTGGAAAGAGGAATGTATAAAGTGGGATGTGGTGTTACCTGCTTCCTGCGTTCCACATTCTACATTAAACAAAACTACTGTAGCAGCGACGCTCCGGTGCTTGCATTGCTGACCAGCATCGAGTAACGCTGCAGCCATCCGCCGATATTACGGGGTTCCCATTCCGGCGCGGCGGCGCGGCGGCGCTTGATCTCGTCATCGTCGATTAACACTTCCAGAGTGTGCGTGTTCAGATTAAGGCGGATTCTGTCGCCGTTTCGGATCAGACCAATCAAGCCGCCCTCAGCCGCTTCCGGTGAGATGTGCCCGATGCATGCCCCGCGGGTTCCGCCTGAGAAACGGCCGTCTGTGATCAGCGCCACCGCTTCACCGAGACCCGCGCCCATGATATATGAAGTCGGGGCCAGCATCTCCTGCATGCCCGGACCGCCCTTGGGCCCTTCATAGCGGATAACAACCACATGTCCGGATTTTACCTCGCCAGCCAGAATGCCGTCGCAGGCTTCGTCCTGTGAGTCATAGCAGATTGCCGCGCCTTCGAACTCAAGCATGGATGCGGCAACACCGGCCTTTTTGACAATTGCTCCCTCTTCGGCAATGTTGCCGTAAAGCACTGTAAGCCCGCCGTCTTCGGAATACACATTATCTCTGGTGCGGATTACCTGATCATCTTTGATTTCGGCTTCAGCAAATGTTTCTCCCAGTGTTTTTCCCGAAACTGTCGGGGCATCGCTGTTCAGCAGCCCGGGAACACATTCTTCAATCCGTTTGAGTATCGCGGAAATTCCTCCGGCTGCGTCCACATCCTCGATGTGATAATCACATGAAGGCGAAACTTTGCAGATGTTCGGACATTTTCCGGATATTTTGTTGATGCGGTTCAGATCATACTCCAGACCGGCTTCACGTGCGATGGCCAGAGTGTGCAGAACAGTGTTTGTGCTACCGCCCATAGCCATGTCCAGCGCGAAAGCGTTGTCTATCGAGTCAAGTGTGACTAAATCGCGCGGCAGGGGACCTTCCGATAAGGCCATTTCGACCACGCGTTCCGCCGCTTTTTTCCATAGCTTCCTCCGTTCAGGAGCTACCGCCGGAATTGTCCCGTTTCCGGGCAGGGCCAGGCCTATCGCTTCGCACAGACAGTTCATGGAGTTGGCTGTGAACATCCCGGAACAGGAACCGCATGTCGGGCATCCCGCTTCTTCAATTTCTTCCAGGGCGGATTCCGAAATTTTGTTGTTGTTGAATTTGGCTACGCCTTCAAATACTGAGATCAAGTCAACCGGTTTGCCGTTCAGACTGCCGGCCATCATAGGACCCCCGCTGCTGAAAATCGTGGGGATATTCGCCCTGATGGCACCAAGTATCATGCCAGGTACAATCTTGTCACAGTTGGGTATGCATATCATGGCATCGAAACAATGGGCTTTTACCATAGATTCAACCGAGTCGGCAATCAACTCACGGCTGGGCAGTGAGTATTTCATTCCGCTGTGTCCCATAGCGATCCCATCACATATTCCTATGGTGTTGAACTCGATAGGAACTCCGCCAGCTTCGATTATACACTCTTTAATCCATTCAGCTACCTTGTTCAGATGGCAGTGGCCGGGAATGACATCCGTGTAGGAGTTGCACACACCGATGAACGGCTTTTTAAAATCCTCCGTTTTCAGTCCCGTAGCCCTTAGCAGGCTGCGATGAGGAGCCCGCTGAAATCCTTTTTTAACTTTATCACTGTTCATACTTTATCCTTATTTAAATTTTATCTACTTGTTTGTATTTCCGAAAACATTACAAAATATTACCATTTTGAAACGGATTCTGCATGGAAAAATCGGAAAAAGGAATAGACAATTTTAAAACGGGTGATACAATAATATCGATTACGAGGGAAGATCGCGGGGAATTATAAATTTACAGCGGGTTTACGGGTCGTGAGGTAATAAAATGCTTGAAAAAGAAAAAATCATAGAACTGGAAAAAAGAATTCTCGAATTAGAAAGAATTCAGGTTGAACTTAATAATACTCAAGATAGGCTGACGGAGGAAATTAACTGGCGGCGTCGTATTACAGATGAGTCAAGAGATGGTCTCGTTGTTCTTACCCTGGATGGCGCGGTTTTTGAGGCAAACAGACGATTTGCTGATATGCTCGGCTATTCACTGGAGGAGCTGCGCCATCTTCATGTATGGGAGTGGGATGGTGCTTTGGATAAAGATAATATTCTGGAACTGCTTGAAAATGTCGATGAGGGGGGGCATTTTTTTGAAACAAAACACCGCTGTAAAGATGGCAGTCTGATTGATGTGGAACTGAGCAATAACGGAGCTTTCTGTCGGGATAAGAAGCTCATTTTCTGTATATGCCGGGATGTGACTGCTAGAAAACAGTTCGAAAAAGAGCGTGAAGAACTTATCAAAAAACTTCAGGAATCATTAGCGGAAATAAGAACTTTGAGAGGAATACTTCCTCTGTGTTCTTTCTGTAAAAATGTCAGAGATGATAAAGGCTACTGGGAACAGGTTGAAACCTATATAAGAAAGCATTCCGATATGGATATAAGCCACAGCATCTGTCCTGAATGCTTGAAAAAACATTATCCCGATGAGTATAAAACAATGTGTTCCGGCGGGATGTGAATCTGCGGAATTTAACCATCTGCCGGCCGCGGCATCGATAATAATGCGTTGCTGTTCCTGCAGATGAAGGGTGGCGGCCTGATTATGATGTTGCAGTAAAGATATGTTTAATACCCGGCTGTATGTACGCAGCCGGTTATTTTTGCTGAAACAGCGAACAGTTAAAACACAACTGTTCGCTGTTTAACTGGTTTATGCGGGCGCAGATGCGAATTGGTGCAAATCGTCAAATTTACGGCAATTTGCATCATACATCTTCCGAGGTCAAGGACCTCGGCTACAGTTCGAATGCATTGTTACTGTAGCAACCGTGATCCACAAATTTTTTCAAACCCAGGTGGCCAGTACTGGCCACCTGGGTTTTGCAGCTCTGAATCACCCCGCTGATGGTTGAAAATCCGGGTTTTTAACTATCAAATCCATTAGCACGATTATTTTTCTCATAACTGCCGTAAGAGCAACTTTCGGTTCTTTGCCTCTGAT
>JAWOEI010000091.1:0-14684 GCA_046482825.1 Kiritimatiellia bacterium
CACTGAACACTGGACACTGAACTTAATGAAAACTATTCAACAGAAATTTGAAGTCTCGTTTCAATACCCGGTACATTTCACACACAACGTCTTCCATCCGGATAATTCCCTTCTGGCTGATACGGCAGCCAAAGAGACAGGTCAGGCCCGTGCGTTAATGGTAATTGACAGCGGCATCGTCACCGCCGACCCCGATTTTCCTAAGTCCGTTGAAAAATGGTTCAACGCCCATGCGGAAAAAATCGTGCTGGTAAAACCGCCTATGATTATTCCGGGCGGCGAGAATGCAAAAAACGGCTGGTCCGGTGTGCGCGAAATCATGACATACGCCGGACTAGAACATGTCGATCGGCAGAGTTATGTCATTGCAGTCGGCGGCGGAGCGGTTCTCGACATGGCTGGATTCGCCGCATCCCTGGTCCATCGGGGCATCAGGCTGATACGTCTGCCATCCACCGTTCTCTCGCAGGACGACGCGGGTGTCGGTATTAAAAACGGCATGAATGACGGAGGATCGAAAAACTTCGCTGGCACTTTCGCTCCGCCCTATGCCGTGATCAACGACTTCGAACTGCTGAAAACCCTTCCCCTGCGCGAGTGGATCAGCGGTGCGGCGGAAGCATTCAAAGTCGCCATTATTGCCGATAAAAATTTCTTTCAGTGGCTCTGTGAAAACGCGCACCTGATTAAAAAGCGCGATCAGAAAATCATGGAGCGGCTGGTCTATAAAACCGCGCAGCTTCATCTGCATCATATCGCGACATCCGGAGACCCCTTTGAAACCGGAAGCGCACGGCCTCTGGACTTCGGCCACTGGGCGGGACATCGCCTGGAACTGATCTCCAACTTCGCCCTTAATCACGGCGAAGGAGTGTCCATAGGCATTGCCGTCGACAGCGCCTACGCCATGCTTGAAGGGAGAATTTCTGACGATGAATTCAAGTCCATCGTCAACGCCATGCACAGCAGCGGCCTGCCTGTAAAATCCGAACTTCTGGAGCGACGCGATTCCAATGGCGAACCCGATGTTTTCAGGGGCATTGAACAGTTCCGTGAACACCTGGGCGGAAAACTCTGCATCACCCTTCCAAATCCCATCGGAAACAAAATCGAAGTTCACGAAATGGACAAACCCAGACTTCTGGAAGCCATCGGCATTGTCCAGTCACAAAAATACTTCCCGGTTCCGTACTGAGCACGAACAGCATAGGACATAGGGAAGAGATACCATTAAGAATTGTTCTAACACGATTTCTACCCGCCTGTCTGCGCCTGCCTGTCAGGCATACAGGTGCGCACGCACTCCGAAACCCTCAATCCGCCGCCGTATGTAATAGCGGACGAGAAAGCCAGGTTAAGGCATGATGCCTTACACTCTCAACGTGAAGATCGATTCCTTCTCCTTGGCTTCAGCGCTAAGCTTCGTATATTTGTTGTTGTGCATGCATATCGGCAAGGTGAAACAGAAATCAGAATAATTTCTGCTCGCAAAGCGACACAAAATGAACGAAAACACTATAGTAAATTTTTATGAGAAAAGAATATAATTTTTCAGATTCCGTAAAAAATCCTTATGCTAAACTTTTGAAAAAACAGATAACCCTGCGTCTTAATATTAATGCAGTTACCTATTAAATTTTACGTCAAAAATTATGCACGATTAAGAGGTTGACATCTTCATCCCCCCCCCCGCATAATAGATGCCAACGATGGAATTTGGGCAAAGCACAACATCCCTATGGGATGCTGGTGATATAAAACATAAGTGTTTTAAAATTTTGTCTGTGGTCAAGAAAAAAAAGACAATATAAAAGGAGAAACAAATATGAAATCATTCGCAACGTTAACATCGGTAGCTATTGCAAATGTTACCGAATTATATCACAGGAGCCAGACGATAAAATATTTCATGACTCTGAGCATAGTTGTGGTGCTGGCACTGGGTGCACAGGCTAATTCTTACAATATGGATGGCTATAATGGCGAAGGAGTCTCTTCCTTTAATACCAGCGCAGACTGGGAAAATGATGAAGCTCCGGTTGCAGGCAACGACTACTTCATCAATGGGAAGCTCATGCGGAGTCCTGATTACGATTCCACGACGGATATGTATGTGTTTGCCGGAGACAGCCTGACATTGAACGGAAACGGTATTTTTGCCTGGAAAAGTTCCGGTGCATGTGTGATAACCAACTTTATTATAGATAGCGGTTCCATCCAGCATTGGAAGGACGGAACACTTGGCCGTATCCATGGAAGAATCACAATAAACCCGGGAAAACTGTTTGACCTTCAGGTAACAGGCGACTACAAGCGCTCTTTTGCTATTTACTCTGAAATCTACGGGGAAGACCTGATCCAGGTCACGTTCAACAAGGAGTTCAAAGGTACTGATATGCGAGCCTCATTTCTGGGTGACAATTCCGGTTTTACCGGAAAGTTCAGGGCGAGAGGAATCGGTCAGCTGGGATTGACCGATGAAAAAGCTCTGGGATCCAACCCGCCAGCCTTCACAGAAGATCAGCTTTCTTTGAGAGGCGCGGCCGTTCTCATAACCAACTCACTCGCTATTGACGATCCGAATCGGGGTATCAAACTGGAACAGGACAGCTTCTCTTCCCTTTCTGTCGGCGGCGGTTTTGAAATAACGGGTAGCAATACCGCTACGGTTTCATGCGTGATCTCCGGAGATTACAACTTTTTCAAGCGGGGTAGCGGTACGTTGGTTCTGACAACCAATGAACTCTATACCGGCACAACTCTTGTTGAAGAGGGAACACTGCATCTGACCCCCAATGCATCATTGCTTTCGTCCGGAATCAACGTAACCGGATCAGCATCCGCAATTTCAGGAAGCAACCTGACCGACATAACTCTGACCGCAGGCGGAACCCTGGAAGCATCACAGGCCGGGTGCAATGTGCAAAGTCTGGATGTGCAGGACGGCTGGTTTTATGTCGATCTCTCCGAAGCCAACCCCGACACCCCACTGATTCGCATGAGCGGGCCGCTGAGCAAGGCTGCGTTTGAGGTGTTCAAGTTCAAGGTAAACACCAATAACACGACTGAAACCGCCTATAAAATACTATCCGCGCCAAACCTGAGTGATTTCGATAATCATGATTTTGGCCTGGATGTACCGTGGATGGGTGAACTGTCTCTTATCGATGACGGTTCAGGTGGACAGGTACTGGTCTTTACACCAACGCCACCGGAGAAAATTGAGTTTCAACAATATACCGATGTATTTGGAAAATCTGCACTTATCGATACCAACTGGTCCAGTTATCTGGCCCCATCAGCTGGCAACACCTATGTTGTCAACAAAGCTGTAACCATGCGTACACCGACTTCGGGGAATGTTACCTTTGCCGGAAAACGACTGATCCTCAACGGAGATTACCTGCAGAGCTTCCTCATGAAGGGAGCTGGCACACCGACTATAGATGATCTGAGAGTAATGAACCACTCTGTGTTTTCGCTGGGTGATAATCCCGCCGGAAGAATTGCAGGAAACATCACTTTGCATTCAGTTCTAAGCGAAGGCAAATCCTATGCTCTGAGGGTGCAATCCATGACGATCCTTCGCGATTTTTACATGTATTCTGCTTTACATGGTTATGGAGAACTGCGTTTATACAATGAAGGCAATCCCGAAGATGGCTACGCACAATACTTTATGTCGGCACTGAACACTAACTTCTTCGGCAGAATATACGTGCAGGGAAATACAAATTTTACGATGTGTATTACCTGCGAGGAGAACATTGGCGGTGAGCCACCCGCATTCCGGGAAGACCAGATGTTATTCAATGGCGGAGGCATCAGCGTAACCAATAATGTCACTCTGGATGATGCAAACCGGGGCATCATGTTGTCGGCAACAGGCGGATGGGCTACAACAAGCAGCGATGAAGGAGGATTCCCATCTGGAACACCTGAATCTGAGCGGCGTTTCGAAGGCGGAGCTGTGCTACGTGTCGAAAATGCTGCCACGTTGAACATAACATGCCCAGTGACTGGTCCCGGTGGTTTTACCAAAGCGGGCGAAGGTCAGGTCATACTGGGCGGAGCAAACAGCTATACTGGACTCACAACGATTATTAACGGAACATTGTGTCCGATTTCATCCGATGCTTTTGGCACCGGCCCTGTTAATGTGCGTGATACCGGTCGTCTATTGCGGCGCTATCCGGAACTGACATTGCCTAATGGCGTAGAACTGGGCGGACCGATCAACTTTTCGGATGGAGGTGCTGTACGTGTCGCTTTGGAAGAAGGATTATCGGCTCCCGGCAATTTTACGTTACCGCTTTTTCTGCTGGCCGAGGGTGAGACAATTGATCCCATGACTGTCCCGGTCGAGCACAACCTACCGAATTATGTAGCTACGGTGACCACCTCCACCGTAGGTACACGTGTAGTTGTCTCTGCCCAGTTGTCGTATCAGGGTACGTTGATAATGTTACGGTAGCCCGCTTCCAGGCAGAATCTTAGGTTCATTGTACACAAATAATCAAAGACCTATATCTCCGATGTAATTCTCCGGGAGAACTCTCCCGGGGAATCATTCAGTCTATAACAAATAGATCCTTCTACTCAAAATATACGAGAAACCCGTAATCTTCTGACGAAAGTTGAATTGCACACGTTCGCGGAAAAAGATCAGATCAAAATGAGATACAACCCCGAAAAGGAATCATCCCATGGGTGACAAAAAAAGCAGGAAAGACAAGGCCAAGGCGCAAAGACAGAAGGGCGCAAAGCAGGAGGCCAACACGAAGCGCAAGCAGGACAAGCAACAACCCCGGAACGTATAGCTCCGGTTGAACAAACCGTCTCCGGCTTGCCGGAGACGGAACCATAGTAATTGACGGCTGGCAACATATACTGACAGGCAGATGCAACCAGCTGAAAATACATACTGGATGCGATGCGTGATAATTACATATTTTCTGATGGTAAAATTGGCATCCTAAGTTTATCCTTAAAACATAAAGGGGTGCTGAATAATGAAAACACGTCAATGGTTTTCGCTGATTTCGCATAAACAGCGTATATGCTTTTTGGGGACTGTGGCTTTTATGGTAATTATCATAGGAGCAGGCATTTTCCGCCTTCGTATTGATAACGACAGATGCATCCGATGTGGCGCCTGTATAAAAGCCTGCCCTTCGATGGCGGCAAAGGGGCGTGTTTACGGCAGCAAACTGCCGCCGGATTGTTTCAGTTGTGCCCGCTGCTTGAATGTGTGTCCGGTTGACGCCATCAAATACGAATCCGTTTTTAAGAAAATTACAAGGAACTTGTTGTGAACAAACTTAAACTCAAAGAAAAGCCGCAATCCGATAATCAGCCAGCCATAGATCTCAGTAAAGGTCGATATGCAAAACCCAAACCTCCGACAATTGTTGAACGTCTTTTCCGGAAAATCAAAAAGATACTTCCTGCAGTCATTTTTACTGCTGTGTTAGCTGGCGCATTTATGTTGCTGCCCTTTCAGCGGTTTGATGAGTATGAAAAATGGGAGGAAATCCGCAATGCCCTAACAGACCTGGACATCCAGCCGGATTCTTATTCAAAAATTCAGCGTGTTTCAGCACTGGCCCATACAAACGGTTTTTTATGGACTCAACCGAAAGGATCCCGGCCGGAAAAATGGCACCAATACTTCAAACGCATGAAATACGATGCAAAATACGGGCTTATTCAAGTACTCGCCCTGGGACTGATACAGCATGGCAAGGAAAATCGCGGCTTGTCGGAACTCAGAAAATTACAACAACGGACAAGCTTTAAGAGCCAGCCTGATTTACCCGCAACGGCCCAGGTAATAAAAACATGTACAAAATGCAGAAACGGGAAAATACAGAAGAAATGTCCGGAGTGCGGCGGAAGCGGTATTTGCAGCCGTTGCAAGGGAAAAGGGACAATCCCCATCGAGCAGCAATCATCGTTTCCTTCAGGCAGACTAACTCTGGAAAACACCAGAAACATAAAGTCCAAAGCCTTGACTACGTCAAAAAAAACACACCGATGTCCTGTATGCAACGGAACAGGAAAATGTACAGAATGTCAGGGTACCGGTAAAATTACAACGATATGCCCTGTCTGCGGCGGGAAAATTACGATTATTACAGCCCCTGACAAAATTTCAGGTATTTATCATAACTCCATAAAAAGCAGCCTTCTGATAATAAAAACGCTGATGCTTCCGGAACGGATCATCCATGAGGCAGTTTCTGTACAACAAATTATGCGAGCAGGCTGTCCGGCTTGCGGACATACACGTCAAACACCCGGAACTTAACCGGACTGCAACGCGGGAAACACTCAATCGCCATCAATTAACCTCAAAATATCATGCCAGTTTGAACAGCGAGAAAACTTCTTTCCGCATTTGAAGGTTTGATTCCATGGACGATCATAAATCAGGATTCTGCAGTTATCCAGGGCTGAAAGAAGGTCAAGAGCTTCAGGTGAATCATCAATGGCCACATCAAAGGAGAGTTGACAGAACTGATACGGAGTAAGCGTGGGAGGGAAATCGCCATCAGGCACCGTTTTCGGAGTACGCCCGTATTTATCCACATAAATTATTTCCTGGGATGCCAACCCGAACCGTTCCAGCCATCTGATGGAGCCTTCGTGACAAAAGGATGGCCGACCGGTTACAATTACAGTATCATGTTCTTTCCTTCTGAGCCGTTTAAGTGCTTCAACCGCGCCGGGCGCAGGTTCGAGTTTTTCAAGAAATTCGATTTCATGCGCATAATCCATCAAATCCTCTATCTGATCACCTGAAAGAGAGAAAGCATGCTGAAGATTGAACACGCTTATCTTCTCATAGGGCACATCACGCTGAAAAACTTTACATGCCAGTTCAGAAAGAGCCCTGGCGGTTTCACACAGAACATCGTCAAAATCAATATATACACGCATACCGAAAATTTAACATATCCCACCCCGGCAGACAAGACACGGAAAAAAGAAACGTTTAAAACTCGACTACGCATTGATTAACAGGATCATGTTTTCTGCATCCGTTCAGCTAGTTTTGGCAAGCTGTTTTTTCCGCTGCCAGCCATTTCCGTGCTGCGCTGATATCCAGTTTCCTGCTGTATCTGAGCAGCTGATAACTCTCGACGGTTTCCGACAGTTCGGCATAGGTATCAGCCGGCAGGTGTTCTTCAACCCGTTTGAGCCATGAATCCCAGCATTCTGCCTTCTGAATATGATATTGTTCAGAAAGTCCACGGTGTGCGATCTTATACATCATTGCGGTCAATTCAGCTCTGAGCTGCTCCTCCTCGGTAAGAATCAAGCGTGCTTTTCGCCGGTGCCACCAGACAAACAAAGCAAGCGCGATCACCAGGGCAATTCCCGGGGGACTCGATGCCAACCTCATTATATAGAGCAACACGGCAGAACCGGCTGCTGCAATCGTCTGCAGGAGATTGATGTTTCTGATCCATGCAACGAATCGTTTCCAGCTGGCGACAAAGACATCTTTTGTCAGACGCATCACACCCGACTGCTCTTTATTCATCGGAATACCTGCTGGCGGTGTAGGTTCCACCAGAAGCCACTGCTTATGCTCATCGTCCCAGATTTCCACCCAGGCGTGTCCCTCCCGCTCTCTTATGACATAACGTTTAATCCAAGGATTCCACTCCATACACACATAGCCGACCACCACCCGCGAGGGAATCCCGGCGGAGCGGAACATAAGCGCGGCCGCGCTTGCAAAGTGAATACAGATACCTTCGCGACGTTTCATAAAATCGATAATCGGATCAGGTCGTCTATTTATACGGACACTGCTGTTATACCTGAAATTTGAATAAAAATATTTACGCAAGTTAATTCTGGATTCCAGCGCTGAGACATCACCGCCTAATCCTGCGCAATCCGCCACCCAGTTAGAAACCGCGCCTGACAATTTGGGGGGCACATCAAGATATGCGGGATCGCTGAATCCATCTGTCCTCTGGCATACCGTCATGAATTTATGACTATCCCCTATCCCCGCACGATAACGGGATGCATACTCCGGCTCCACTGTTACAACTCCGTCCGAATTAACGAAAGGCGCTGGATCATAGCTTGATATAGAGATAACACTGCCCGGCAGACAAAGTGCCGACAACATTTTCGGATTCATAACCTCAATGCTCCAGTCGTCTATAACCTGATGCATTGATTCCTCTGCGAGCATAAAGGTTCGTTCTTCGTCCTCTTCATTCAGCGCGGCGTTTACCGCGGGGAGCGGTTCACCTTCATTCTCCGGTTTAAGCCATTTCCCGTTACGATACTCAGTGAATACATTTTCCCGCAGATATCCGGGCACGCGGTCTGAATCGATCAGAAGAAGCATCCGCATCCGCTCCCGGTATCCGTCCGGCAGAGACCTGCTCAAATACAGTCCGTTCACCGTATTCATCGGAGATCTTCTTCTCGGGTGCCCTCCGTACACCATGCCGTAAGCCAGGCGTTGCAATCCGAAAGATGCCGACTCAACCGGATGCCGCATAAAAAAAGCGCCGCAGACTGTCAGCAGCAGAAACAACCAGCGCGTTCCTCCCTTTTTAATGGTAATAGACATTCCCCTGCCCAATTCCGCTGGACGCGTGCTGCGGCAGGCATAATCGAGAAGCACCAGCAAAGCGACAAACACCCAGACGATAATCTGTTCATGTCCGGAATTCAAAGGCATACCGTCTCGTTCCCTGAAAGCAAGCATAACTACAGGCATGGAGCCAATTGCGATCAACGACACCTGAAGCCTTCCGGAAAGGAATAGAACTGCACATAAACCCAAGGCATATACCGCCGTTGCAACACGGTCGAATATAAATCCTCTGCCCGGATTATCCTGTACGGGCATAATCCGGTTAACATTTGCAGCCAGACAGATTACTGACACAATCACCCAGGCCCAAATCACCCACCGGGCACGGCGGGGAAGACTGTGTTTGCTGATAAAAGCCAAAGCAGTTAAAACCGCTGTTACAACAAACAATCCGATATCCTCCCCTGCGCAGTAATTCCAGCTGGACCAGAGAAGCACAGCCGCACCGGCCGCAACAGCCCAGCGGCTTCGCTCAACTCCATCTATGGTTTTCAGCTTTTTATTCATAGCGCACAGACTCCACCCCGCAGCACCTCAGCGGCCGAAAGACAAATCGTATAATCGGGCACATCAGCGGGTCTGTAACCATCGGCAGTAATCAGGATTATTTTTACACCGATTGCATAAGCACAGAGTTCCTGAACCAACGCTTCGCGTCGCTGATCCCAATGGGTGAGCACAAGGCAGACACTTTGAACAAGGCGTATCTCTTCCAGCAACATTGTCCCCAGCTGTTCAAAGGAGTCGCTGACGCAGGGTTCAATTGACGCGAGGATATCCAGCACATCTTCAAAGTATCCTCCGCGTCCTGAGCTGACAAACCGGTAAACCTCCGGCCCGGCCACGAGCAGTTCAAGCACCCGGTCGGTAACAGACAGATAATCAATTATTGCGGCTGTAAGGGAGAGGCCTGCTTCAAAGGAGCTGTTTTTAAAAAGACGCGCTTTCACTCTTCCCAACCGTCCGTCACCCAGCGTATCAATCAATACAGCTGTACGTTCCCGGCCTTCGCTCTGAAACTCCTTTACCACCGGTTTCCCCAAACGGGCCGATGATCTTGAATGCACATGGCGAAGCATGTCGCCTTCACGAAACTCACGGCATCCATGAAACTCAAAGGCCTCACGTGAAATCTTATTTTCTGACGAAAGCTCATTTTCACTTCCGGAACCCAATGGGATATTCAAAGATTCGAGCTGTGTGAAACCCGGATAAATAACGAGTGTACGTATTTTTCTATCGGTCTTGCCCCATCTCCAGAAACCGCAGGGGTAATCAGTATCCCAACGCAAGCCCGGAAGACTGTACACTCCCCGGCGACAGGCTTTTCCTTTGCCGCATGTCAGAACATCTGCTCCCGGACTTAAATCACCTGCATCGGCCTGCTGCATCTGAAAACCGGAAAGATCCGGATAAACAAGGGTCTCAACAGCAATGCACAGAGCCGTACGCTTTCCTGTATTACGGACAATATATCGTGTTTCGAATTGAGTTCCGCATTCAACGCGTTCAGGAATACAGGACTCAACTTCCAGCTGCGGACACCGGATATAACCGACAAACATACAGACGATGATCAAAGAGACAAGTGCAAACGAGAGCTGAAAGAAGGCGCTATTAAAGCCAAGGAGCAGAAGGAAAGCTGCCGGTACAACACCGACTACAAGAAAGAGAACTATCCGCCGGGTGAAATGTGCCACAACCCAGTAAGACAGCCACAGAAGCATGGGAAAACGTTTGTTGGACATTCCGCGTTTGCCATGCTGAAAACCCATTGGAGGCGAAAGCATGCGCTGTTTCAAAGAGGCGGTTCTCTTTCGAAAATTTCTCACGTCGGTACCGGTTCTGCTTTCACCGCATCTTCAATCACTGTAACATTGGATAAACCGCTGTGCCGCGCCTTGACTTCAACCAGGAGTCGGTGTGCCAGCACGGTCACCGCCAGGCTCTGCACATCCTCCGGGCGCACGGAACTTCGACCGGCCAGGAATGCAGCGGCCTGCGCACAGCGACGCAGATCCAGCGTCCCGCGGGGACTCGCACCTAGACGCAGACGCGAATCCCTGCGGGTTCCGGAAACAAGCCGCACAATATACTCAAGAACCGATCCCTCCACCTCAATAGATTTAACCGCTTCACGAAGCATGACCAGAGTTTCCGTATTTATGACCGGAACGACAGCCTTTAAGGGATGAACATACTCCTGATCAAGAATAAGCCGCAACTCATATTCAAACTCAGGATAACCGAGAGAAATTTTCATGCCGAATCTGTCCAACTGCGCTTCCGGCAGGGGGTAAGTTCCGTTATGCTCTACAGGATTCTGTGTAGCAACCACCCAGAAAGGCTGAGGGAGCATACGGGATTGGCCCTCCGTAGTCACCTGCCTCTCACTCATAGCCTCCAGCAAGGCGGATTGCGTGCGTGGAGAAGCCCTGTTGATTTCATCGGCCAGGATAATGTTGGAAAAAACCGGCCCGGGACGAAACGTAAGACTGCCATCCTTTGCAGAATACACCATTCCGCCGATAATATCTGTCGGCAACAAGTCTGGGGTAAACTGAATACGGGAAAACTGCGCATTGAGTGACAGTGCCAATGCTTTAGCCAAAGTGGTTTTTCCGGTTCCCGGCACATCCTCGATTAAAACATGCACATCGGCCAGCAATGCAATTAAAAGCTGATGGATCACTTCATTTTTGCCGCGTATAACCTGATTCAGGCTCTCTTTCAGCTTTTCCAGTTTTTCTTTTGCCCTCTCCGGTGTATCAGTACTCAAGTTAATACTCCTTCCTGCTTTTCATATTAACGGCAACAGAATAACCGATCTATCTTACTCCGTCGAAGAACTTTATTGCACTGAAGCTTTTCAAAGTGACAGATTAAGTCAGCACGTGAATTAACCGGTGTTGTTCTGTACGTTTCCGCGCCGATTCAGCAAGACCGTCAGCCTGCCAGCTTAGCCGCAACCTCAGTCACATGCTGCCCCTGGAAGCGGGCGATGGCGAGTTCGTTTTCACTGGGCAGGCGTGAGCCGTCGCTCTTAGCCAGTGTTGTTGCGCCGTAAGGGGTGCCTCCGCTGATCTCATCCATTTCAAGCAGTCGCTTCTCGGAATACGGCACACCCACAACGATCATACCATGATGCAGAAGGGTTGTGTGAAAACTCTGAATGGTGGTTTCCTGTCCTCCGTGCTGGGAGGCTGTGCTGGCGAAAACGCTACCCACCTTGTCAATCAAAGCACCGTTGAGCCAAAGCTGCGTGGTCTGATCCAGAAAGTTACGCATCTGGGCGCACATATTCCCGAAACGCGTGGGTGTTCCGAAAATAATCGCATCCGCTTCAGCAAGTCGGGAGGGATCAGCTACCGGTATATGTGCAAAGGCATCCCGGGCATCCCCGGCTCCGCTTTTGATCAACGCTTCCTCCGGCACCAGTTCAGGCACCTGCAACATTTTTACTTCAGTATCAGGAACACTCCGTGCACCTTCAGCAATTGCTTCCGCCAATTGATAAACGTGTCCATACATACTGTAGAATACGATTTGTATCTTTATCATTGCCTTCCTCCTTTTTTTACATCAAATAGGATGTCAACTAAAACTGTAGCCGGGTCCCTGATCTCAGAAAGAGCAGAAATAGACAGAATAATACAAGGCGGGGTCTCAGACCCCGCCCTACAGAAATTAGATTTCACATTCCCATTCTCTTCCAAAAACGCGGAGCGTTTTTTCCTAAAACTGCGAAGCAGTTTTAGTTTCAGCTCCACTGGCGGTCGTTGGCCCATTCCCTGTCCCACTCCTCAGTGGAATTCCAGGGTTCCGGGAAGTCGGGGTGGCTCTTCTCTTTGATCAGCTCTTCGTTAAGAGCTTCGATACCTAGACCGGGGGCATCCGGAACGTCGATATAGCCATCCCGGATCAGGGGTTTGGGCAAACCGGTCACAATATCCTCCCACCAGGGGACATCCACCGAGTGCACCTCAAGCGCCATGAAGTTGCGGGTGGCTGCTGCAGTATGAACCGCCGCCATGCAGGTGATCGGACTTTCAGCCATGTGAATGGACATAGAAACGCCATGTTCCTCAGCCAGGTCGCCGACCTTCTTGGTCTCCATGATACCGCCAGCGGAGAGCAAATCGGGATGAACCACCGCCAGTGATCCGGATTTCAGAAGAGGAATAAAATTCTCTTTCAGATAGATATCCTCGCCGGTTCCGATGGGCGTTGTAGTAGCCTGCGCCAGATGCACATACTGATCTGTCATCTGCCACGGCACGGGATCCTCCATCCAGGCAAGATTGAATTTCTCTAGCCGGCGGCCGAGTTTGATGCAGTCTTCCAGTGGCACGTGGCCGATATGATCGATAGCCAGCGGAATTTCATACCCGATTTCAGCACGCACATCCGCCATATACTGTTCCAGAAAATCAAGCCCCTTTTCCGTGATATGAATTCCGGTGAAAGGGTGGGCGGTATTGAAAAGATCGTAGGCTTCGCCGCGCATGGCACGCGGGTCGATAGAACCGTGGGGAGTTGTAAACACACTCTGTTTGTATTCGCGCATTTTCTCGAGAAAGCCGAGAGGCGCACTCAGGCAGCCGGGCTCGTCTATCAGCATTTCGATGCCGAGATCCATTTTGAGATAGGTGAATCCCTGAGCCATACGATCTTTCAGCGCACACCCCATATCGCGACCTCCCCCTTCGGAATCGGTATCGCAGTAGATACGTATCCGGTCGCGGAATCTTCCGCCCAGCAGCTGCCATACAGGAACATTCCAGGCTTTGCCGGCCAGATCCCACAGGGCTAACTCAATACCGCAGACACCGCCAGCCTGACGTGAATGACCGCCGAACTGCTTGATACGCCGGAATATTTTTTCAACATTGCAGGGATTTTCACCGATAATGCGACTCTTGAGCATGGCCGCATAGGTGCGGCTCGAGGCATCGCGCACCTCGCCGTAACCGATCAACCCCTGATTGGTATAGATTTTAATCAGTGTACAACGCTTAGGCGCGCCGTCGATATCCGCAAAGCGCATATCGGTTATTTTCAGATTCGATGGATCAATTATAATAGACATGAAAATCCTTATTTATAGTCTCACACGAACTTAGTTGCATCGCTGGTTTTTATTCCTCTGCGAGGAATTGAATTTAAAAGTATCCGCCTTTTTCGGTGATTTCGTGAACACTGTCGCCATCGGCCACCCAGCCGAATATTTTTTCCTCGTTTTCGCGGATTTCCTCGGCACGGACAAGCACATCGTAAGCGATATCGCGAGGAACACAGACCACACCGTCACAATCGGCAAGGATGACATCTCCCGGTTTGATCACACAGTCACCGATTTTAATGGGGATCTGATAATGGGTGATCAGACAGCGACTCAGAGAACCGTTGGGACTCCGGTACTTATAATATACAGGAAAGTCCTTCTCCAGGATCTGTTTTGTGTCGCGTATGCCGCCGTCAATACAGGCCGCCCGCACACCCATGCCATGCGCCGTTGCAGTCATCACACCGCCCCAGAGGGTCGCGCGTTCATCATTGGATGTATCCCACATCACAAAGGCATCCTCATGCATATCATCAAGCATCTGCGCCCGGAAACTCATCTCGCCTGTGATCTTGACGTTAGGGGAACTCTTAACCGTAAATGCGATTCCCGCGGCAACATCGCTGTCACGCAGGGGCCGCATATAACCCGGCAGCGCCTGGTCCAGCAGGCAAAATTCCCGCAGCACATCACATACCGCGCCTGCATAAAGTTTTTCAAAACGTTCCAGCAGCTCCTTCACAGGCACAGGGAACTTCTTGGTGGAGACAGTCTCGCGTTCCGCGATCAAGTTCTCCAAGTTCATCATTTTTGCTTCCTTCTGAAGCATACTTTCTTCTTCACTCATAATTTACTCCGTAATTTATTCGTAAGTGGCAAGTGGCAAATGGCAAATGGCAAGTGGCAAATGGCAAATGGCAAGTGGCAAATGGCAAATGGCAAGTGGCAAATGGCAAATGGCAAGTGGCAAATGGCAAATGGCAAATG